>JAWLFJ010000072.1:0-20112 GCA_041685625.1 Paracoccaceae bacterium | reverse complement strand
GCGACGGCGGGCGGAACACCGCCGGGGAGGGCCGCGGCCCGGGGGCCCGAGGCTCCGGGGCCGCGCGACGTTTCATGGGTTGCGCCGCTCCGGCCGGCCGGGCATAGGGACCGCATGATCGCCGCTTTCCCGTTCCGGATCTGCATTATCCGCTGACATACCGTCCGCGGCGGCCAGCCCCTTGCCATGACGAGACCCGGCCCGCCGCGGGACGCCCCGCGCCCGAGGCCCACGCATGACGATCGCGCATCCGATCCGGCTCCGAAACTCCGCCAGCGGCGAGGCCGAGCGCTTCACGCCCCGCGACTGGCGCGATCCGGCCATCCCCGAAGACGAGCGGCGCGTGCGCATGTACGTGTGCGGACCGACGGTCTACGACCGCGTGCATGTCGGCAACGCGCGTCCGGCGGTCGTGTTCGACGTCCTGTTCCGCCTGCTGCGCCACGTCTACGGCGAGGATCGGGTCGTCTACGTCCGCAACGTCACCGACGTCGAGGACAAGATCAACGCGCGGGCGAAGGAGCGCTGGCCGGAGATGGACCCCCTCGAGGCCATCGCCAGGCTGACGCGGGAGACGACGGCCGCCTTCCACGCCGACATGGACGCCCTCGACGTGCTGCGCCCGACGCACGAGCCGAAGGCGACCGACCACGTGCCCGCCATGGTCGAGATGATCGCGCTGCTGATCGAGCGCGGCCACGCCTACGAGGCCGAGGGGCACGTCCTGTTCTCGGTGGCGAGCTACCCCGCCTACGGCGCGCTTTCGGGCCGCTCGACCGAGGACATGATCGCCGGCGCGCGGGTCGAGGTCGCGCCCTACAAGCGCGATCCGATGGACTTCGTGCTCTGGAAGCCCTCCGGGCCCGACGAGCCGGGCTGGGAGTCGCCCTGGGGCCGCGGCCGGCCGGGCTGGCACATCGAGTGCTCCGCGATGTCGGAGGCGCTGCTGGGGCCGGATTTCGACATCCACGGCGGGGGATCGGACCTGATGTTCCCCCACCATGAGAACGAGATCGCGCAAAGCCATTGCGCCCATCCCGACCACGCCTTCGCCGAGGTCTGGCTGCACAACGGCATGATCAACGTCGACGGGCGCAAGATGTCCAAGAGCCTCGGCAACTTCGTGACCGTCGCCGAGGCGCTGGAGGAGCTGCCGGGCGAGGTGATCCGGCTCGGCTTCCTGATGACGCATTATCGCGACGTGCTGAACTGGGGCGCCAAGCGCCGGCAGGAGGCGCGCAAGAAGCTGGAGCGCTGGCGCCTCTCGCTCGCGCGGCGCGGCTCGGACTGGGTCGCCGCGCGGCCCGAGGGCCCGGCGCCGGCGGCGGTGATGGAGGCGCTTTCGGACGATCTCAACACCCCGGGCGCCGTCGCCGCCCTCGACGAACTGGCCAAGGCCGCCCGCATCCGCGAGCGCACCGTCGAGGCGGCGGCCGCCGCCGAGGCGCTGGCGGGCGGGATGCGGCTGCTCGGCCTCGATCCCTTCGCCGACGGCGCGGTCGACCGTCTCGCCGCCGAGGAGGAGGGCACGCTCTCCGACGCCATGCGCGCCGGCGGGGCGGGCGCCGAGCAGGCCGGGCGCATCCGCGCCCTGCTCGACGCGCGGGCCGAGGCGCGCAAGGCTAAGGACTTCGCCCGGGCCGACGCCATCCGCGACGCGGTGGCGGCGGCCGGCGTGATCGTGAAGGACACGCCCCAGGGCGCGGAATGGGAGCTGGGGCCGGACTTCGACCCGACGAAGCTGGAGGACGTCGAATGACGCGCGAGCGGCTGCACCTCTTCGACACGACGCTGCGCGACGGGCAGCAGACCTCGGGCGTCGACTTCACCGCCGAGGCGAAGACGAAGATCGCCCGCGCGCTCGACGCGCTCGGCATCGACTACGTCGAGGGCGGCTGGCCGGGCGCCAATCCGACCGACAGCGACTTCTTCGCCGCCGCGCCTCGGCTCGAACGCGCGACCTTCACCGCCTTCGGCATGACCAAGCGCGTCGGCCGCTCCGCCGCCAACGACGACGTGCTCGCGGCGGTGGTCAACGCCGGCACGCCGGCGGTCTGCCTCGTCGGCAAGAGCCATGCCGGGCAGGTGGAGACCGCGCTCGGCGTCAGCCGGGAGGAGAACCTCGCGGCGATCCGCGATTCGGTCGCGCATCTTGCGGCGCTCGGGCGCGAGGCGCTGTTCGACGCCGAACACTTCTTCGACGGCTTCAAGGCCGAGCCCGACCATGCGCTGGCCTGCCTCGAGGCGGCGCTGGAGGGCGGCGCCCGCTGGGCCGTGCTCTGCGACACCAACGGCGGCACGCTGCCGACGGAGATCGGCGAGATCACCGCCCGCGTGGTGGCGCGTTTCGGCGGCGAGCGGATCGGCATCCACTGCCACGACGACGCGGGTTGCGCGGTGGCGGGTTCGCTCGCCGCGATCGACGCCGGGGCGCGGCAGGTGCAGGGCACGCTGAACGGGCTCGGCGAACGATGCGGGAACGCCGACCTCGTCTCGCTGATCCCGACGCTGCTGCTGAAGGCGCCCTAT
Source organism: Paracoccaceae bacterium (assembly GCA_041685625.1). Lineage (GTDB taxonomy): Bacteria > Pseudomonadota > Alphaproteobacteria > Rhodobacterales > Rhodobacteraceae > Albimonas. Next base: position 17,583 of record JAWLFJ010000072.1, on the reverse strand, counting down.
CGCGACCGCTTCGAGACCGGCGTGACGGCGGACCGCCTGCCGGACCTGACCCGCCTCAGCCGGATGCTGGACGACGTGCTCAACCGCGTGCCCGACCGCCACGCGCCCTATGTCGGCGCGGCGGCCTTCACCCACAAGGCGGGGCTGCACGCCTCGGGCGTCGCGAAGGACCCGAGCACCTACGAGCACGTGCCCCCGGAGGCCGTGGGCAACGAGCGCGTGGTGCCGATGTCGAACCAGGCCGGGCAGTCGAACCTGCGCCGGCGGCTGGCGGAGATGGGCCTTCAGGTGGAGAAGGGCGACCCGCGGCTGGCGCGTATCCTCGAACTCGTGAAACGGCGCGAGGACGAGGGCTTCGCCTATGACGGCGCGCAGGCGAGCTTCGAGCTGCTGGCTCGGGGCGAACTGGATCTGCTGCCACGCTTCTTCGACGTGGAGCGCTACCGCGTGACGGTCGAGCGGCGGGGGACGACGACGCTCTCCGAGGCGGTGGTGGTCTGCATGGTGGACGGGGAGCGGCGCATCTCCGCCTCCGAATCGCGCGATCCGGTCAGCCAGGAGGACCGCGGCCCGGTCAACGCGCTGTCGCGGGCGCTGCGGCGCGACCTCGGGCGCTATCAGGACTTCATCGAGGATCTGCGCCTCGTCGACTTCAAGGTGCGCATCACCACCGGCGGCACCGAGGCGGTGACGCGCGTGCTGATCGACAGCGCCGACGCCAAGGGCCGGCGCTGGTCCACGGTGGGCGTCTCGCCCAACATCGTCGAGGCGAGCTTCCAGGCGCTGCTCGACGCGGTGACCTGGAAGCTGATCCGCGACGGGGCCGAGGCGCAGGGGGCGGCCGCATGAACTTCGAGGAGCCGGACTTCCGCGCCGCCTTCTTCGCGATCCATTCGGACCTGCCGCGCGAGGCGCCGGGCTCTGACGCGACGACGCGGCGCGCGTTGGATCTGGTGCGGGCGGACCTGCCCTCGGCGCCGCGGGTGCTGGACGCCGGCTGCGGGCCGGGCGCGGCCTCCGCCGTGCTGCTGGCGGAGCTGCCGCAGGCGCGGCTCCGCGCGGTCGACACCCATCCGCCCTTCGTGGAGGCGGCGCGCGCCCGGGTCGCCACGCTCGGCGCCGCCGACCGCTTCGAGGGCGCGGTGGCCGACATGGGCGCCGAGACCGGGCCGTTCGACCTGATCTGGTGCGAGGGCGCGATCTACAATCTCGGCGTGGAGTCGGCGCTCCGGGTCTGGCGGGGCGCGCTGGCGCCCGGCCGGCGCGTCGTGTTCAGCGACGCCGTCTGGCTGACCGACGCCCCGGATCCCGAGGCGGTGGAGATGTGGCGCGCCTATCCCGGCATGACCGACGCCGCCGGCCTCGACGCCGCGGTCGCCCGCGCTGGCTTCGCGGTCGTGGGCGGGTTCCTCCAGCCCGAAAGCGACTGGGACGCCTACATGGACGCGCTCGAGGGGCGGCTCGCCGCGCTCGACGCCGCGCACGGGAAGACCGAGGGCGGCCGCGCCGCCCTCGCCGAGACGCGCGAGGAGATCGCCCTCTGGCGGCGCTGCCCGGGCCAGTACGGCTATCGGCTGCTGGTCGCGGCGCCGGCATGAGCGCGGAGGCCTGCGCCGAGCTGGTGCGCCGTGGCGATCCGGACCGCTGGGCGACCGCGCGCCTCGCGGGGCCGATGGCCGACCGGCTGACGGCGCTCTACGCCTTCAACCTCGAGGTCGCCCGCATCCCCGCGGCGGTGTCCGAGCCGATGCTGGGGGAGATCCGCCTGCAGTGGTGGCGCGACGCCACGGCGGAGATCTTCGACGGCGGGCCCCCGCGCCGCCACGAGGTGGTCGAGCCGCTCGCCGGGACGATCCGCGCGGCGGACCTGCCGCGCGAGCCGTTCGAGGCGCTGCTCGACGCGCGGTCCTACGATCTCGCCGGCCCCGCCATCGCCGACCGGGCGCTGTTCGACGCCTATCTCGACGGGACGGCGGGGCGGCTGATGGAGCTGGCCGCGCTGGCCCTCGGCGCGGACGAGGCGGAGCGGCGGGCGGCGCGGCTGTTCGGCAAGGCGAGCGGGGCGGGCGCGCTGATCCGGGCGCTGCCGGCGCTTTATGCGCGCGGGGGCGACCCGATCCCGACCGAGGAGCCGCCGGACCGCAACGCGCTGGCCGAAGGCCGCACGCCCGAGACCGTGCGCGCGGCGCTTCGCGGGATCGCCGAGGACGCCCTCGGCTGGATGGCGGAGGCGCGTCGGACCCGCGTGCGCGAGCCGGTGCGCCCGGCGCTGCTGGCCGGCTGGCGGGGCGAGGCGGCGCTGAGGGCTGCGGCGCGGCCCGGCTTCGAGCTGCACCGCGACCTGCCCGAGCCGAGCGAGTTCCGCCGCCGCTGGGGGCTGCTGCGCCGGGTCTGGTCGGGGCGGTTCTAGCCCTTGCGGAGCACGTAGACGGTCGACATCAGGTCGATCTTCGGCAGATGCGGCCCCCGTTCCCGGAACAGGCACTGCGCGCCGCCCGCGTCGCAGAGCTCGTTGATCCGCCCCTCGTAGGTGGGATCCTGCAGCGCGTGGTCGTTCAGCGTGAACACGAAGCGCCCGCCGGAGAGCAGGCGCGCCAGCACCTCGTCGATCAGCGTGGCCGGCGCGTGGCCGGGGGAGAACACGCCGACCGCCGCCATGTCGGCGTAGGCCCCGGGCTCGACCGGCAGCGGATGCTCGTGATCGGAGAGAAAGAGATCGCGATAGACTCCCTTGGCGCGGGCGACCTCGAGCATCTCCGCGCTGAAATCGGTGCCGTCGATCACGCCGAAGCCGGCGGTGCGGAACGCTTCGCCCGAGAGACCGGTGCCGCAGCCGAGATCGAGCAGCGGCGCGGCGGGGTCCACCCCGGTCTGCGCCAGCGCCTCGGCGCAGCGCGAAGGCGAGGCGTAGCCGTTGGCGATCAGGTCGGCATCGTAGCTTTCGGCCCAGTCCGCGTATAGCCGCTTGGCGGCGTCGCCGTCCTCGACGTCGTAAACCCTGTCGAGAAAGCCGCCGTCCATCGGTCCGTCATGCGTCATGTCGTTCACCTCCTGACGCGGCATCTTGCGTCGGGAAGGGCGTATGCGTCAAATCCATGACGCTTCAGGCTGCGGCGAGGGCCCCGAGCCAGACGGTCCAGGCGGCCTTGGCGCGCTCCGTGTAGGCGCGGGCGCGGTCGCGCTTGCCGCGCCGCCCCTTCGGACCTTCCCCGAGGGGCGGGAAAAGGCCGAAATTCACGTTCATCGGCTGGAAGGTCGCGGCGTCCGCCCCGCCCGTGACGTGGTTGAGAAGCGCGCCGAGCGCGGTCTCCGGCGGCGGAGGGGCGAGCGGAGCGCCCAGGCGCTCCGCCGCGGCCATGCGCCCGGCGAGAAGGCCCATCGCCGCGCTCTCGACATAGCCCTCGACGCCGGTGACCTGCCCGGCGAAGCGGATCCGCGGCTCCGCCTTCAGGCGAAGGTCGCCGTCCAAAAGCCTCGGGGAATTGAGGAAGGTGTTGCGGTGGATGCCGCCGAGCCGGGCGAAGCGCGCGTTCTCCAGCCCCGGGATCATGCGGAGCACCTCGGCCTGCGCACCGTATCGCATCTTGGTCTGGAAGCCGACCAGATTGTACAGCGTGCCCAAGGCGTTGTCGCGGCGAAGTTGAACCACTGCGTGAGGTTTCACCTCGGGCTGATGCGGGTTGGTCAGCCCCACCGGCTTCAGCGGCCCGTGCCGCAGCGTCTCGCGCCCGCGCTCGGCCATCACTTCGACCGGGAGGCAGCCCTCGAAATAGGGCGTGTCCTTCTCCCAGTCCTTGAACTCGGTCTTCGGAGCCGCGAGCAGGGCGTCGATGAAGGCCTCGTAGGTCTCCCGGTCCATCGGACAGTTGAGATACGCGGTGCGCTGCTCTTCGGTCTCCCCCTTGTCGTAGCGCGACTGGAACCAGGCGCGGGAGAGATCGACGCTCTCGAAATGCACGATCGGCGCGATGGCGTCGAAGAAGGCGAGGCCGTCATCGCCCGTGCGCCGCCGGATGTTCTCCGCGAGCGCCGAGGAGGTCAGCGGGCCGGTCGCGACGATGACCGAGGACCAGTCCTCCGCCGGCCATTCCACCTCTTCGCGCCGGATCTCGATCAGCGGATGCGCCTCCAGCGCCGCCGTGACCCCTTCGGAGAACGCGACGCGGTCCACCGCGAGCGCGCCGCCGGCCGGCAGGCCGTGCGCGTCGCCCATGCGCATGATGAGGCCGCCCGCCGTGCGCATCTCCCAGTGCAGGAGGCCGACGGCGTTGGTCTCGTCGTCGTCCGAGCGGAAGGAGTTGGAGCAGACCAGTTCGGCCAGCCCCTCGGTGACGTGCGCCTCGGTGCCCCGCACCGGGCGCATCTCGTGCAGGACGACGGGCAAGCCGGCCTCGGCGATCTGCCAGGCGGCCTCGGCGCCGGCCATGCCGCCGCCCACGACGTGGATCGGATCGGGTCTCGTCATGCCGCCCTACCTAGCGTCCCGACGCGCGCCGCGCCAGTGGGGCGTGCCGGGGCCACGCCTCAGCTGGATCGTCCCGCGCGGCGCGTCGGTCGGGCGAACGGGATCGCGCGGCCCGGCCCGACGTCCTCGGCCTTGTAGACCATGCGGTCGATGCGCGCCCCGTCGGCGTCGAACAGCGTCAGCACGTCGCCGGAGTCGCCGAGCCGGACCGGCGCGAGCGTCGGGCCTTGCAGGCGAAGACTCCCGCCCGAAAGCGCGATCTCCCGGCCGCCGTCGTCCGCGAGGCGCCAGCCCTCGAGCGCGACCGCCTCGGGCTCGAGGTCGAGGGTCGAGCCCCACCCGGTTCCGCGGTCCGCGCCGGCCGGATCCGGCATCGCGGCGACCGACAGCACGTCGATCTCGGCGTCGCGCATGACGACGCGCGGCTCGTCCATCGCCACGAGCCCTCCCGGCCGGGCGACGGGGGATGCGCTACGGCGTCTCGGGGATCCGCAGCCGCGCCTGCGCCTCCGGGTTCTCCCGGAAATGGAGCGGGTCGCTCTCCGCCACGATCGGTGCGAAGAGGAGCCCGGTGAGCTGTTCGATCTCCGCGACGGTGCTCTGATAGAGTTGGTCGTCGACGCGTCGGCGGCCGCCCCGAAGGCGCGGGGCGGAGGGAGGTCAGCGCCGGGTCAGCGCGAAGGGTCCGGGGCCGAACACCGTCAGCAGCAGAAGTCCGCCGGCGATGGCGAGGTTCTTCTGGACGTGGATCATCTGCATCATCCGCTCCATGCCCTCGGCCCCGAAACCGGGCAGCAGATGGTAGAGCACTCCCGCGACGACGGAGAAGAGGGCGAGCGCGGCGGCCACGGGCCGCACGTAGACGCCGAGCGCGATGGCGAGGCCGCCCAGCAGCTCGAGCGCGACGGTCGGCCAGACCAGCCAGCCCGGCAGTCCGCCGGAGTCGATGTAGCCGGCCGATCCGGCGGGATCCATCAGCTTGTTCCAACCCGCGAACACGAAGATCGCGGCGAGCAGGACGCGCGCCACGGGCGCGACATGGGCGAGGGCGTCGGTCGGCGCGGCGATCGGCGCGTCGGTGGTCGAAGTGGCCATGCTCCGTCTCCTTGTTCCGGCGGGGCGTCACGGCCTCCGCGTCTGCAGCGCCAGATCGCGCAATTCAGGCGGATCGTGAAGGGTTCGCTCGGGAAACAAACCGTTCGTATCTCGGATAATGACGCCGAATGGGGTCCGATTCCGGGCCCGGGCCGACGTGTCGATTTCGGAGACGGAGCGGAAGGCGGCCGCTAGCCGTCCGGATCCCCGCGAAGCGCCGCCGAGAGGCGCGCGCGTTCGGCCGCGGTCCACGCCTCGGCCTCCGGGCCCGCGTCGGGCCCGACCGGACGCCCGAGCCGTCGCGCGGCGTCGAGAATGCCGGGCGCGGGCAGGCCGCCCCGCAGCCGGGCGGCGGCCTGGACGGCGCGCAGCGGGCGCCCCGCGGCGGCGTCCTCCGCCATCAGGCTCTCGAGCAGGGCGGCGAGCTTGCGGATCTTCGGCGGCGCGAGGCCAAGACCCTCCGCCAGCGCGCCGTAGCTCGGCGTCTCGCCCGCAAGCGACGCCGCCTCCAGCCGGTCGGCGAGGGCGGCGCGGAGCGCCTCGGGATCCTCCGGCGGGGGCGAGGTCAGCCCGCTCCCTCCTCCGGCGCGTCCTCGTCGCCGCGCTCGGCGATCCAGGCGACGGAGACCACGCGCTCGTCCGGCGCCGCATTCAGCACCCTGACGCCGCCGGCCGAGCGCGAGCGGAACGAGATGCCCGCCACCGGGCACCGGATCGACTGTCCGCGGTCCGTCGCCAGCATCACCTGATCGTCGAGCTGCACCGGGAAGGCCGCCGCGACGCGCCCGCCGCGAAGACCCCGGTCGATGGCGGCGACGCCCTGGCCGCCGCGCCCGCGCAGCGGATAGTCGTGGCTGGAGGAGAGCTTGCCGAGGCCGCGCTCGGTCACCGTCAGGATCAGTTCCTCGACCGCGCTCATCTCCGCGTAGCGCTCCTGGGAGAGGGCGATGTCGGCCACCGTCTCCTCCTCGGCGCCGTTCTCCTCGGTCTCCTCCGCCTCGGTCTGGCCGGCGACGGCGCGGCGCATCCGCAGATAGGCGGCACGCTCCTCCGGCGTCGCCTCGAAGTGGCGGAGGATCGACATGGCGACCACGCTGTCGCCCTCGGCCAGCCGGATGCCGCGCACGCCGGTCGAATCGCGGCCCTTGAAGACCCGCACGTCGGCCACCCGGAAGCGGATCGCGCGCCCGCCCGAGGTCACGAGGAAGACGTCGTCCGCCGGATCGCAGATCCGCGCCGCGACGAGGCCGACGCCCTCCGGCAGCTTCATGGCGATCTTGCCGTTCGACTTGACGTTGGTGAAGTCCGAGAGGGCGTTGCGCCGCACGTCGCCGGCGGTGGTGGCGAACACGATGTTGAGCTTGTCCCAGTCGTCCTCCGGCACGTCCACCGGCATGATCGCGGCGACGGAGACGCCGGGCGCGATCGGCAGCACGTTGACCAGCGGACGGCCGCGCGCGTTGCGCCCGCCCTCCGGCAGACGCCAGGTCTTGAGCTTGTAGGCCATGCCGTCGGTGGTGAAGACCAGCAGCGGCGTGTGGGTGTTCGCGACGAAGAGGGAGGTGACCACGTCCTCGTCCTTGGTGTTCATCCCCGCGAGGCCCTTGCCGCCCCGCGCCTGCGCCCGGTAGTCCTCCAGCGGCGTGCGCTTGACGTAGCCGCCGGCGGTGACGGCGACGACCATGTCCTCGCGCTCGATCAGGTCCTCGTCCTCGAGGTCGCCCTCCCAGTCCACGATCGCGGTCCGGCGGGGGGTGGCGAACTGATCGCGGACCTCCCGCAGCTCGTCCGAGATGATGGCGAGGATCCGCTCGCGCGAGCGGAGGATCTCGAGGTAGTCGCGGATCTTCGCGGCGAGCTCCTCCAGCTCCTCCGTCACCTCGCGCACGCCGAGGGCGGTGAGGCGTTGGAGGCGCAGCTCGAGGATCGCGCGCGCCTGCGTCTCCGAGAGGCGATAGGTGCCGTCGTCCGCGACCGTGTGGGTCGGATCGTCGATCAGGCGGATGTAGGGCGCGATGGCGTCGGCCGGCCAGTCGCGCGTCATCAGCCGCTCGCGCGCCGTGGCGGGATCGGGGCTGGAGCGGATCAGCGCCACCACCTCGTCCACGTTCTCCACCGCGACGGCGAGGCCGCAGAGGACGTGGGCGCGGTCGCGTGCCTTGGAGAGCTCGAACGCGGTGCGCCGCGCCACCACTTCCTCGCGGAAGGCGACGAAGGCCTCGAGGATGGACTTCAGGTCGAGCTGCTCCGGCCGGCCGCCGTTCAGCGCCAGCATGTTGCAGCCGAAGGTCTGCTGCATCGGCGTGAAGCGCCAGAGCTGGTTCAGCACCACCTCGGGCGTCGCGTCGCGCTTCAGCTCGACGACCACGCGCACGCCCTGGCGGTCGGATTCGTCCTGGACGTGGGCGATGCCCTCGATCCGCTTCTCCCGCGCCAGATCGGCGATGCGCTCGATCAGCGTCGCCTTGTTCACCTGATAGGGGATCTCGTCGAGGACGATGGCGTAGCGGTCCTTGCGGATCTCCTCGATCCGCGTGGTGGCCCGCATGATGACCGAGCCGCGCCCGGTGGCGTAGGCCTTGCGCGCGCCGGAGCGGCCGAGGATCTGCGCGCCGGTGGGGAAGTCCGGCCCCGGCACGATCTCCATCAGCGCCTCGAAGCCGATGGCGGGATCCTCGATCAGCGCCAGCGTCGCGTCGACGATCTCGCCGAGGTTGTGCGGCGGGATGTTGGTCGCCATGCCGACGGCGATGCCGCCCGCGCCGTTGACGAGGAGGTTCGGGAACCGCGCCGGCAACACCGAGGGCTCCCGGTCCTGCCCGTCGTAGTTCGGCGCGAAGTCCACCGTCTCCTTCTCGATGTCGCCGAGGAGGAAGGCGGCGGGCTTGGCCATCCGCACCTCGGTGTAGCGCATCGCCGCGGGGGCGTCGCCGTCCATCGAGCCGAAGTTGCCCTGACCGTCGAGCAGCGGCAGGCGCATCGAGAAGTCCTGCGCCATGCGCACCAGCGCGTCGTAGACGGCGCTGTCGCCGTGCGGGTGGTATTTGCCGATGACGTCGCCCACGACGCGCGCCGCCTTCCGATACGGCTTGTCGTGCGTGTAGCCGGCCTCGTGCATCGCGTAGAGGATGCGCCGATGCACCGGCTTCAGGCCGTCGCGGAGGTCGGGCAGCGCGCGGCTCACGATCACGCTCATCGCGTAATCGAGATAGCTGCGCTTCATCTCCTCCTCGACGGCGATGCCGGGAAGGGACGCGGGGGCGCCGGTGCGGTCTTCGGTGTCGTCGGTCAAGGGGCGGGCCTGCTCGTTTCGTCGTTTCGCCGCAGGGTATTTCGCGGCGGGGGCGGGCGCAATGCGGAGGGGACGCCCGGAAGGCTCAGAGCGTCTTGAGGTCCGCCTCCGGGTCGGCCAGCGCGTCCGGATCGGGCGACCGCCCGGCCTCGAGCCAGCGCTTGCCGGTCATGTAGGCGCGCGGATCGCTCATCGCATCGACGGCGATCAGCACCGGCCCCCGGAAATACCAGTGGGAGACCGTGCCCTCCCGCGCACCGGGCCGCACCACGATCCGGTCCCAGTCCTTGGCGAGGCCGGCGATCTGCAGCTTGACCTCGTACTGGTCCGACCAGAACCACGGCATCGGGCGATAGGCGGCGGGCCGGCCGAGGAGGGTCAGCGCCGCCGCCTCGGCCTGGTCGATGGCGTTCTGCACGGATTCGAGGCGCACCGTCCCGCCGCGCCACGGAAACGCGGCGCAGTCGCCGGCCGCCACCACGTCCGGATGCGAGGTCGTGCAGGTCTCGTCCACGAGGACCCCGTTCTCGCAGGCCAGCCCCGCCGCCTGCGCGATCTCCGCGTTCGGCACGACGCCGATGCCGACGACGGCGAGGTCCGCCTCCACGCCCGAGCCGTCTGCCAGCACGGCCCGCGCGAGCCGCCCGTCGGCGCCCGCCTCCAGCCGCTCCAGCGCCTCGCCCTCGCGCAGGTCGACGCCGTGCCGGCGGTGCAGATCCGCGAACCAGGCCGCCGTCTCGGCGCAGGCGACGCGGCCGAGGATGCGCGGCGCGGCCTCCACCAGCGTCACGCTCAGCCCCTTCGCCGCCGCGACCGCCGCCGCCTCCAGCCCGATGTAGCCGCCGCCGACGACGAGCAGCCGCGCGCCGGGCTCGAACGCCGGCGCCATGCCGTCGACGTCGGCGAGGTCGCGCACGTAATGCACGCCGGGCAGGGCGCCGCCGATCGCCTCCGGCAGCCGTCGCGGCCGGGCGCCGAGGGTCAGCGCGAGCCCGTCCCACTCGAGCGTCTCGCCACCGGCGAGCGCCACGGTCCGCGCCCCGAGGTCGATCGCCTCGGCCCGCACGCCGGTGCGCAGATCGACGTCCTTCTCGGCCCAGAAGCTTTCGGGCCGAAGCTGCAGCCGCTCCTTCGGCATCTCGCCGAGGAGATACTTCTTGGAGAGCGGCGGGCGCTGATAGGGCGGGGCCGGCTCCTCGCCGACCAGCGCGAGCGGCCCGTCATGCCCCTCCGCCCGCATTTTCGCCGCGAGCGAGGCCCCGGCCTGGCCCGCGCCGAGGACGACGATGCGACGGCGCGCCACGCTCAGAACGGGATGTCGTCGTCGAGATCGCCGCGGCCTCCGCCGAAGTCGCCGCCGCCGCCACCGGAGCGGCCGCCCCCGCCGCCGCCGCCGCGGTCGTCGTAGCCGCCGCCCCCGCCGCCGCCGAAGTCGCCGCCCCCGCCCGAAGCGCCGCCCGAAGCGCCGTCGAGGAAGGTCATCTCGCCCTTGTAGGGTCTGAGCACCACCTCGGTGCTGTAGCGGTCCTGCCCGTTCTGGTCCTGCCATTTGCGGGTTTCGAGCTGGCCTTCGAGATAGACCTTCGAGCCCTTCTTCAGGTAGCGCTGCGCGAGATCCGCGAGCGGCTCGGAGAAGATCGCGACCGAGTGCCACTCGGTCCGCTCCCGGCGCTCGCCCGAGGCCTTGTCGCGCCAGGTCTCGGAAGTGGCGACGCGCAGGTTGCAGACCTTTCCGCCGTTCTGGAAGGTCCGCACCTCGGGGTCGCGACCGAGATTGCCGACGATGATCACCTTGTTGACGCTTCCGGCCATGTCCGAGGGTCCTCCGCGGCGTCCCGCATCCGGGGCGCAATCGAGTCGATTCAGGTTTCGGGGACGTTAACCGCGAGGCCGGAGCGACGCCATGGCGCCGCCGAGGCGCGGCAGGCCGCCGCGGGTCCGCTTGCGCCGATGTTCGCCTTTCGTTTACCCTCCGCCCCTCGCCTTTCGGCGACGGGCCACTACATCGCGCAGACGGTGCGGACGAGGGAGCGTGACGCGATGACGGAGCTCAAGACCATCTCCATCCGCGGAGCGCGGGAGCACAATCTCAAGGGCGTGGACGTCGAGATCCCCCGCGACCGGCTGGTGGTGATCACCGGGCTCTCCGGCTCGGGCAAGTCCTCCCTCGCCTTCGACACGATCTACGCCGAAGGGCAGCGCCGCTACGTCGAATCGCTCTCCGCCTATGCGCGCCAGTTCCTCGACATGATGCAGAAGCCGGACGTGGAGCATATCTCCGGCCTCTCCCCGGCGATCTCGATCGAGCAGAAGACCACCTCGAAGAACCCGCGCTCCACCGTCGGCACGGTGACCGAGATCCACGACTACATGCGCCTCCTGTTCGCGCGCGCCGGAACCCCCTACTCCCCCGCGACAGGGCTGCCGATCGAGGCGCAGCAGGTCTCGGAGATGGTCGACCGGGTGATGGCGCTTGAGGAGGGCACGCGCGCCTACCTGCTCGCCCCCATCGTGCGCGACCGCAAGGGCGAGTACCGCAAGGAGTTCGCCGAGCTCCGCAAGCAGGGCTTCCAGCGCGTGAAGGTCGACGGCGCCTTCCACGAGCTCGACGAGCCGCCGACGCTCGACAAGAAGTTCCGCCACGACATCGACGTCGTCGTCGACCGCATCGTGGTGAAGGAGGGCCTCGAGCCGCGCCTCGCCGACAGCTTCCAGACCGCGCTCGGCCTCGCCGACGGCATCGCCGTGCTCGAGACCGCGCCGAAGGAGGGCGATCCCGAGCGCATCGTGTTCTCCGAGAACTTCGCCTGTCCGGTCTCCGGCTTCACCATCTCCGAGATCGAGCCGCGCCTGTTCTCCTTCAACGCCCCCTTCGGCGCCTGCCCGGCCTGCGACGGCCTCGGCGTGGAGCTCTTCTTCGACCCCGCGCTGATCGTCCCGGACGAGCGCGAGACGCTCTGGGGCGGCGCCATCGCGCCTTGGGCCAAAACCCGCAGTCCCTACTTCAAGCAGACGCTCGAAGCGCTTGCGAAGCATTACGAATTCGACATGCATGCGCCGTGGCGCGACCTGCCGGCGCATGTCAGGCAGGTCATGCTCTACGGCTCCGGCGAGGACGAGATCCTGTTCCGCTACGACGAGGGCGGGCGCGTCTACAACGTCTCCCGCCCGTTCGAGGGCGTGATCCCCAACCTGGAGCGCCGCTTCCGCGAGACCGACAGCGCCTGGGTGCGCGAGGAGTTCGAGCGCTACCGCAACGACCGCGCCTGCGGCGCCTGCGGCGGCCACCGCCTGCGCGAGGAGGCGTTGGCGGTCAGGATCGGGGGCCAGCACATCGGCGAGGTCTCCGCCAGGTCGATCCGCGAGGCGCTGACCTGGATCGAGGGCGCGGAGGACCACCTCTCCCCCCAGAAACGGGAGATCGCGCGCGCCATCGTCAAGGAGATCCGCGAGCGCCTCGGCTTCCTGGTCAACGTCGGCCTCGACTACCTCACCCTCAGCCGCAACTCCGGCACCCTCTCGGGCGGGGAGAGCCAGCGGATCCGCCTCGCCAGCCAGATCGGCAGCGGCCTCACGGGCGTCCTCTACGTCCTCGACGAGCCCTCCATCGGCCTGCACCAGCGCGACAACGGCCGCCTGCTGACCACGCTCAAGAACCTCCGCGACCAGGGCAACACCGTGATCGTCGTCGAGCATGACGAGGAGGCGATCCGCGAGGCCGACCACGTCATCGACATCGGCCCCGGCGCCGGCGTCCACGGCGGCGAGATCATCGCCGAGGGGACCCCGGCCGACATCGCGGCGCATCCGAAGTCGATCACCGGACAGTATCTCACCGGCGCGCGGGAGATCCCGATCCCCGGCCTCCGGCGCGAGGGGAACGGCAAGTCGGTCGTCGTCGAGGGCGCCAGCGGCAACAACCTGCGCGACGTCACCGCGGAGATCCCGCTCGGGACCTTCACCTGCGTCACCGGCGTCTCCGGCGGCGGCAAGTCCACCCTCACCATCGAGACGCTCTACAAGACCGCCGCCGTCCGCCTCAACGGCGCGCGGGAGACGCCGGCCCCCTGCCGCACGATCCGCGGGCTCGAGCATCTCGACAAGGTCATCGACATCGACCAGTCGCCGATCGGGCGCACGCCGCGTTCGAATCCGGCCACCTACACCGGCGCCTTCACCCACATCCGCGACTGGTTCGCCGGCCTGCCGGAGGCCAAGACCCGCGGCTACAAGCCCGGCCGCTTCAGCTTCAACGTGAAGGGCGGCCGCTGCGAGGCCTGTCAGGGCGACGGCGTCATCAAGATCGAGATGCACTTCCTGCCCGACGTCTACGTCGAATGCGAGAGCTGCGGCGGCAAGCGCTACAACCGCGAGACGCTGGAGGTCCTGTTCAAGGGCAAGAGCATAGCGGACGTCCTCGACATGACGGTCGAGGACGCGCAGCAGTTCTTCGCCGCCGTGCCGAGCATCCGCGAGAAGATGGACACGCTGATGCAGGTCGGCCTCGGCTACGTGAAGGTCGGCCAGCAGGCGACGACGCTTTCGGGCGGCGAGGCGCAGCGCGTCAAGCTCGCCAAGGAGCTCTCGCGCCGCGCCACCGGCCGCACCCTCTACATCCTCGACGAACCGACCACCGGCCTCCACTTCGAGGACGTGAAGAAACTCCTGGAAGTGCTTCATTCTCTGGTGGAGACCGGCAACACCGTCGTGGTGATCGAGCACAATCTCGACGTGATCAAGACCGCCGACTGGGTGATCGACATCGGTCCCGAGGGTGGCGACGGCGGCGGCGAGATCGTGGCCGCCGGCACGCCCGAGGCGGTCGCGGGCGCCCCGCGCTCGCACACCGGGCGATATCTGCGGGAGATCCTCGGCGCCAAGGGCCGCGTCGCCGCCGAGTGACGGCGGCGCGCCGGTCGCGGTTGACGGGCGCGTCGGTGGGCCGCAGGCTGTTCGTCCTGAAAGACAGGACGAAGGGAGGGAGCGCCATGACCGTCGCCCGCATCCTGCGCCTCAAGGGCTCCGACGAGGTCGCCACCGTCACCAGCGCCGAGACCCTGGCGGATGCCGCGGCGATCCTCTCCAGCCGGCGGATCGGCGCGCTGATCGTCTCCGACGACGGACGACGCGTCGACGGCGTCGTCTCGGAGCGCGACCTCGTGCGCTGGCTCGGGCGCGAGGGCGCGCGCTGCCTGAACCGTCCGGTCGCCGACGTGATGACCGTGGAGGTTCACACCTGCAGTCCGGACGATCCGGTTCCGGAGATCATGGAGCGCATGACCTCGGGTCGCTTCCGCCACCTGCCGGTGATGCGGGACGGACGTCTCGCCGGCGTCATCTCCATCGGCGACGTGGTCAAGTACCGGATGAGCGAGCTCGAGCACGAGACCGAGGCGCTGGCCGACATGATCAAGGGCTTCTGAGCGCCCCGGCCCGCCGAGGCCGCCCTTGACGCGCCGACGCTGATCGAGTCCCTTTCCCGCCGCCGCCCTGAGCCGGGCGGGGGCAGGGGAGGCAAGCATGCGCACGGGGCTCTATCCGGGGACCTTCGACCCCGTCACGCACGGTCACGTGGACATCATCCGGCGCGCCGTGAAGCTGGTCGACCGGCTGGTGATCGGGGTGGCCGTGAACCGCGACAAGGGCCCGCTGTTCACGCTCGAGGAGCGCACCGCGATGCTCGAGCGCGAATGCAAGCCGCTCGCGGACGGTTCCGGCGTCGAGATCGTCGTGCGTCCGTTCGAGAACCTCCTGATCCACTTCGCCGAACAGGTCGGCGCCAACGTCATCGTGCGCGGCCTCCGCGCGGTCTCGGATTTCGAGTACGAGTTCCAGATGGTCGGCATGAACCGCGCCATGAACGACGACATCGAGACGGTGTTCCTGATGGCCGACGCCGAGCATCAGGCGATCGCCTCCAAGCTCGTCAAGGAGATCGCGCGACTCGGCGGCGACGTCAGCACCTTCGTCTCGCCCTCGGTCCGCGCCGCGCTGATCGAGCGGATCCGGGGCTGAGCGCCGCAGGGGGGCCGCGTCGGCGCCTCAGGGCGCCGCGCGCAGCGGCCCCGCGGCCCAGGACGCGGCGGGGCTCGCCGCCTCGGCCTCCGCGTCGGCGGTCCATCGCATCACCTCGGAGAGTTCGCCCCCGGCCATCGGCTGGCCGAAGCGGAAGCCCTGCAGCGCGTCGCAGCCCAGATCGGAGAGGATCCGCGCCTCGCGGTCCGTCTCCACGCCTTCCGCGGTGACCTCCATGCCCAGCCGATGCGCGAGATCGAGGATCGCGGCCGTCACGTCCAGCGCCCGTGCGTCGCCCGCGGCGATCGCCCGCACGAAGGCGCGATCCAGTTTCAGCCGGTCGAAGCCGAAGTGCCAGAGATAGGCGAGGCTGGAATAGCCCGTCCCGAAGTCGTCCATCGCGACGGTGACGCCGAGCGCCTTCAGCGCGTCGAGCTGCCGGCGCACCCCCTCGGGATCGACCACCAGAAGCGATTCGGTGACCTCGAGTTCGAGGCGGTGCGGCGCGAGGCCGCTCCCCTCGAGCGCGTCGCGGACCTCCGCGAGCAGCCCGCCGTGGCGGAACTGGCGTACCGACAGGTTCACCGCGACGCGCATCGGAGCCGGCCAGCGCGCCGCCTCGCGGGTCGCGCGTCGCAGCGCCCAGGCCCCGAGCGAATCGATGTGTCCGATCTCCTCGGCCACGGGGATGAACTCGCAGGGCGGGATCGCCCGCCCCTTCGCGTCGACGAGACGCATCAGCGCCTCGCACCCGACGGTTCGTCCGTCGCCCGCCGCCACCACCGGCTGGAAGGCGAGGGCGAAGCGACCGAGCCGCCCCCCGTCCCGCACGGCGCGCTCGATCTCGCGGCGACGCTCGAAGCGCCGCTCCATCTCGGGCGTGAACAGCTGGCCCCGCCCGCCGCCGGCCCGCTTGGCCTCGCTCAGCGCCAGCCGGGCGCGCTTGAGCCCCGCTTCGATCGTCTCCGGCCCGGCCTCCAGCAGGCCGGCGCCGACGCTGACCGTCGCGCCGGCGCGCGCTTCCGCCAGCAGGCAGAGCCGGTCCGCGACGCGCGTGGTCAGTTCCGCGAGGGCGCCGGGGGAGTCGAGCGCGGCCACCGCGACGAACTCGTCGTGCCCGAAGCGCCCGACCACGTCGCGACGACGCAGGCTGCGCCGCAGCTCCCGGGCGAGGCGCGCCAGCAGCGCCTCCGCGCCGACCTCGCCGAGCCGGGCCGAGATGTCGCGGAAGCGGTCGACGTCGATCGCGACGACCGCGACGGCGCCGGGGGACGCGACCCGCAGCCGCCGCGCGGCGCGGATGAAGTCGGCCGGACCCGGCAGGCGCTGCATGTGCCGCGACGGTGCGCCGCCCTCCGCTCCGACCCGTGCGCGGAGCAGCAACCCCGTGGCGAGCGACAGCACGGCCAGCCCCGCCGCCACCAGCGCGCCGAGGCCGAGCGCCTGGCGCACCGCCGCCATCGTCGGAGAGACGTCGTAGGTCACCGCCGCCGCGGCGTCGGACAGGCGCAGATGCACCGTCGCCTCGGTGCGCGGCCCGCCCGGCGCCGCGACCCGGTCCAGGCGCACGCCGTCGCCGTCCGCCGCCTCGCCGAGGCGCACGCGCAGCGGCGCGCCCGGCCGCGCGTCGCTCTCGGCGCCCCCGGTCCCCGCCGCCCAGGCTTCGGCCTGCCGGCGCGCCTCGCCGGCGACGAGCCGTTCCGCGGCGTCGCGCAGCGCCGGCGGGGTCAGCGCCAGCGCCACGCCGAGCAGGATCGCCGCCACGGCGACGGGCCGTCGCCGTCCGCCGTCGAGGATCCGTCGCAGCATGCCGGTCGTGCTCCCCCCGCTCCGCTCGCGCCCCGGTTGAGGTCGCGCTTTTCAGCTAAAACCCGCAGGTTTCCGAAAGGTTAAGCCGGGGCTGCGGCGGACGTCCCGGTTTGACCCGGGCCGGCGTTCCGCGCTAGGCGGATGCGGCGCGGCGACGGTCGTCGCGCCGCACTTGCGAGGACCGCCCGATCATGCTGCGCAAGCTCGTCGCCGTTCTGGCCCTGCTCGCCCTTCCCCTCATGCCGCCGGAGGCCGCCGCCGTGGATCTCGAAGACCCCGAAAACACCCTCGTGATCGAGCTCGAGAGCGGCGAGGTCCATATCCAGATGCTGCCCCAGGTCGCGCCGAAGCACGTCGAGCGCATCAAGACCCTGGCCGGGGAGGGCTTCTACGACGGCGTCGTCTTCCACCGCGTCATCGAGGGCTTCATGGCGCAGACCGGCGATCCGACCGGCACCGGGCGCGGCGGCTCCGACAAGCCGGACCTGCCGGCCGAGTTCAGCCAGGTCCCGTTCGAGCGCGGGACCGTCGGCATGGCCCGCACGTCGGACCCCGACAGCGCCAACAGCCAGTTCTTCATCATGCTGGACCGCGGCCATTTCCTGAACGGCCAGTACACGGTCTGGGGTCAGGTGATCGACGGCATGGAGCACGTCGATGCGCTGAACCGCGGCGAGCCGCCCGCGAACCCCTCCAAGATGGTCAAGGTCCGCGTCGCCGACCAGGACTGAGCGCGCCGCGCCGCGTCGCCGACGAGGACTGAGCGCGCTGCGCCGCGTCGCGGGGCCGCGCCGGCGGGGCCGGAGCGGCCCCGTCGCGTTCCGGCTCCCTCGCCGCCGCCCGCCCGTCCCCTCAAGATACCCTTCCATCACATTATCCGCAATGCCGGGGCTTATATAGGTCTTGC
>JAWLFJ010000071.1:0-20143 GCA_041685625.1 Paracoccaceae bacterium | reverse complement strand
CCCCCCTCGGCCGGCGTCGGCGCGGGCCGCGCCTCCCGCCAGGCCCCGGCCGTCACGACCCGGTCTCCGCCGTCTCGCCCGTCGCGCGGCGGGCCAGCGCCCGGAAGGCGTCCCCCCGCGCCTCGAAGCTCGCGAACTGATCGAAGCTCGCGCAGGCCGGCGAGAGCAGCACCACCTCGCCCGCCTCCGCCTCGGCCGCCGCCTGCGCGACCGCCGCCTCCAGCGTCCCGCAGACGGCGTGCGGCGTCGCGCCCAGCGCCGCCGCGAAGCCCTCCGCCGCCTCGCCGATCAGATAGGCCTTCGCGATCCGCCCGAAGAGCGGCGCGAGCGGCGCGATCCCGCCCTCCTTCGCCCGCCCGCCGGCGATCCAGCGCACCCGGTCATAGGCCGACAGCGCCTTCTCCGCCGCATCCGCGTTGGTGGCCTTGGAATCGTTGACGAACGCCACGCCGTCCTTCTCCGCCACCCGCTCCATCCGGTGCGGCAGGCCCGGAAAGCTCGTCATCCCCTCGGCGATCTGACGGGGCCCGATCCCGCAGGCCCGCGCCACGGCGTAGGCGGCGGCGGCGTTCTGCCAGTTGTGCCGCCCCGGCAGCGCCGGCGCCGCGCGCAGATCCATGGACCCCACCTGCCGGCCCTTCCGCGTCTCGCTCAGGAAGCCGCGCTTCGCCGTCACCGTCCAGCCGCCTTCCGGCGCCTTGCCGCCGGTCGAGACCAGGATCACCGGCTCCGCGTCCGCCGCCCGCTCGCGCATCCGGTTGGCGAGCCAGCGCCCCTCGCGCCCGTCGACGCAGATCACCGAGCGCTCGGGCGAGCCGACGTCGAACAGCCGCGCCTTCGCCGCGAGATAGCCGCCCATGCCGCCATGCCGGTCAAGATGATCGGGAGAGAGGTTCAGGAACACCGCGAGGTCCGGCCCGAGCGAGCGCGCGAGCTCGATCTGGTAGCTGGAGAGCTCCAGCACCAGCGTCGCGCCCTCGCCCGGCGGATCGAGGTCCAGCACCGCGCGCCCGATGTTGCCGCCCGCCTGCACCGGCCTGTCGGCGCTGGCCAGCAGATGCCCGATCAGCGCCGTCGTCGTCGACTTGCCGTTGGAGCCGGTGACGCAGACGATCCGCGGGGCGGGGTCCATCTCCGCCCAGGCGTCCGTCGCGACGGAGCGGAAGAACAGCCCTACGTCGTTGTCGACGGCCACGCCCCGCGCCCAGGCCGCCTCCACCACCGGATGCGGCTCGGGCCAGAGATGCGGGATGCCGGGCGAGACCGAGAGCGTCTCCATCCCCTCCCAGCCCTCGCCGCGCGCGAACTCGGCGATCTCGAACCCCGCCTCGGCCGCCGCCGCCCGCGCCGCCTCGCCGTCGTCCCAGCAGACCGGCTCCGCCCCCCCGGCCCTCAGCGCCCGCGCCGCCGCGAGGCCCGAGCGCCCGAGCCCCAGCACCCCGACCCGCCGGCCGTCGTATCCGCGGACCGGGATCACCGCAGCTTCAGCGTCGCGAGGCCGACCAGCGCCAGGATCACCGAGATGATCCAGAACCGGATCACGATGGTCGGCTCCTGCCAGCCCAGCTTCTCGAAGTGATGGTGGATGGGCGCCATCAGGAACACGCGCCGTCCGGTGAGCTTGAAATAGCCGACCTGGACGATGACGCTCAGCGCCTCCACGACGAACAGCCCGCCGACGATCGCCAGCACGATCTCGTGCTTCGTCGAGACCGCGATCGCGCCGAGCGCGCCGCCGAGCGCGAGGCTCCCGGTGTCGCCCATGAACACCATCGCCGGCGGCGCGTTGTACCAGAGAAAGCCCAGCCCCGCCCCGATCAGCGCCGAGGAGAACACCAGGATCTCCCCCGCGCCCGGCACGTAATGCACGCCGAGATACTCGGTGAAGTCGGTCCGCCCCACGACGTAGGCGATGGCGCCGAGGCTGCCGCCCGCGATCATCACCGGCATGATCGCGAGCCCGTCGAGCCCGTCCGTCAGGTTCACCGCGTTGGCGCTGCCCACGATCACCACCATGGCGAAGGGCAGGAACAGCCAGCCCAGGTTCCACAGCAGGTCCTTGAACACCGGAAAGGCCAGCGCGCCCGACAGCTCCGGCGGCTGCAGCCACATCGCCGCCCCCGACGCCACCAGCGCGATCAGCGCGCCGAGGCCGAGCCGCAGGCGCCCCGGCACGCCCTTCACGTCGAAGCGCGCGACCTTGAGGAAGTCGTCCGCGAAGCCGATCGCGCCGAAGCCCGCGGTGACGCCGACCACGATCCAGACGTAGCCGACGTCGAGCCGGCTCCAGAGCAGCGTCGAGGCGAGCAGCGAGAACAGGATCAGCACCCCTCCCATGGTCGGCGTGCCGGCCTTCTCCACCAGGTGCCGCTCCGGGCCGTCGGCGCGGATCGGCTGGCCCTTCTTCTGCAGCCGCCGCAGCCAGTCGATGATCGGCCGGCCGAAGAGGAATCCGAAGCACAGCGCCGTCAGGAACGCGCCCCCCGCCCGGAAGGTCAGGTAGCGGAACAGGTTGAACACGTCGCCCCCGTCCGAGAGCGGAACGAGCAGGTGGTAGAGCATCAGCCGTCCTCCTCGGCGTCGGCGGCGCGCACCCGCCCGAGCGCCTTCACGGCGTCCGCGACCCGCGCCATCTTCGCGCCGAGCGAGCCCTTCACCATGACAGCGTCGCCCGCGTCAAGGAGCCGCCGGACCTGCGAGGCGAGCGTCGCGGAATCCTTCGTCCAGACCCCCCGCCGCTCGCTCGGCAGCGCCTCGTGCAGCGCGCGCATCCGCTCGCCGCAGGTGTGGACCCGGTCCGTCGCCGCCATCGCCGGATGCGCCGCGAGGCCGGCATGCAGCGCGCTCTCCTCCGGCCCCAGCTCCAGCATGTCGCCGAGAATCGCGATGCGCCGGCCGCGTCCGACGCGCCCGATGCCGTCCTCCACCGGCGTCGCCGCCAGCACCTCCAGCGCCGCGCCGACGCTGGTCGGGTTGGCGTTGTAGCTCTCGTCGATCAGCGTGATCTCGCCGTCGAGGCCGGCCTCGCCGAGCTCGACGCGCAGCCGCGCGCCCCGCCCCTCCGGCGCCCGCCAGGCGGCGAGGGCCATGGCGCCGCGCACCGGATCGGCGCCCACCGCCTCGACCGCCAGCAGCACCGCCAGCGAGTTCATCGCCATGTGCCGCCCCGGCGCGCCGATCTTGTAGAGCATGCGCCGCCCGCCGAGCCGCGCGGTCACCGTGGTGCCGCCCGGCGCCACCACCGCGTCGAGCAATCGCGCCTCGCAGCGCAGCCCAGTCCCGAAGCGCAGCACCCGCGCGACGCCGAGCCGCTTCGCCCGCCGCGAGAGCCGCTCGTAATGGGCGTTGTCGCGGTTCAGGATGGCGACGCCCTCCGGCCCCAGCCCCTCGAGGATCTCGGCCTTGGCGAAGGCGATGCCCGCCTCGTCGCGGAAGTTCTCCAGATGAACGGAAGCGACCGTGGTGACGATCGCCGCGTCGGGCTTGGCGAGCTTCGCCAGCGGCCGGATCTCGCCGGCATGGTTCATGCCGATCTCGACCACGCACCACTTCGCGCGCTCCGGCAGTCGCGCCAGCGTCAGCGGCACGCCCCAGTGGTTGTTGAAGCTGGCCTCGGCCGCGTGCGTCCCGCCCTGCGCCGCCAAGGCCGCGCGCAGCATCTCCTTGGTCCCGGTCTTGCCGACCGAGCCCGTCACGGCGACCACCTTCGCCCGGCTCCGCGCCCGCGCCGCCCGCGCCAGATCCCGCAGCGCCTCCAGCGTGTCGGGGACCACGAGGCACGGCCCCGTCACGCCCTCGGGCACGCGCTCCACCAGCGCCGCGGCGGCGCCCGCCGCGAAGGCGGCGGCGACGAAGTCGTGCCCGTCGCGCCGGTCCTTCAGCGCGACGAACAGGTCCCCGGACGCGAGGGCGCGCGTGTCGATCGTCACGCCCGTCGCCGCGAAATCCGCCGTGGCGGTCCCGCCCGTCGCCGCCTCCGCCGCCGCGCGCGTCCAGAGCGTCATCCGATCTCCCCGTCCCACGAACCGTCCTCGTGCCCGTCCAGCGCCGCCACCGCGGCGCGCGCCTGCTCGGCGTCGTCGAACGGGATCGTGACGTCGCCCAGGATCTGGCCGGTTTCGTGACCCTTTCCGGCGATCAGCAGGGCGTCGCCGGGGCCGAGCCGGTCGACCCCCTCGAGGATCGCGAGGCTGCGGTCGTCCACTTCCGCCTTCGCGGCGAAGTCCATCGCCTCCATCCCGGCCAGCACCTCGGCCCGGATCGCGGCCGGGCTCTCGCCGCGCGGATTGTCGTCCGTCACCAGCGCGACATCGGCCGCCGTCGCCGCCCGGCCCATCAGCGGTCGCTTGCCCTTGTCGCGGTCGCCGCCGGCGCCGAACACCAGCACGATCCGCCCCTCGATATGCGGCCTGAGCGCCCGGATCGCCGAAGCCAGTCCCTCCGGCGTGTGCGCGTAGTCGACGAACACCCGCCCGCCGTTCCCCCGCCGCGCCACCGGCTCCATGCGCCCCCGCACGCCGTCGAGCCGCTCCAGCGCCGCGAAAGCCGCGTCGGCGTCCTCGCCCGAGGCGATCGCCAGCCCCGCCGCGATCAGCGCGTTCTCCGCCTGAAACCCGCCGATCAGGGCCAGCCGCACCTCCCGCTCGCGCCCCTCCCAGCAGAAGCGCAGCGTCTGCCCGTCGCCGTCGTAGTCCTGCCCGAGGATCCGCAGCGCCCCCGCCCGGCCGACCGAGATCACCCGCTGGCGCCGCCGCCGGCAGATCGCCTGCGCCTGGTCGAAGGCCGGATCGTCCGCGTTCAGCACCGCCGCCGCGCCCCTCGGCAGCACCCGCCCGAACAGCGTGAGCTTGGCCTCGACATAGGCCTCCATCGTGCCGTGGTAATCGAGATGATCCCGCGTCACGTTGGTCAGCCCCGCCGCCGTCAGCCGCAGCCCGTCCACCCGCCGCTGGTCCAGCCCGTGCGACGAGGCCTCCAGCGCCGCATGCGTCACCCCCGCCTCCGCGAGATCGGCGAGCAGCGAGTGCAGCCGGATCGGATCGGGCGTGGTCAGGCTTCCCGCCGTCTCCACGGCGCCCTCGACGCCCACGGTGCCGACGTTCACCGCCCGCCGGCCAAGCGTCGACCATATCTGGCGCAGGAAGCTCGCGACGGAGGTCTTGCCGTTGGTCCCCGTCACCGCGACCTCGACCGCCGGCTGCGCGCCGAACCAGACCGCCGCCGCCCTGGCCAGCGCCTCCCGCGGGCTCTCGACGATCACCAGAGGCAGCGCGGCGGGATCGCCGCGCCCCTCCTCGGCCCAGATCCGCCGGATCGTCTCCGCCCCGCCCGGCGTGCAGACGACCGCCAGCGCCCCCTGGCGCAGCGCGAAGGGCGCGAACTCCGCCCCGTCCATGCGCGTCCCGCGATAGGCGAAGAACACCCAGCCGTCGCGCACCTCGCGGCTGTCGTGCGAGAGGCCGCGCACCTCCCCCGCCGGCCCCTCGAGCCCGAGATCGCGCAGCGTCGTCACCGCCGCACCCCGCCGACCACGACCACCTGCGGCGCCTCCGCCGGCGGCGCCGGCGCCAGCCGCGGCCGCAGGCCGAGGATCGGCGCGATCCGCTCGATCGCCGCCTTCGTCGTCGGCGCCGCGGTCCAGCCCGAGGTGCGCCGCGGCTTCGGGCCGGAGCGGTCCTCGGCCTCGTCCAGCGCCACCACGATCACGTATTCCGGCTCGTGGATCGGGAAGGCCCCGGCGAAGACCGCGATCACCTTGTCGCGGTCGTAGCCGCCGCCGTGGCGCTTGGGCTTCTCCGCCGTGCCGGTCTTGCCGCCGAGGAAATAGCCCGGCGCCTCGGCGTTGCGGCCCGTCCCTTCGGTCACCACGCGGCGCAGCATCTCCCGCAGCTCCCGGCTCGTCTCCCCGGACACCACCCGCTCGCCCGGCGCGCCGGCGCCCGCCAGCAGGGTCGGGCTCACCCGCTCGCCCCCGTTGACCAGCGTGGCATAGGCCGCGGCGAGATGCAGCGGCGTCGTCGCCAGCCCGTGCCCGTAGCTGATCGTCATCACGCTGATCTCGCTCCAGCGCTCCGGCGTCAGCGGCTCGGCGCCGGCGGCCTCCGAAAGCTCGATCTCCGGCGTCTCCAGCAGCCCCAGCGCCCCGAGGAAGTCCTGCTGGCGCCGCGCGCCGGCCAACAGAGCCAGCCGCGCCGTCCCGGTGTTGGAGCTCTCGACCAGCACGTCCGAAAGCGTCATCCGCTGCGGCATCCGGTGGAAGTCCGAGATCCGGAACCGCCCCCAGTACATCGGCCCCGTGGTGTCGACCATCGTCTCCGGCCCGGCGAGGCCCGCCTCCAGCACCATCGCCGCCGTGAAGGTCTTGTAGACCGAGCCGAGCTCGTAGAGCCCCTGCGCCGCGCGGTTGAAGGTCGGATGATCCCCGGCATAGCCCGAGATCGCCGTCGGCCGGTCGTTCGGGTCGAAGTCGGGCAGCGAGACCAGCGCGCGCACCTCGCCGGTCCGCGCCTCCATCAACACGCCCGCGGCGCCCTTGGCGTGGAACGTCTTCACCGCCTCGCGCAGCACGTCGGCGAAGGCCCGCTGCACCCTCAGATCGAGGCTCAGCCGCAACGGCTCCGAGGCCCGCGCCGGATCGCGCAGCCGCTGGTCGAGCGCCAGCTCGATCCCCGCGCGCCCCTCGATCTCGGCCGCGCGCACGCCCTCCTTGCCGAACTTCGCGCCGCCGAGGACGTGCGCCGCCTCGTGCCCGGCCGGATAGACCCGCAGCTCCCGCGGGCCGAACTCGAGCCCGGGCTCGCCGATGTCGTGCACCGCCACCCGCTCAGCCGGCGTGATCGTGCGCTTGATCCAGAGGAACCGCCGCCCGTCGGTGAAGCGCCGCTCCAGCGCCTCGGCGTCGAGGTCCGGAAAGATCTCCGCCAGCGCCTTCGCCGCCCGCGCCGGGTCCACCATCCGATCCGGCTGGGCGTAGAGGCTCCAGACCGGAAGGTTGGTCGCCAGCAGCGCGCCGCGCCGGTCGACGATCTCCGCCCGCACCGCGTTGAACATCTCGCTCGAGGCGACCGCCCGCGGCTCCTCGGGCTCCGAGGCCGCGATCACCGCCATCCGACCGGCGACCGCGCCATAGGCCATGACGAAGGCGGCGACGAGCAGGTAGAGCCGCCAGCGCGCCCGCCGCCGGGCCTCGGCCGCGTCGCGCCGGCGCAGCGCCTCGCGTCGGCTCGCGGCCTCGGCGTTGGGATCGTCGCCGCGCCGCCGCGCCGCGATGACGTCGGCGAGGCGCGCGCCGCCGGCGCCCTCCCGGCGCCCCTCCTCGGCGCCGTCCTCCGGGACGTCCCCGCCGACCTCGCTCCAGACGCCCTCGATGGTCTCGCCCGCGCTCACCGTCTCACTCCAGTCCCGCCAGGCGCAGCGGCCGCCGCTCCGGCAGCGGCACGCCCATCGCCAGATGCAGCGCGCCCACCATCTCCTCGAGCTTCGGCGCCGGCTCCGCCCGGGCCATCCGCGGCGCCGCGGGGGCGTCCGGCCGCTCCGGCGCGGCCTCCGCCGCCGGCGCCGCGCCCGGCGGATCGGGCGTCTCGGCGCGCGCCACCGCCTCGGCGCGCTCGCCCGGACCGTGCGGCGGGGGCGGCTGATAGGCCACGGCGGCCACCGTCCCGAAATCCGCCGGCCGCATCGGGCGCAGCCCCAGTTCGTCCCCGAAGGCCGCCGCCAGGCGCGCCAGACGCTCCGGCCGGTTCAGCCAGGCCCATTCCGCCCTGAGCACGGCGATCGCCTCGCGCTCCGCCGCGATCTCGCTCTGCAGCGCCTCGACCCGCGCCAGCGCGTCCAGCGTCGCGTAATTCACCCGGTAGGCCCAAGCCCCGCTCAACGCCACGAGCGCCAGCGCCCCGACATAGAGCAGCGACCTCATCGTCCCCTCCCCAGCGCCAGCCCCGGCAGACCGAGCCCCGCGAGATCCTCGTCCCGCGCCGGCGCATCGGTGCGCCGCGCCGCGCGCAGCCGCGCCGAGCGCGCACGCGGGTTGGCCGAGAGTTCGGCCTCGCCGGGCTCGATCGCCTTTCGCGTGATCGGCTCGAAGGTCGCCGCCGGTCCCGCGGGCGCGGGCCGATGGCGCGAGCCCGCCGGCTCGCGCCCGGAGGCGCGCGTCAGGAACCGCTTGACGATCCGGTCCTCCAGCGAATGGAAGGTCACCACCGCCAGCCGCCCGCCGGCCAGGAGCGCCCGCTCCGCGGCGTGCAGCGCCCGCGCGAGCTCGCCCAGCTCGTCGTTGACCGCGATCCGCAGCGCCTGGAAGGTCCGCGTCGCCGGATGAACCTGCCCCGGGCGCGCCGCCGGCAAGGCGCCCGACACCACTTCGGCGAGGCGCCCGGTGGTCTCGATCGGCCGCTCGCGCCGCGCCGCGACGATCGCGCGGGCGATGCGCCGCGCCGACCGCTCCTCGCCGTACTGGAAGATCACGTCGGCCAGCGCGGCTTCCGGCAGTTCCGCCACCAGCTCGGCCGCCGCCGGCCCCTCGCGCCCCATCCGCATGTCGAGCGGCCCCTCCCGCCGGAACGAGAAGCCCCGCCGCCCCTGGTCGAGCTGCATCGAGCTCACGCCGACGTCGAGCGTCACGCCCGCCAGCCGCTCCGCCCCCGCCTCGTCGGCGATCCGGTCGAGATCCCCGAAGCGCCCCTCGACCAGCGTCAGCCGCGCGCCCCAGTCGCCGGCCCATGCCTCAGCCCGCGCCAGCGCCTCGGGGTCGCGGTCGACCGCGATCACACGCTCCGCCCCGCCCTCGAGCAGCGCGCGCGTGTAGCCCCCGTCGCCGAGCGTGCCGTCGAGGAACGTCCCCGCCCCCGGCGCCAGCGCCGCCACGACCTCGTCCAGCAGCACCGGCACGTGCCCCGTCGCCGCCGCCGCGCTCACGCTTCGTCCCCCCAGGGCATCATCTCGAGCGCGTCCTCCGGCCCGGCCTCGGCCTCGAGCGCGTGCATCGTCTCGGCATGCGCGGCCGGGTTCCAGATCTGGAAGCTGTCGCCGGCGCCGACGAACAGCGCCTCCGCGCCGATCCCCGCCGCGGCCTTGAGCTGGGGCGAGAGCACGATCCGCCCGGTCTCGTCCACCTGCATCGGCTGGGCCTGTCCGGTGAAGCGCCACTCCAGGATCTTCCGCTCGCGGCTCGCCGGATGCATGCGGGAGATCTTGGCGGCGATGTCCTCGTAGCCGCTCGGGGCGTAGCCCTCGATGGCCTTGGGATGACGGAAGCCCGGCACGAGGATCAGCGTCCCGCCCGCCTCCAGGGTCTCGAGGGTCTTGCGGAACAGCGCGGGGACGGAGACGCGGCCTTTCGCGTCCACCTTGTGGACCGAGTTGGACGAGAACCGCCGCCACATCGCCCGCGTTCCGCCTCCGTCCGCCGGCCCCTCCGCCGGATAAGGAAAGGGCGGGCCGCGCCTGCCTCACGCGCGACCCGCCCCGGGTCCCTCGGTATCGCCGACGTCGCGCCGTTCGTCTCCGCGACTCGCCACGCGTCAGGTCTTCGTTCGCGCGGACGGGAGGGCCTGTATGAAACCTGCTCTCGTTCTGACCTCTCCGGGCCGCCGTTCAGTTTCTAGCACGGGAATTCATGGCTCGCAAACGGGAAAATATGGTCCAACACACCCAAAACGGCCTCCGGCGAGCCAGGCAGCGCCGCCCGAGACGGCCCCGTCCATAAATCTCGCGTTCAGACGACGCAGGGCCGCAAGATCTGGGCGCCGCGGGGCGTCGGCGCCGCACGGAAGGACCTCGCCACGCCGGAAGCCTCCAGCCACGATTTCCCATGCCGGATCGCGTCGCGACCCTCCGAAGCTGATTCGCGCGTCCTCCGCGCGGCGCGGACCGCACCGCGCCCGGCCCGCCCCGCCCGTCGGACGCTCGCGGGGCGGCGCCCCGGACGGCGGCCCGCGCGCCGCGCCCGCCGCGGGCTCGGACGGCGCCGGAACACGGCGCGGACATCGTCCGGACCCTGCCGGAACAATACCCGAACGACGACGTGGGAAAGGGCGTGCGGACGGCCTGTAAGCCGGGTTCTGTCCGGGGGCCTCGCGGCCCCTTGGACGGCCATTCATCTGGAGCCGGGGTCGCCCCCGGCTTCGCGCGATCCACCATCGCCGGCGGGGCGGAGACGTCCCCTCGCGCGTCGAACGCGCAGCCGGCCCTCTCGATCTTGCTCCCGGCGGGGCTTGCCGTGCCGCCCCCGTCGCCGGGGGCGCGGTGGGCTCTCACCCCACCGTTTCACCCTTGCCGGAGCCAGGCTCCGGCGGTCTGTTCTCTGTGGCGCTTTCCCTCGGGTTCGGGGCCGAAGCCCCTTCCCCGGCCGGGCGTTACCCGGCGCCGCGTCTCCCTGGAGCCCGGACTTTCCTCACCCCCGCCAGGCCGCGGCCCGGCGGCGGCGCGGCCGTCCAGCCATCCGCACGCGCCGCAGATGCCCCCTCGCGCCCTCCGGCGCAACCCTCAGCACTCGGCCTCGTCGGAGAGCCGCAGCCCCCCCGGCCGACCGTCGGAGACGGGATGCCGCGACGCCAGATCCTCCGTCCGCGCCAGCAGCCGCGCGCTCGCGGCTCCCCCGGTCTCCTCGGGACGGAGCCGCATCTGCAACGCCCGCGTCAGCGCCGCCGGATCGTCCCAGGCATAGCCGACGCGCGCCGCCGCCGCCGCCAGCCGCGCCGGATCGGCCGGCGCCGCCGGATCGCCTTCGGGTTCCGCCGACGAGCCGACCGCCACGCCCTCCGCGACCAGCCGCGCCCAGTCGAAGCGCTCGCCCGGGTCGATCTTGCGACCGACCGCCACGTCGGAATGGCCCAGCACCCGCTCCGCCGGCACGCCCCAGCGCAGACGCAGCGCCTTCACCAGCGCCGTGAGCGCCGCGAGCTGCGCGTCGGGGAACGGAGGGTTGCCGCCGTCATGGCCGGGATGCGCGAGTTCGATGCCGATCGAGTGGGAGTTCACGTCCTCGATCCGTCCCCAGCGCGCCACGCCCGCGTGCCAGGCGCGCCGCGGCTCGCCCACCATGCGGAACACGCCGCCGGTCTCGTCGATCAGGTAATGCGCCGAAACCTCGGACGAGGGATTCGCCAGCCGCGCCAGCGCCAGCGCGGCCGAGGCCATGCCGGTGTAGTGGATCACGATCATGTCCGGGGCCATGACCCCGCGCCGGGGTCCGTGATTGGGCGAAGGAAACTCGACGATCCGCATGGGCACGGTCCTCCTCAGGCGTGCAGAGCTAACCCGCGCCCGCGGCCGGCGCAAAGCGCCCATGGGTCCCGCTTGCGGCGGCCGGCAGGGGCGACGCATGATCCGGTCCATGCGTCGCACGCCGCTCCGCAACCGCGTCGACCCGTTCGGCGCGCTTCACGCCGTTCCGGCCCGCGGCACGCTGATGGGCAACCGCGGCGGGCGCCTGCATGACCCGGAGACGCGGACGATCCGCCGCCGACAGGCCTCCCGCGCCTGGATAGCCTGCGTGCTCGCCTTCAAGGGCCGGCGGCGCGAGGTGATGGGCCACGGCTACACCGAGCTCTTCTTCCTAGACGAAGCGACGGCGCTCGCGGCGGGACACCGACCCTGCTTCGAATGCCGCCGGGCCGAGGCCCGCGCCTTCGCCGCCGCCTGGGCCGCCGGCCACGGCCTCCCCCGGCCGCCCCGCGCGCCGGAGATGGATCGCGTCCTCGACGCCGAGCGCCGCGCCCCGCCGCCGCGCGGCGCGGCCGCGTCGCTGCCGCCGGGCGCGGTGTTCGCCCGCGACGGACGCGCCTATCTGAAGCTCGGCGAGGTCGTGCGGCCGTTCGGCTGGTCGGGCTGGGGTCCGCCGGAGCCGGTCCCGGCCGGCGCGGTCGACCGACTCACGCGGCCCGCCGTCCTCGCCGCGCTCGCCGCCGGCTACGCGCCGCAGCTGCATCCCTCCGCGGAGGCCTGAGCGCGGGGTCGACCCCGCCTCGACCAAGAGGCGCGGGCCGACGAGCCCTCAGCGCCGACGTCCGGGGCCGGCCGGCCTCCCGCCGCCGCGGCCGGGACCCCGCGCCCCCTTCCCCCCGCCGGTCCCGGCCTTGCCCGACGCCCCGGCCTGCCCGCCGCCGCCCGGCTTCGCCGCCCCGCCGGCCTTCGGGGCGCCGCCCGCCTTGCCGCCGATCCCGGCGCCGCGGGCGCCGTCGCGGCGGGGCCCGTGACGCGCCGGCTCGGCCGGCGGCAGCCCGAGCTGCTCGCGCAGCACCTTCGGGCGCACCTCCTCCACCGCGCCGGGCGTCAGATCGCCCAGCTGGAACGGTCCGTACCCGATCCGGATCAGGCGCGAGACGTCGAAGCCGAGCGCCCCGAGCGCCCGGCGCACCTCCCGATTGCGCCCCTCGCGCAGCGCCACGGTCAGCCAGCAGTTCGCCCCCTGCTGGCGGTCCACGGCGACCGACATCGGCCGGAACCGCTCGCCCTCCACCTCGATGCCGCGGCGCAGCCGCTCCAGATCCGCTTCTGCCGGCGCGCCGTGGACCCGCACCCGGTAGCGCCGCAGCCAGCCCGTGGCGGGCAGCTCGAGCCGCCGCTTCAGCGCCCCGTCGTTGGTGAGCAGCAGCAGGCCCTCCGAGGTCAGGTCGAGCCGCCCGACGCTCAGCACCCGCGGCATCTCCGGCGGCAGCCGCTCGAACACCGTGGGCCGGCCCTTCTCGTCCGCCTCAGTGGTCACGAGGCCCGCCGGCTTGTGATAGCGCCAGAGCCTCGGCGGCTCGGGCTCGGCCACCTCGCGCCCGTCCACGGCGAGGCGCGCGCCCGGGCCCACCAGCGTCGCCGGCGTGGTCACGCGCTTGCCGTCCAGCGTCACCCGGCCCTCTGCGATCATCGTCTCGGCCACGCGGCGCGAGGCGACGCCCGCCCGCGAAAGCCGCTTGGCGATGCGCTCGCGCCCGTCGTCCGCGTCGTCGTCCCGTTCGGTCATGCCGCCGCACCCCTTTTCGTAGCGCCACCGGCGGTGGGAAGCTGCCGTGGTGCAGGCGATGCGGGCGTGGCTGTCATGCCGGCGGTCCTCGATGGCTTGGCGAGGCGATGCCGGCGAGACGAGGCATTCGCTCCGCAGTCGGTAGGGAGGTCGGCGGGCGAGGACAAGCGTCGGCCTCTACGCCGCGAAGGTCACGCATCGGGCGGCGGCCGTCGACGCCGGGGGCCGGGTCGGTCTCGACCGGGCGGTCGGGAACGACCCGGACGCGATCGACGCGCTGGCGTCCGAGCTGCGCGACCCGGGCGGAGAGGTGGTGCTCGGGCTCGACGTGGTGGGCTGCTTCGCCCGCTTCCTCGAGGCGGTCCTGCCGGCCGAGGGCTTCACGCCGGGGATCGCGATGAACCGCGCCGGTCAGGGCGTCTCGGGCGACGCACGCACCATCGCGGGCCTGGCGCGCACCCGCGATCTGCGCCCGATCCTGCCGGACGACGACACGCTCGTCGCGCTCCGTCTCGAGGTGGGTCGCCGGCGCGAGCCGATCCAGGACCGGACGCGGCGCATCTCCCGCCTGCGCGGGCGTCTCTGCGGCATCCTCCCGGGCCTCGAGCGGACGCTGGATCTCACCCGCAAGGGGCCGCTGGCGCCGCTCGCGCGCCATGTCACGCCCGGCGAGATCCGGCGCGCCGGAACGTCCCGCCTGCGCGCGCCTCCGAGCAGCACGCAGCGTCTGCACGGGACAGGCGCCCTCGTCGACCGCGCGCTCGAGGCCGCGCGGGCGCAGACGATCGTCGTGCCGGGCGAAGGGCTCACGGCGCTCGAGGCGCGGCAGACGACCGGCCGGATCGATCACGATCCCGAGGCCCTGCCCGCGGAGCACCCTGACGGCGCCGTCGTCCGTTCGCCGCCGGAGAGGGGGGAGGCGCTCGCGGCGGGGATCACCGCCTGCGTGGGCGACAAGGCCATCGAGCGCGTCCTCCACCAGAGCGCCTTCCGTGCGGGCGCGACCGGCGACCCGTTCCCCAGGGCCTTTCACGACCGCGAGCGACGCGAAGGGAAACGCCACACGGAGGCTCTCGTCGATCCCGCCCGGCGCCGCGTCACGGCGATCCGGACCATGCTCCAGCGCCGCGAAGCCTTCGATCCACATCGCAAAGCCGCTTGACTTGCCCATCACGCAGCTCCCATACGCCTGGCCGCACGCCGAGGAAAGCGCCTCGACGCCGGCCACGCGCCGCGGGCCGGCGCCGTCCCTCGCGCTGGCGTCGGCCGGCGCGCCGCGCCATGCTGCCGCCCGATGAGCGTCCTCGACAGCCCGCGCCTCCGCGGCCGCCCGGTCGCGCCCGGCGACGCGCCGGTCCTCGCCGCCCTGTTCGGCGAGCCCGGCACCGCGCGCTGGACCGCCGAGGCCGCGCGCCCCTGGGACGCCGCCCGCGCCCGGGCCGGCGCCGAGGCGCACGCCGCCCACTGGGCCGCCCACCGCTTCGGCCTTCGCCTCTGGGAGGACGCCGCCGGTCCCGCCGTGCTGGCCGGTCTTCAGTTCTGCGTCATCGACGGTCGGGCGGAGATCGAGGCGAGCTTCGCCGCCTTCCCGGACCGCCGCCGGAAGGGCCTCGCAGGCGAGGCGATGGCCGCCGTCATCGCCGAGGCGCCCCAGATCGCGCGGGAGCTCGCCGCCGTGGTGCGCGAGGGCAACCGTCCCGCCCTCGCCCTGCTCGCCCGGCTCGGCTTCCGCGAGGTCCGCGCGGCTCGCGGAGCGCGGCTGCTGCGCCTCGGCGTCCAGGCATGAGCCCTCGCTTCGCCGCGCCGATGGCCCGCGCGCTCGAGGAGGCGCGCGCCGCCGCCCGCCGCGGCGAGACGCCGGTGGGCGCCGTGCTCCTCTCCGCCTTCGGCCGTCCGCTCGCCGCCGCCGGCAACCGCACGCGCGAACTGGCCGACCCCTCCGCGCACGCCGAGATGCTGGCGCTTCGCGCCGCCTGCGCGCTCGCGGGCTCCGAGCGGCTCCCCGGCGCCGTCGTCTTCGTCACGCTCGAGCCCTGCGCGATGTGCGCCGGTGCGCTGGCCGCCGCCCGCATCGCCCGCGTGGTCTACGGCGCGCCGGACCCCAAATCCGGCGGCGTCGATCACGGCGCGCGCGTCTTCGACCGCGCCCAGAGCCATCACCGTCCCGAGGTGGTCGGCGGCGTGCGCGAGGCGGAATGCGCCGCGCTCCTGCGGGACTTCTTCGCGGCGCGCCGATGAGATCGGTTCCGCGCTCGCCGGCCCGCTGCTACCATCGGGCCGGGGAGGAGCCCGGCTTGAGGACGATCGACCGCATCATCTGGCACTGTTCCGCGACGCCGGAGGGCCGGGACGTCGGGGTCGACACGATCCGCGACTGGCACGTGAACGACAACGGCTGGCGAGACATCGGCTACCATTACGTCATCGAACTGGACGGCACGCTCCGCCGCGGTCGGCCGGAGTCCGAGATCGGCGCGCATGTGAAGGGACACAACGGCGATTCGATCGGCATCTGCTACGTCGGCGGAATGACGGCGGACGAGGCGCAGCCGAAGGACACGCGCACGCCGGCGCAGAAGGCCGCGCTCTACGCGCTCACCGACGAATTGCTGGAGCGCCATCCGGGCGCCACGGTGCACGGCCACGACGAATACGCGGCGAAGGCCTGCCCCTCCTTCGACGCGAAGGCCGACTGGGAGGCGCGCCTGCGTGAACGCGAAGCCGAGGCGGTCGCGGCAGGGCGCCGGAGCTTCGCCCGTTACGGCCCCCCGAACGAGGTCGGCGGCTACGGGGACATGGCCTGCCACGCCGTCCCGCCCGGCGCCGCCTGCTGGGTCGAAGCGCCGCCGCTGACCACGACGAGGCTTCCGTTCCGTCCCAGCCTCACGCCCGATCCGGGCCCCGCCTGCTGGCTGCCGGCGGAGGAGGACCGCTGAGGCCCGCCCCCGCCGCCGGGCTCAGAGCTCGATCGGCGCCATCACCTCCGGCTCGCGCACCTTGTCGCCGAGCTCGGCGCGCATCGCCTCGGCGTTCTGCGCCAGCAGCGGGAAGGTCCGGTAGTGGCAGGGGATCACCGTCTCGAAGTCGAAGAACGTCTTCGCGGCGTAGGCGGCGCGCTTCATGTCCATGGTGAAGTGCCCGCCGGCGCAGAGGATGCCGATCTCGGGCGCGTGCAGCGCCTGGAACACCTGCATGTCGGCCATGACGTCGGTGTCGCCGGAGAAATAGATCGTCTTCCCCTCGCCCTCGATCATGAAGCCCGACTCGGTGCCGGCGTAGTTCAGCCCGGGGAAGGAGGAGGAGTGCGTCGCCTGCACCATCGTCACATTCACCTCGCCGAGGGCGACCGTGCCGCCCTTGTTGAAGCCCACGGTCTCGATGCCGTGCTCGCCCTCCATCCACTGCATGAAGTCGTAGATGCCGACCAGCTTGGCGCCGGTCTTCTTCGCGATCTCGGCGGCGTCGCCCGCATGATCGCCATGGCCGTGGCTCACCAGCACCCAGCCCGCGCCTTCGACCGCCTCGTCGAAACGGGTCTCGTCGAACATCGGATTGCCGCGCAGCCAGGGATCGACCAGCAGCGTCTCGCCGGCGATCTCCATGCGGAAGCCGGAATGGCCGAGCCAGGTCAGTTTCATGTCGCGTCCTCCCGTGCCGCGCCCCCGCGGGCGCGTCGGGGCGAGTCATGCCAGCGCGGCGGCGCGAGGGAAAGGCGGGGCGTCCCTCCGGCCCGGCGCGCCCGGCATGGCGGAGGCGTCCGAAACGGGGCCGCGTCGCGGTTTCGCACGGCGCGGCGCGCCCCGGTCCCCGGGCGCGTCGGGGGTGGGCGGGCGGGCCGCGCGCCCGGGGACCGGGGCGGCCGCCCTCCCGGCGGCTTCAGGCGAGCCGCACGAGCCGCGCGCCGGTCAGCGCCAGCAGGGATTCCGGGGCGATCTCGAACACGGCGTCGGGCGCCCCGGCCGCCGCCCACACCGTCGGATGCGCCATCAGCGTCTCGTCCATCAGGGTCGCGACCGGCGTCACATGCCCGACCGGCGCCACGCCCCCGATCGCGAATCCCGTCTCGCGCCGCACCGCCTTGGCGTCGGCCCGCTCCAGCGGCTCGCCCGCCGCGGCCTCCGCCAGCGCGGGATCGGCGGCATGCGCGCCCGAGACCAGCAGAAGCTTCAGCGCCCCGGTCCCGGCGCCGCGGAACACCAGCGACTTGACGATGCGCGCCACCTCGCAGCCGCAGGCCGCCGCCGCCGCCTCCGCCGTTCGGGTCGAGGCGGGCATGCGACGGATCCCGGCCGCGATCCCCGCCGCCTGCAGCGCCTCGGCCACCCGCTCCACGCTTCCCGCCATGTCCCCCCCCTCGTCTTCCGGGCATCCGGCGCGAAGGTTGCCCGCCGGCCCCGCGAGGCGCAAGCGCCGGCGTCCCCTTGCCCCCAGCGTCGGCGACCTACCTTGCCGGGCGCGTTCCGCCGCCCCTGCAAGGACCCGCCCGAAATGGAAGAGACCTCCGCCTGGACCCGCGCCATCGACAGCTACTGCGAGCGCGTCGACCCCGGCTTCTGGGCCGAGCCTGTGAACGCGGTCACCAATCTCGCCTTCCTCATCGGCGCCCTGGTCGCGTGGCGCGCGGCGCTCGCGCATGGGCGAAGCGACGACTGGGCGGTGCGCACGCTCCTCCTGATCCTGACCGCGATCGGCGTCGGCTCGTTTCTGTTCCATACCTTCGCCAACCGCTGGTCAGTGATGATGGACGTGATCCCGATCATGCTGTTCATCCTCGTCTATCTCTACGTCATCCTGGTGCGCTATCTCGGCCTGCCGCGCTGGGCGGGGGCGGCGGGGATCCTGCTGTTCTTCCCGGTCTCGGCCGGCATCTCGGCGGTCCTCACGCCCGTTCTCGGCACGCTCAACGGTTCGATGGGCTACGTCCCGACGCTTCTCCTGATGGCCGCCTTCGCCGCCCTGCTCCACGCCCGGGGCCATCCGGCCGGCCGCGGCATCGCGATCGCCGCGGCGCTTCTGCTCGCCTCGCTGACCTTCCGGACGCTCGACGACCAGTCCGGCGCGCTTTGCGAGGCCTTTCCGCTCGGCACGCATTTTATGTGGCACGTCCTCAACGGCGCGCTTCTCGGCTGGCTGATCGTGGTCCTCGTGCGCCATGGCGAGCGCGAGGAGGGACGCCTTGCGCAGGCCGGCGCCGCAAGCTAGTCCGACGCCCGACCGCCGACCGAGGAGCCCACCGATGTCCATCGACGAGGCCACCGCCGCCCGCGTCGCCCATCTCGCCCGCATCCGCGTCAGGGAGCAGGACCTGCCGGCCCTCGCCGCGGATCTCTCGGGCATCCTGAACTGGGTCGAGCAATTGCAGGAGGTGGACGTCACCGGGGTCGAGCCGATGACCTCCGTCACCCCGATGGCCCTCAAGCGCCGCGAGGACGTCGTCACCGAGGGCGACATCCGCGACCGCGTCCTCGCCAACGCTCCCGCGACGCGGGAAGGCTTCTTCGCCGTGCCGAAGGTGGTGGAATGAGCGACCTCGCCCGCCTGACCCTCGCCGAAGCCCGCGAGGGCCTGCGCGCCGGCGACTTCACCTCGCGCGAGCTGACCGAGGCCTGCCTCGCCGCCGCCGAAGCCGCGAAAGCCCTGAACGCCGTGGTGGAACTTACGCCGGAGCGGGCGCTGGAGCAGGCCGACGCCGCCGACGCCCGCCTCGCCGCCGAAGGCGCGGAGGCGCCGGGCCTCTGCGGCCTCCCCCTCGGCATCAAGGACCTGTTCTGCACCGAGGGGGTGCGCTCGCAGGCCGCCTCGAACATCCTAGACGGCTTCCTGCCGCCCTACGAATCCGAGCCCACCCGCCGCCTCTTCGCCGAGGGCGCGGTGATGATCGGCAAGACCAACATGGACGAGTTCGCGATGGGCTCGTCGAACGAGACCTCCTGCTACGGCCCCGCCGTGAACCCCTGGCGCGGCCAGGGCTCCAACAAGGACCTGACGCCCGGCGGCTCCTCCGGCGGCTCCGCCTCGGCGGTGGCGGCGGATCTCTGCCTCGCCGCGCTCGGCACCGACACCGGCGGCTCGATCCGCCAGCCCGCCGCCTTCACCGGCATCGTCGGGCTGAAGCCCACCTACGGGCGCGTCTCGCGCTGGGGCGTGGTGGCCTTCGCCTCCTCGCTCGACCAGGCGGGGCCGATGACCAAGACCGTGCGCGACGCCGCCATCCTGCTTCAGGGCATGGCCGGACACGACCCGAAGGACAGCACGTCTGCCGATCTGGAGCTCCCCGACTTCGAGGCCGCGCTGAAGGGCGACCTCCGCGGCCGGCGCATCGGCATCCCCGGCGAATACCGCATGGAGGGGATGCCGGCGGAGATCGAGGCGCTCTGGTCGAAGGGCGCCGAAATGCTGAAGGACGCGGGCGCGGAGATCGTCGAGATCACGCTCCCCCACACGAAATACGCCCTGCCCGCCTACTACGTCATCGCGCCGGCCGAGGCGTCCTCCAACCTCGCGCGCTACGACGGCGTTCGCTACGGCCGCCGCGCCGCGCTCGGCGCCGAGGACGGGGTGGTGGACCTCTACGAGAAGACCCGGGCCGAGGGCTTCGGCGCCGAGGTGCGGCGGCGCGTGATGATCGGGGCCTACGTGCTCTCGGCCGGCTACTACGACGCCTATTATCTCCGCGCCCAGAAGGTCCGCACCCTGATCAAGCGCGACTTCGACGCCGCCTTCGAGGCGGGCGTCGACGCCATCCTCACCCCGGCGACGCCCAGCGCCGCCTTCGGCCTCGGCGACATGGCGGAGGCGGACCCGGTGACGATGTATCTCAACGACGTCTTCACCGTGACGGTGAACCTCGCGGGCCTGCCCGGCATCGCCGTGCCGGCGGGCCTCGACGCCCAGGGCCTCCCCCTCGGCCTCCAGCTCGTCGGCAAGCCCTGGGGCGAGGCCGAGCTGCTCGACGCCGCCTACGCCCTCGAGCGCGCCGCCGGCTTCGAGGCGAGACCCGACCGCTGGTGGTGAGCCTCCGCCGGTAGCGCTCCCGCGCGCCGCCGCCCCCTTGCGGGGGCGCCGCCGCCATGGGCCCGGCGGCGCGGCGGGGGTCCTGCGGACCCGTCGCCGCGCCGCGGGCGCCCGACACGGCCGGCGGCGCGGTCCGGCCTCACCGCCCGGCGAGGGCCGCCGACAGCGCCTCGCGAC
>JAWLFJ010000194.1:0-4966 GCA_041685625.1 Paracoccaceae bacterium | reverse complement strand
CGCGAGCGCGGCGATCTCGGCGGCGAGTTCCGCGCAGGCGTCGCGGTCGACGACGGGGAGGTCCTCGAACGGCACGTCGAGCGGCGTCTCGTCGAGCCAAGCGTAGGGCCGTCCGGTGTCCGGGTGGACGCCGAAGGCGACGAACTGCTGGCCGAGGCCGAGGACCTCGACGCCGGGGGCGGTTATCTTCGCGAAGGGCGCATCGGTCCGGTAGACCAGCAGCCGCTTCGGCCAGCGCCCGATGCGGATCAGCGGCGTCGGCCCGAGCCGGGCGACGGCGAGCCGCTCGGCCTCGTGCGCGGCGTCCGGGTCGAGGAGGTCGATGTCGACGCCGACCAGCCGGCTCGTGCGCAGCCCCACGCCGTGCTCGGGAAAGCGCGCGGCCCAGGCGTCGACCTGCGCCGCGTCGATCGCAACCTCGGTCCAGCGGCTCGGCGCCGGCGCCTTGAGGCCTGGCTTGATCGGCAGGGGCTCCCAACCGTCGTCGACGAGCTTGGACCCGGCGCGGCCGTAGGCCGTGGGTCCAGCGCCGAAGGGGCGGCCGCCGGCCACCTCGTCGTCCCCGCGATGTTCCGACGCGCGACGGGGCGCGTCGGTCATGCGTCAGCCGTCCGGGTCCGTCATGCGCGCGCGCTCGTAGGCGTGCACGCCCGTCGCCGGGTAGATGACCTTGCCCTTGAGCCGCACCCAGGGCGGGCCCTCGCCGGCGGCGCGCCAGCGCTCCAGGGTGCGGCCGCTGACGCGCCAACGGTCCGCCAATTCCTCCAAGGTGAGGAACGGCCGCTCCGAGGCCGTGGCTCCGTCGTCGCGCGCGGGATCGTGCTCCAGGCTCATCGGCGCGCCCCCGCCGACAGCGGCCGTGTGCCTGGTCCGCGAACGGAAACGCCCGCGGCGTCGCGCGCCGCGGGCGTCATTCGCTCGCCTCTTCGTCGTCGCTATCGACGCGGCGGAACACGGCGACGAGGGTCGCGCCGTCGACGGTCTCCGCGCCGGACTCGATCCTGTACTCGCCGCCGATCCGCAGGATCTCCGGCAGCTCCCAGCGCAGATACAGCCCCGGAAGCCGTTCGTGTTCGTCCTCGTGTTTCGGCATTCGCGTCATCCGTTGCAGCGCCGGCCTCTCCGGCGTCGTCAACGGTCAAATGCCAACCGGCGGCGCGAGATGGGACACGCGGGCGAAGATAATCGGGCGGGTTTTCGCGAATGCGCCTGACGGTGCGCTGATGACGCTTTCGCGCGACGTCGTACGACAATCCGCAACGCGTTGCGGCTTCGCGTTGCGACATACCGACGAGCGCCACGTCGCAGACCAGCGCCGCATCGGCCCCGAAATCACGCTCGAGCCGTTCGCGGAGTAGACGGCCGCCATCGCCGTCGGGAGGCTCGCCGACCACGTCCCCCGCCTCTGCCAACCTGCCGATCTCGGGCTCCAGCGCACCGGCGAACGCCTTGCGATCTCGCAGGACGCGTGTCGCGTCACGCTTGGCGTT
This sequence comes from Paracoccaceae bacterium, assembly GCA_041685625.1. GTDB lineage: Bacteria > Pseudomonadota > Alphaproteobacteria > Rhodobacterales > Rhodobacteraceae > Albimonas. Next base: position 3,476 of record JAWLFJ010000194.1, on the reverse strand, counting down.
CATCGCAAGCGTCGCCGCGACCTTGGTGATTCTGCCTGGATCGGCCCGACGACACGCTTCGGCGAACGCGCCGATGAGTTCTCCGGCTATGTCGTCAGGATCATCGGGGAAGCCCGCGCGCAACCGGCGGTATGTTTGGTCGAGCGCCGGCCAGAGGGCCAGCGTGAGGATCACGTCGGCCGCGTCGCCGTCGTCGCGGCGAAGGTCGAGAAGCGCCCGCAGGACATCGTTCTTCGCTTCGGGCGTTCCCGCGGGGGCCCGCATGTAGTCCAGCAGGCTGCGGGGATCTGGGAACGGCTCCAGAGGTCGGACCCCGAGACGCATGTCCCGATATCGATGATGCAGACGGAGAGATCGTGCGCGTCGGACGAACTGCTCGTGAAGCGCGTTCCAGGATGCCGGCAATTCGGACTTCCCAGTTTGTGGCCGGGCGTCTGGCGCCTCGCTAAGGGCCTGTTGGCGGCGTCGTGCGCCGGGGGGGCGACCGGAGCGGAATGGGCTCCGACGCCTCAGAGGGCGGGGTATCGTCTGATCTTTTTGTCGTGACCGCAGACGCCACATCTGGCGGTCACTGGATAAGGGCAGTGGTAGATGTGGCCGCTGCGCGACCGGACGTGAACCCGGCCCCGCCGGGGCTCGCCCAGCGCCTTGTCGCAGTTCCGGCACCGCCACATCGGGGCGGCGTCCGCTCCACGGATTTCGGAAGCCATCTCCGGTCCTCTCTCCTGTCTCGCGATCACGTCTCGCCGGATTCGTCACCGTCACCCGACGTCGGCTCGTCCGTCGGGTCGGAAGCCGCCGACCCGAACAGCCCTGAACCGTCCGCCGTCGCCCCCGAATGTCCGGCCGGCGCGTGGGGACGATCCTCCGGCCAGTAGCCGTGGCCCTTCAGGTTGATGATCCCATCCATGCGGCTGAGCCGCGCGGCGACGGTGTTCAGGGGGTCCTTGCCGCCCACCACGACGCCCGCCTCGGTGAGCGCGTCGTGGATGTCGGCCCGCTTCATCGGCGCCGAGGCGCGACCGAGGAGGGCGCGGACGCGTTCCTCGAAGACGGCGACGGGCGTCTGTTCGGACCCCGGTCCGACGCGGGAAGGGGGGAGTGGGGCCGACTCGCCGCGGCCGACCAGCTCGGCGACGGATCGAGCCCAGCGCTCGTAATCCTCGATGGCCGCGTCGATCTTCATAAGCCGTTCCCGCAACGCCTCTCGCTCCCTCTTGAGCTCGGTGATGACGTCATCCATGCGCGCCTCCTGATCTCAGCCACGTCAGCAGCCATCCCGTCGTGACGCGCGAATCGCGTGCGTCACATACGAAAGTGTGTGACGCCAGCGGAGGAATTGCAATACACAGCGCTTTCGGCCGTGACGGAATATGTCGGCCAAGCAGTGGCGGTGCGCAACGCGAAGGCGTGGGTCGTACCCCGGTCGATCACGCCGCGTTGCAGAAATTTTCCGAGACCTGTCCCAGCCCAAGGCGCCGATCGGCATTTGAATGACAGGAGTGACGACACGCGGTGTGACATGCGACGGCCGAACCCCCTTCACCCGAGCCTGATGACCCCGGCCGAGCGCCGCGCCGAGCTTTGCAGCCTGCTGGCTCTAGGACTGATCCGGCTGATGCAGCGCGACCGCGCGGAAGCGTCCGAACCGAACGGAGACATTCCGCTACACTCTCCGCCCGACCCGAGCGTCCATGCGACCCCGACCCCGGAGGAGACCGCATGACGACGCATGACCCCATCCCCGCTCGCCTGGCCGCGCTGAAGGCCGCGACGACGCCGGAACTGAAGGCGAAATGGCGCGAACTCTTCGACAGCGAGCCCCCGCGGTTCAACAGGAACTTCCTGATCTCCCGTCTGAGCTACCGAGTCCAGGAACTCGCCTATGGCGGGCTGAAGCCCGAGACGGTCCGGCGGCTGGAGCGGCTGGGCGAGGAGCTCGACGGCGGCGACCGCAGGAACCTCCGACATTGTCATGTCGGTCAACAGCGGTGAGACGGAATACGCTGAGTACAAGCGCGACCGGGATGCCGAGGAAAAGCTGCTCGACCGCTTCCGCGACCCGAAGGACCCGCTGAAGATCATCATCGTCACGTCGAAGCTGCTGACCGGCTTCGACGCTCCGATTCTGCAGACGATGTATCTCGACAAGCCGCTGCGCGACCACACGCTGCTGCAGGCGATCTGCCGGACGAACCGCCCTTACGGCGAGCAGAAGACGCACGGCCTGATCGTCGACTACCTCGGGATCTTCGACGACGTCGCGCAGGCGCTGAAGTTCGACGAGAAGGGCGTCCAGAAGGCTGTCTCCAACATCGCCGAACTCGCCGCGATGCTGCCATCCGCGATCCAGAAGTGCCTGGAGTACTTCGCCGGCGTCGACCGCACTCTCACCGGCTACGAGGGCTTGATCGCAGCACAGGATTGCCTGCCGAACGATGAGCGGCGCGATGCGTTCGCATCGGACTTCAGCGTCCTCAGTCGCATCTGGGAGGCGCTATCGCCAGACCCGGTCCTGACGCCCCACGAGAAGGACTATCGCTGGCTGGCGCAGGTCTACGAGTCACTGAAGCCGTCGACGGGCCCGGGGCGGCTTCTCTGGCACCGGCTGGGTGCCAAGACCATCGAGTTGATCCACGAGAACGTCCACGTCGACGCGGTGCGAGATGACCTCGACACCTTGGTGATGGATGCGGAGCTGCTCGAGGCCGTTCTCGGCAACCCGGACCCCGAGAAGAAAGCCAAAGAGATCTCGGTCAAGCTCACGGGCCGGCTGCGCAAGCACGCCGGGAACCCGAAATACAAGGCGCTGGCCGAGCGCCTGGAAGACCTCAAGAACCGCCACCAGCAGGGACTCCTGCTCAGCATCGACTTCCTGAAAGAGCTGCTCGCGCTCGCCAAGGACGTTGTGAAGATGGAGCGCGAGACACCGGTCGAGGAGGACATCGACCGCGGCAAGGCCGCCCTTACGGGACTCTTCGAGGAGGCGAAGAACGGAGAGACGCCGATCATGGTCAAACGCGTCGTGGACGACATCGACGAGATCGTCCGCGCGGTGCGCTTTGATGGCTGGCAGGCCACTCATGCCGGTGAACGTGAGGTGAAGAAGGCGCTTCGTCAGACCCTCTTCAAGTACAAGCTCCACCAGGACGCAGAGCTGTTCGACCGAGCCTACGGCTACATTCGGGAATACTATTGATATGAAGGAACTGCTGGAAAATGCGGTGCTTTCGATCGAACTCGGGGTGGAGGGCTACCAGACAGGCGATGAGCGTCGTGTGCTGTCATACCGCCGCGCCTAACCGATGACCTTTCTGATCCACGGCTTGAGACAGAGAGATCGGATGCGGTCGGGATCGTCGGCGAAGGCGTTCCAAGCGTGGCAGCAGGCGTCGACGATGGCGTCGAAGTCCGGGAAGACACGGAGGCTGAGGAAGCGCTCCCGGAGCCAGAGCCAGACGCGCTCCATCGGGTTG
>JAWLFJ010000193.1:0-4968 GCA_041685625.1 Paracoccaceae bacterium | reverse complement strand
ATCCTCGACCAGCACATGCAGCGCGACGTCGCCGACCTGATGCCCTGGAACTTCCGCGGCTAGCCAAGCCGCCAGCCGAAGGGTGGTCGGCGGGCGCTTGCCGCCGATCCGGCGGCCGGCGGCCGGGATCCCTCCGTCCCGCGTGCGACGCTCGGAGCGGCCTCCGGTCACGTCCGCTCCCGCCGCGCCCTCCGCCGGCCCGGACTGATGGGGGATCAGCCTTCGCCGGGGAACAGCCGCCGCGCCTGCGTGCGCGGATGCTGCGCCACCGCGCCTCGCGGCCCGCGCCGCCCGCCGGGGCGGGCGGGGTCGACCGGCCGGCGCACCTCGTCCGTCGGCCCGACGGGGTCGATCCGCCGCGCCGCGCCGCGCGCCAGATCGTCGAGCATCGCCGAGAGGTCCTCGATCCGCTCGGCCACCACATGCACCACCTGTCCGTCGCGCTGCACCCGGCCGGTGACGCGCAGCAGCCGCCCGGCGATGATCTCGCGCCGGAAGCGCTCGTAGACCTTCTGCCAGACGACGACGTTGGCGACGCCGGTCTCGTCCTCCAGCGTCACGAACACCACCCCCTTGGCCGAGCCGGGGCGCTGGCGCACCACCACCAGCCCGGCCACCGCGACGCGCGCCTTCTCCGGCGGCTCGTCGAGCCGGGCGGCGGGCAGGCAGGCGGGAGGGCGGGGCCAGGACTCGGCGCGTCTCATGGCGAGAACAATACCCGAACAGCGCCCGCCCCGCCATCCCTCTGGCCCCCGCCGCCCGCTCGTGTAGGCTCCTCCGAAAGCGATCCGAGGGAGGGAGACGGAGCATGGCGGACGGCGTGGCGGCGGTGACGGGCGGGGCGAGCGGCATCGGCGAGGCCTGCGCCCGACGCCTCGCGAAGGAGGGGCTGAAGGTGGCGGTCATCGACCGCGACGCGGAGGGCGCCGAGCGGGTCGCGGGCGAGATCGGCGGCCTCGCATGTCCTTGCGACGTCTCGGATTTCGACGCACTCCACGCCGTCGCCGCCCGCGTCGAGGCGGAGCTCGGCCCGGTCGTGGCGCTGGTCACGGCGGCGGGCCTGATCAACAATCCCTCCCGCCTCCTCGACATGGACGTCGAGGAGCACGACCGCGTCTGGGAGGTGAACTACCACGGCACCGTCCGCACCCTCCGCGCCTTCGTGCCCGCGATGGAGTCCCGCGGCCGCGGCGCCGTCGTCACGGTCGGCTCGATCAACAGCTTCGCCCCCCTGCCGCTGCCGGCCTACAACCCCTCCAAGGTGGCCATCAAAGGACTTACGGAGCTGATGGCGGCCGAATGCGGGCGGCGCGGCGTGCGCGTCAACGGCGTCGCGCCGGGCTACACGATGACGCCGGCGATCCTCTCGCGCATCGACTCCGGCCATCGCGATCCCGAGGCGATCAAGGCGACGGAGGCGCTGGACATGCTGATCCGGCCCGAACACATCGCGAACGCGGCCTGGTTCCTGCTCTCGGACGAGGCCGCCGCGATCACCGGCGTCATGCTGCCGGTCGACGCCGGGCACCTCGTCGGCGTGCATTACCGCACCTATGCCGGCGGGCTCCCCTGGGAGCGGCAGGAGGGCGTCACGCCCCCGGCGGCGTGAGACGGCCCCGCAGCAGCGCCAGGGGATGCGCGCGGAGCGAGAGGCGGAGCGCGACGTAGTCCTCGACCACCGCCTCGCCCTCGGTCGGCTCGGGCAGGCTCACGCGCGGCTCGGCGATCCCCTCGCCCTCCAGCGTGCCGGCGAAGAGGGGGAGGGGCGCGTCGCCGGCGATCGCCTTCGCCTCCCAGAGCGCCTCGCGGCGCGGGAGGCCGAGACCGGCGAAGGCGTCCGCCTCCGCCAGCACGCGGATCGGCTTGGGGCCGAGGCCCGCCTTGCGCCTGAGATCCTCCACCGCCGCGTAGCCGTTGCCGCGGGCGGCGGCGATCCAGCGGCCGTCCTCCTCGTCCATCGCCTTGATCTGGCGGAAGCCGAGGCGGAGCGCGAAGCCCGAGGTCGAGTCCGGACAGGGCTCCAGCGTGGCGTCCCAGTAGCTGGCGTTGACGCAGACCGGGCGCACCTCGACGCCGTGGGCGCGGGCGTCGCGCACGATCTGGGCGGGGGCGTAGAAGCCCATCGGCTGGGCGTTCAGCAGGGCGCAGGCGAAGGCCGCCGGATGGAAGCGCTTCAGCCAGGCGGAGGCGTAGACGAGGAGCGCGAAGCTCGCCGCGTGGCTTTCGGGGAAGCCGTATTCGCCGAAGCCCTCGATCTGGGCGAAGCAGCGCTCGGCGAAGTCCTGATCGTATCCGTTCTTCAGCATCCCTTCGACGAAGCGCTCGCGGAAGCTGTGGATCGTGCCGGACTTGCGGAAGGTGGCGAGGGCGCGGCGCAGGCGGTCGGCCTCGCTGGGATCGAACCCTGCGCCGACGATGGCGATCCGCATCGCCTGCTCCTGGAACAGCGGCACGCCGAGGGTCTTGCCCAGCACCTCGCCGAGGGCGTCGGACGGGAAGCTCACCGTCTCCTCGCCCCGGCGGCGGCGGAGATAGGGGTGCACCATGTCGCCCTGGATCGGGCCGGGGCGGACGATGGCGACCTGGATCACGAGGTCGTAGAAGGCGCGCGGCCGCATCCGGGGCAGGAAGTTCATCTGCGCCCGCGATTCCACCTGGAAGACGCCGAGCGAATCCGCCTCGCAGAGCATGTCGTAGACGGCCGGCTCCTCCGGCGGCAGCGTCGCGAGGGTCCAGCGCTGGCCGCAATGCCGCTCCACCAGATCGAACGCCTTGCGGATGCAGGTGAGCATGCCGAGCGAGAGCACGTCGACCTTGAGGATGCCGAGGGCGTCGATGTCGTCCTTGTCCCATTCGATGACGGTGCGGTCCTCCATCGCCGCGTTCTCGATGGGCACGAGCTCGTCCAGCCGCCCGCGGGTCATCACGAAGCCGCCGACATGCTGGGAGAGGTGGCGGGGGAAGCCGATCAGCTCGTTCACGAGGTCGAGCGTCAGGGCGAGGCGCGGGTCGGCGGGGTCGAGGCCGACCTCGCGGATGCGGTCCTCCATGATCGCGTCGGTGGACCAGCCCCAGATCTGGGAGGCCAGCGCGTCGATCACGTCGGCCGAGAGGCCCATCGCCTTGCCGACCTCGCGGATCGCGCGGCGCGCGCGGTAATGGATGACGGTGGCGCAGAGGCCGGCGCGCTCCCGCCCGTAGCGCTGGTAGATGTACTGGATGACCTCCTCGCGGCGCTCGTGCTCGAAGTCGACGTCGATGTCGGGCGGCTCGTCGCGCGCCTCGGAGACGAAGCGCTCGAACACCATGGTCGCGATCTCCGGCCCGATGGCGGTGACGCGGAGGGCGTAGCAGACGACCGAGTTGGCGGCGCTGCCGCGGCCTTGGCAGAGGATGCCGCGCCGCTCGGCGAAGGCGACCACGTCGCGGACGGTGAGGAAGTAGGGCGCGTAGTCGAGCTTGCCGATCAGGGCGAGTTCGCGGGCGGCCATCTGCGCGACCTTGTCCGGCACCCCGTCCGGGTAGCGCTCGTCGAGGCCCTCCTGCGTGAGGCGTTCGAGGCGGGCCTGGGGGTCCTCGCCGTCCGCGACCTCGTCGGGGTATTCGTAGCGCAGCTCGTCGAGGGCGAAGCGGCAGCGGCGGGCGATCCCGGCGGCGCGGTCCACGGCGTGGGCGTGCGGCCCGAAGAGACGGCGGAGTTCCGCCTCCGGGCGCAGGCGCCGCTCGGCGTTGGGCTGGGCGCGGCGGCCGAGGGCGTCGATGGTCGTCCCCTCGCGGATGCAGGTCAGCACGTCGGCGAGGCGGCGGCGGAAGGCGCGATGATAGAGCGGCGCGGCAGAGGCGACGAGGGGCGCGCCGGCGGCCTCCGCCGCTTCGGCGAGGCGGTCGAGGCGGGGGGCGTCGAGGCCGTCGTAGCCGGGGCTGGCGAGGAGGTGGACGGTGCCGGGCAGGGCCTTCGCCCAGCGGCGGAGCGGGCGGAGATCCGCGTCGAGGGCGAGCGGCGCGCGCCAGAGCAGGATCAGCCCTTCGGCATGGGCGAGCACGTCCGCCTCCGTCAGCCGGCATTCGCCCTTCCGCGTCCGGCGCTTGCCGAGGGTGAGCAGGCGCGTGAGGCGGCCCCAGGCGGCGCGGTCCGTGGGCAGGGCGACGAGCTCCTGGCCGTCCTCCAGCACCAGCCGCGCGGCGGGGATCAGGCGCGGGATCGAGCGGATCGGGCGCGCCTCGAAGGCGGTCGGGTCCGGTCTGGTCGGGCCGTCCTCCACCGGCTCGGGCCCGTCGCGGCCGGGGCGCATGGCGGGGCCGGCGCCGCGCCAGCCGGAGCCTTTCGGGCGTCCGGGCGGCGCCGCGCCGCGGGCGGCGGCGGAGAGGGCGGCGCGCTCCTCGGCCGTGTCGTCATGGGCGTCGCGATTCCCGGCGCGGCGTCGGCCGAGGGCGGCGGCGCGGGCCGTCACGTCGGCATGGCCGACATTGTCCGATTCGCGGATCGGGGCGGCGCCTTCCCGCGCGAGCTCCTTCAGCGCCTGGTGGGCGCGGACCACCCCGGCGACGGAGTTGGCGTCGGCGACGGCGATGGCCTCGAGGCCGAGGGCGGCGGCTTCGCGCGCGTATTCCTCCGGATGCGCGGCGCCGACGAGGAAGCTGAAGTTGGAGGTGGCGCAGAGTTCGGCGAAGGACATGGGCGGGAGTTAGTTCCGCTTTCGTTCTCTCGTCAACGGGCCTCTCGCCGCGCCTTCGACGAGGGGTTTCCTGCCGCGGCCGCTCGGCGCGCGGGGCGAAACCGGTACCGCAGACGTGCGCACGGGGTGCATATGACGTGCATAGCGTGTGCCGCGCGCGTCGGACCCCCGTATCGCAAGTGTCGGACTCTTGTCGGACTCGCGTACACAAGATGGTAACCGGCCGCTCGGGACCGCCTGCACGATCCCTCGCTGATCTGCGATTGGACGTCGCTGACGACGTCGTCAGCGA
>JAWLFJ010000070.1:0-20361 GCA_041685625.1 Paracoccaceae bacterium | reverse complement strand
CGGCGCCGGCGGGCGCGCGCCTCGTGGCGCTGCGCCAGCAGGGCTCGGCCAAGTGCTTCCTGCCGCGCACCTTCGGGCGCATGGAGGCGGTGATCCTCAACACGGCCGGCGGCCTCGCCGGCGGCGACCGCTTCGACTGGCGGGTCGAGGTCGGCGCCGGCGCCCGCCTCTCCGTCGCCACCCAGGCGGCCGAGCGCGGCTACCGCGCCCTCGACGAGGAGCCCGCGCGCGTCGCGACGCATCTCGCGCTCGGGCCCGGCGCCGCGCTCGACTGGCTGCCGCAGGAGACGATCCTCTACGACGGCGCCGCGCTCTCGCGCCGCGTCGAGGTCGAGATGGCCGAGGACGCGCGCCTCCTCGCGGTCGAGCCGGTGGTGATCGGCCGCCGCGCCTCGGGCGAGACGGTGCGCCGGCTCGCCCATCGCGACCACTGGCGCGTGCGCCGGGGCGGGCGCCTCGCCTGGGCCGACGGGCTGCGCCTCGTGGGCGAGGCGGCGGCGCTCGGCGGCCGGGCGGCGCTGGGCGGCGCCGGGGCCCTCGCCACCCTCGTCCTCGTCGCGCCGGACGCCGAGGCCATGCGCGACGGCCTGCGCGAGCGCCTGGCGGGCCTCGAGGGCGCCGAGGGCGGGGCCTCCGCCTGGAACGGCATGCTGCTGGCGCGGCTGCGCGCGCGGGACGGCCTGGCGCTGCGCCGGGCGCTGGCCCCGGCGCTGGAATTCCTGCGCGGCGATCCGCTGCCGCGCGTCTGGACGATCTGAGGGAGGGGGCGAGCCATGAACCTGACGCCGCGGGAGAAGGACAAGCTCCTCGTCTCGGTCGCCGCGATGGTCGCGCGCGGGCGCCTCGCGCGCGGGGTGAAGCTGAACCACCCCGAAGCCATCGCGCTGATCACCGACTACGTCGTCGAGGGCGCGCGCGACGGCCGCTCGGTCGCCGACCTGATGGAGGCCGGCGCCTCGGTCGTGGCCCGCGAGCAATGCATGGAGGGGGTGCCGGAGATGATCGCCGAGGTCCAGGTCGAGGCGACCTTCCCCGACGGCACCAAGCTCGTCACCGTGCACCACCCGATCCGGTGACCCCCCTCGCCCGCTTCGCCGAGGCCGCGGCCTTCGCCGCCGAGGCCCACCGCGCCCAGACCCGCAAGGGCGCGAAGGCGGACCCCTACGTCAATCACGTGCTCGACGTCGCCGCCCGTCTCGCCGCGGCGCGGCCGGAGGACGAGGCGCTCGCCGTCGCGGCCCTGCTGCACGACGTGGTGGAGGACTGCGACGTGACGCCGGAGGCGCTGGCGGCGCGCTTCGGCCCCGTCGTGGCCGGCATCGTCGCGGAGGTGACCGACGACAAGTCCCTGCCCAAGGCCGAGCGCAAGCGCCGGCAGGTGGAGGACGCGCCGACCCTGACGCCCGCCGCGCGGCGGCTGAAGCTGGCCGACAAGGCCTCGAACCTGACGGGGCTGGCGGCCGATCCGCCGCCCTGGCCGCTCGAACGCCGGCGCGCCTATCTCGACTGGGCGCGGGCGGTGGCGGAGGGCTGCCGCGGCGTCGATCCGACCCTGGAGGCGGCGTTCGACGCGGCGGCGGCGCGCCTCGAGGCCGCGCTCGCGGCGTCCGGGGCCGGAGACTGAACGGAACGGCGGCGCGCGGGCGCCGCGGCAAGCGGGAGAGAGAGAGACATGCGGATCATGGCCTGGGCGGCGGTCGCCGCCGCGCTTCCGGGGGCGGCCTTCGCCCATCACGACCATCTGGGCGAGCATCTGATCGCCACGGCGCCCGTCGCGCTGGCGCTGCTGGCGCTCGCCGTGCTGGCGCTGCGCGCCGCCGCCGCGCCCTGCCGGACCGCGCCCTGACCTCTCCGTCCCTCGAAAGGAACCGCCCCATGAGCCGCATCCTCGCCGCCCTGCCGGCCCTCGTCGCCCCCGCCGCCGCCCTCGCGCATGCCGGCCCGTCCGGCCACGCCCATCCCCACGGGCTGGAGATCGCCGTCCTCGGCGCCCTCGCCGCGCTCGCGGCCGTCGCCGCCTGGAGGGCGCTCCGATGATCCCGGGCGAGCTCTTCCCCGCCGAGGGCGAGATCGAGCTGAACGCCGGGCGCGAGGTGCTGACGCTGGAGGTCGCCAACACCGGCGACCGCCCCGTGCAGGTCGGCTCGCACTACCATTTCGCCGAGAGCAACGCCGGCCTCGCCTTCGACCGGGACGCGGCGCGCGGCATGCGCCTCGACGTGCCCGCCGGGACCGCGGTGCGCTTCGAGCCGGGCCAGACGCGGGAGGTGCGCCTCGTGCCCTATGCCGGCCGGCGCGAGGTCTGGGGCTTCGGCGGCCAGGTGATGGGGCCGCTGTGACGATGGCGCGCGCCGTCCTCGTCGCCGCGCTCGCCGCGGCGGCCGCGGCCGGCGGGCCGGCCGGGGCGCAGAGCTTCTCGCGCATCGGCGACGCCGAGCGCTTCGCGGCCATCGTGGTCGGTCGCGACCTCGTCAGCGCCGACGGGAGCGAGCGGTTCCGCGCCGGCGCCGACGGCGGCCTAGTGGCGGAGATCGGGGGCGCGCGCTACGCCGGCTCCTGGGACTGGTTCGAGGACCGCATGTGCCGCGTGCTGCGGCGCGGGGACGCCCGGGCGGCGCGCTGCGCCCGGGCCGCCATCGGCCGCGGGCGCCTGCGGCTCTACTGGAACGAGGGCGGCGCGACGGAGTACCTGCTCAGATGACCCTTCTGATCTGCCTTGCGCTGCTGATCCCGCTCGGCGTGCTCGTGCCGCGGCTCATCGTGCCGCGGATGCCCAACGGCCTCGGCATCCTGCTGGCCGCGGCGGCGGCGCTCGGGCTCGGCTTCCTCGTGGTGCTGGGCGTCGCCGAGGCGGTGGCGGCGCTGACCGGGCGCGACTCGAAGCTCGCCTTCGAGAGCGGGTTCAACGCCTGGAAGCTGCTGGTGTTCCTCGCACCGGCCGCCGGTCTGCATTTCCGCCGGGAGCAGGCGAAGGCCCGGGGGGAGTGACGCCCTCTGCGTTCATGCTCATCCCAAGTTCAGGTTTTGGGAATTTTGGCGCCGGAGGCTTACGTGAAGAAATCCCGATCACATATTGAGATCACGCCGACGAGGTCTTGCGAGGCAGGTAGACGCACGTAAACGGAAGCGTTTTCCGGTCTTGTGTCCGGCTTCGTCATAGTGAGGAAAGCTGACGGAGGCTCTTCAATGAACCGTCGAATCTTGACTGCGTTCGCCGTTCTTCCCTTCGCTGCCGCTTCGGCCGTCGCGCAGGATGCCGTGATGTCCTCGATGGGGCCGGACGAGTTGCGCGGCGAATGGGTGATGGGCGCCACGGTCACGTCCACCGAGGGCGAGGCCATCGGAAGCATCGAGGACGTCATCATCGGTTCGGGCGACGGAACCGTGAAGGCCGCCGTGGTTTCGGTCGGCGGCTTTCTCGGCTTCGGCGCCAAGCAGATCGCCGTGGACTGGGAGGAGTTGAACATCGACTACGACGGTCTGGATATCACGCTCGACCTGACTCGAGAGGACGCCGAGGAGGCGCCCGCCTACGAGTTCCGGGACCGCGAGACGCCTCCGCCGCCGGAGCCCGAGGGCGGGACCGCAACCGGAGGCGGGACGGGAACCATGCCGCAGTGACGCCGTCCGCCTGATCGCGGGCGGACCCCGCGATCGTCAGGCCTTCTCGCACCCCCGCGCTCCGGCGCGGGGGTGCGTCCGTTAGGGCGTCGGAGCCGGCGCCTCGGGGTCCGCTCGCCGCGCCCGCGGGCGGGGCCGCTCCCGCTCCGCCGTCGGCGCGGTTTCCGCGGCGCCCGGAAAGCGGGCGCCGGCGCCCGGTTCCTCGGCGCTGGCGGCCGCCGAGATGGCGGACCCGCTCCTTTCCGCCGTCGTCTCCTTGTCTGGCGGGCCGCGTCCGGCCATCGTCGGCCGCAGTCTTCGACCCTTGCGCGCGAGACCGCGCGCCCGACGCCGCCGAAGGGAACGCCATGCCCGCCCGCATCTCCCGCCCCGACTACGCCGCGATGTTCGGCCCGACCACGGGCGACCGGCTGCGCCTCGCCGACACCGACCTGATCGTGGAGGTGGAGCGCGACCTCACCGGCCCCTACGGCGAGGAGGTGAAGTTCGGCGGCGGCAAGGTGATCCGCGACGGCATGGGCCAGAGCCAGGCGACGCGGGCCGAGGGGGCCGTCGACACCGTCGTCACGAACGCGCTGATCCTCGACTGGACCGGCATCTACAAGGCCGACGTCGGCCTGAAGGACGGGCGCATCGCGGGCATCGGCAAGGCCGGCAACCCTGACGTGCAGCCGAACGTCGACATCGTGATCGGCCCGGGCACGGAGGCGATCGCCGGCGAGGGGAAGATCCTGACGGCGGGCGGCTTCGACGCGCACATCCATTTCATCTGCCCCCAGCAGATCGAGGACGCGCTGCATTCCGGCGTCACCACCATGCTCGGCGGCGGCACCGGCCCGGCGCACGGCACCCTCGCCACCACCTGCACGCCCGGCCCCTGGCACATCGCGCGGATGCTGCAGGCGGTGGACGGCGTGCCGATGAACATCGGCCTCTCCGGCAAGGGCAACGCCTCGCGCCCCGCCGCGCTCGAGGAGATGGTCGAGGCCGGCGCCTGCGCGATGAAGCTGCACGAGGACTGGGGCACCACCCCCGCCGCCATCGACACCTGCCTCTCCGTCGCCGACGCGATGGACGTGCAGGTGATGATCCACACCGACACGCTGAACGAGTCCGGCTTCGTCGAGAACACCATCGCCGCCATCAAGGGCCGCACCATCCACGCCTTCCACACCGAGGGCGCGGGCGGCGGCCACGCCCCCGACATCATCAAGCTCTGCGGCGAGCCCTACGTGCTCCCCTCCTCCACCAATCCCACGCGGCCCTTCACGGTGAACACCATCGACGAGCATCTCGACATGCTGATGGTCTGCCATCACCTCTCGAAGTCGATCCCCGAGGACGTCGCCTTCGCCGAGAGCCGCATCCGCCGCGAGACCATCGCGGCCGAGGACATCCTGCACGACCTCGGCGCCTTCTCGATCATCGCCTCGGACAGCCAGGCGATGGGCCGCGTCGGCGAGGTGATCCTCCGCACCTGGCAGACCGCCCACAAGATGAAGGTGCAGCGCGGCCGCCTGCCCGAGGAGCGGGGCGAGAACGACAACCTCCGCGTGCGCCGCTACGTCGCGAAATACACCATAAACCCCGCGATCGCGCACGGCATCGGCCACGAGATCGGCTCGATCGAGGTCGGCAAGCGCGCCGATCTCTGCCTCTGGGACCCCGCCTTCTTCGGGGTGAAGCCGGTGATGGCGCTGATCGGCGGCTCGATCGCGATGGCGCAGATGGGCGACCCGAACGCCTCGATCCCGACGCCGCAGCCGGTCCATTCGCGCCCGATGTTCGGCGCCATGGGCCGCGCGGTGGAGCGCTCGGCCGTCACCTTCGTCAGCGCCGCGGCCGAGGCCGCCGGCGTGAAGGCCGCCCTCGGCCTCGCCAAGGACGTGGTCGCGGTGCGCGGCATCCGCGGCGTCGGCAAGAAGGACATGAAGCTCAACGACCTCTGCCCGAGGATGGAGGTGGACCCGGAGACCTACGAGGTCCGCGCCGACGGCGAACTGCTGACCTGCGAGCCGGCCGAGGTGCTGCCGATGGCGCAGCGGTATTTCCTGTTCTGAGACCGGCGAGGAGAGGGGGCCGGGCGCGGCACGCCCGGCGCCCGGTCACTTGCCGAAGCTGAACGTCCCGTCCTTGAGCTGGCCGCCGCCCAGCATCGACGTCGCCTCGAGCCTCGCCATCGGCGAGCCCTCGGGCGCGTCGATCTCCACCGAGACCGGGGCCGCGGGGCAGAACGCCCCCTCGAACGGGATCTTCAGCAGGCCGAGGCCGAGGCCCGGCGCCGCCGGCGCGACATAGTTCAGCGTCCCCGCCGCCGGCACGCAGTCGCCGCCCGGCGTCACGCGCACCCGGATCGCGCCGGTCCCGTCGCCGCCCTCGCCGATCCAGTCCTCGCCCTCGGCGCGCTGGGCGGACTCGCCCGTCTCGACCGCCGCGCCGAACCGGCGGCGCATCGCCGCCGCCACCTTCGGATCCGGCCCGTACCAGCCGCCGAGGATGTAGCGCGCCGGCGCGCCCGAGGCGCTGTCCCAGCCCTCGACGTTCACGTAGGCGTAGGCGGATTCGTAGGGTCCGAAGCCGTAGCCCCCTTCGGTGCGGTAGACGTTGACGCCGCCCGAGAGGTCCGCGGCCGGAACCACGCCTTCGGGCAGCAGCGCGCCGACGGCCGCCTCGTTCCAGGTCACCGCGACGGTTACCGTGTTGGCGCCGGTCATCAGCCAGGGCGGCGGCGGCGCCTCCTCGGCGGCGGCGGGCAGCGCGAGGAGCAGCGCCGCCGCGGCGGCGGCGGGGACGGAACGGATCATGGGGACCTTCCTCGGGTCTGTTCTGGGGCGGCGCGACGGCCGCCTGACGAAATCCTCTCCCGGATGGCGCCTCCGGTCCAGCGCCGCGCCTCAGGCCCGCACCCAGTCCAGCTCCGCCGTCCCGACCCGCCCGTCCATGCGCGAGCCCTCCGCCACCAGCGTCAGCGTGCCGTCGGCCGCCAGCGACGGCGTGCGCCAGAGCGTCCGGCCCACCCAGTCCGGCCGAAGACACATCTCCACCTCGTGCCGAACGCGCCCGCCCTCCAGCCGCCACGGGCCGGCATAGGCCATGTAGCCGGCCAGCGCCTCCGCCGCGACGGCGGGATCGACGGCGCTCATGTCGTCGCCCGTCGGCCGCCGGTCCTTCGCCGAGAGATGGGCGGACATCCGCCCGTCCGCCCCGTAATGCAGCAGCCCCAGCGAGCCCGAGGGATGGCGCGGCAGCCTCTCCCCCGTCTCGGCGCGGAAATCGTAGCGGACCAGCCGCCAGGTCCCGATCAGATCGGCCTCTCTCAACGCCATGCGGTTCTCCGTCACGCGGGCCTTCTCGTCCGGCCGCCTGCCAATCTAAGGTCGCGCGGCGGCGCCGAGGCAAGGGAGAGGGCGATGACGGAATCGGAGACGATGCGCGCTTGCGCCATCGAGGCGGGCGGGGGAGCGGGCGCGGCGGACGTCGTGGTCCTCGCCTGGGACGACCGATGGCGTCGCCGCGGCCGGCTCGTCACCGAAGGCGGGGCGTCGATTCTGCTCGATCTGGCGGAAGCGACGGAACTTCGCGACGGTGATGCGTTGTTGTTGGCGGACGGTGGCCGCGTCGCGGTGCGCGCCGCGGCGGAGCCGCTCACGGAGGTCCGGGGCGGCGACGCGACGCATCTGGCGCGGCTGGCCTGGCACCTCGGCAACCGGCACCTGCCGGTGCAGATCGAGGCGGAGCGCCTGCTGATCCGGCGCGATCACGTGCTGGAGGACATGCTGGCCCGCCTCGGCGCGCGGCTGGCGCCGGTCGAGGCCGCGTTCCGTCCGGAGGGCGGGGCCTACGGGCATGGACGCACGCATGCTCATGCCCATGCGCCGCATGCACATGACGACCCAGACGCGCATCTCAGGGAGGCGCTTCATGAATGAGACGACGCCCCGCCCAGAACCGCGGACGCTTCCGTGGGACCGGCGCCGTGGGCTCGCCGCCGCCATGAGGCCGGCGGGGTCCGACCGCCGCCCCGGCGCGGACCCCCGCTCCGACCCGGCGGCGGCGCTCCCTCCCGTCCCCTCGGTGACCCTGCGTCCCGACCCCCCCGTGGCCCTTCGCCCCGACGCGTCCGCGGCCCTTCGTCCCGAGGCGTCCCGTCTCCGCATGGCCGCGCCGACGTCCCGACGCGACCGGCCGCCCGTCACCTCCGGTCCGGCGCCCGGCCCGGCGCGCGCAGGACCGTCCGGGGGCGAACCCGCGCCGGCGCGCAGGAGCGCCTCATGAACCCGCCCGGCGCCGCGCTGATCCAGGCCTGGTTCTCGCCCGGCTGGCCCACCGGGGCCTTCGCCTGGAGCCAGGGTCTCGAGCGCGCGGTCGAGGACGGCGACGTGGTCGACGTGTCGACGCTCCGCGAATGGATCACGGACGTGATGAGTCAGGGGACCGGTCGCTCCGAGGCGATCCTGCTGATATCGGCCTGGCGCCACCCCGAAGACCCGGGCGTGGCCGAACTCGCCGCCGCCCTGCAGCCGAGCGCCGAGCGCGCCGCCGAGACGCGAGAGCAGGGCGCCGCCTTCGCGCGCGTCACCAGCGCCGCCTTCGGCGTGGACATCGCGCCGGCGCCGCTGCCCGTCGCGGTCGGTCGCGCCTCCCGCGCCCACGGTCTGCCGGCGCGCGACGCCGCCGCCCGCTGGCTGCAGGGCATCGCGGCCAATCTCGTCTCCGTCGGCATCCGCATCATCCCGATCGGCGAGACCGAGGCCGCCCGCCTGCTCGCCTCGCTGATCCCGCTCTGCGAGGCGGTGGCGAGCGCGGCCGAGGCCGCGGATCCGGAGGATCTCGGCGGCGCTTGCTTCGGGGCGGATCTCGCCTCCATGCTGCACGAGCTGCAACGCACGAGGCTGTTCAGGTCGTGAGCACGGTGGAGATCCGCGACGAGTGCATCTGGCTGAAGCGCATCGAGGGGGAGGACGGTCTCCGCGACAGGCTGGAGGCTCTGCCGGAGGGCGCGCCGGTCGTCCTGAAGATCGGGCGCGAGACCTCCGCTCGGCGGAAGATGCGCCAAGGCGCGAACGCCCGCCCGACGCCCGGGCTTCGGCCGGCCTGCGACGCCTCGAAGGCTTGGTGGAAGTCGAACGTCCAACCCGCCCGGACGGGCGGGAGACTCCCGATCTCGGAGGTCGAGGCATGAAATCCCCCCACGGACCGCTCCGCGTCGGCATCGGCGGGCCGGTCGGCGCCGGCAAGACCAAGCTCACCGCCGGGCTCTGCCGGGCGCTGCGCGACCGGCTCTCCCTCGCCGCCATCACCAACGACATCTACACCCGCGAGGACGCCGAGGCGCTTATGCGCGCGCAGGCCCTGCCGCTCGAGCGCATCCGCGGCGTCGAGACCGGCGGCTGCCCGCACACCGCGATCCGCGAGGACGCCTCGATCAACCTCGCGGCCGTCGCCGACCTGCGGGAGGCCTTCCCCGACCTCGACCTGATCCTGATCGAATCGGGCGGCGACAACCTCGCCGCCACCTTCTCGCCGGAGCTCGCCGACCTGACGCTCTACCTGATCGACGTCGCGGCGGGCGAGGAGATCCCGCGCAAGGGCGGGCCGGGCATCACCCGCTCCGACCTCCTGATCGTCAACAAGACCGACCTCGCCCCCCATGTCGGCGCCGATCTCGAGGTCATGCGCCGCGACGCCGAGGCGATGCGCAAGGGCCGCCCCTTCCTCTTCGCCAATCTCCGCGCGGGCGAGGGCATCGACGAGATCGCCGCGTTCCTGATCCGCGAAGGCGGCCTCGCCGCGGCGGCCTAGGCCGCCTCGCGTCGCCCGGCGGCCTAGGCCGCCTCGCGTCGCGGCGCCGGCAGCTCGCAGCGCATCCCCTCGGACGCGCGCAGCCAGGCGCCCAGCGCCTCCGCCGTCGCGGCCGCCGCGCGCCGCTCCAGCGCGCATTCCCAGACCACCGCGACCCGCCAGCCCAGCTCCGCCAGCGCCGCCTCGGCCGCCGCGTCCCGCGCCACGTTGCGCGCGAACTTCGCCTGCCAGAACTCGGCCCGCGTCGCCGGCGTCGTCGCCTTCGCGCAGCCCGGATGGCGGTGCCAGAAGCAGCCGTGCACGAACACCGCCGCGCCCCGCTTCGGGAGCACCAGATCCGGCCGCCCCGGCAGCCCCCGCCCGCCGAGCCGCCAGCGAAAGCCGAGCGCGTGCAGCGCCCGGCGCAGCCGCAGCTCCGGCCCGGTGTCCCGGCCCTTCACCGCCGCCATCACCCGCGATCGCGTCTCGGCGTCGAACACGTCCATGCGCCGATCATAGCCAGGCCCGAGGCGCCCCGAAAGAGGACGCCCGTTGCCTCCCGCCGCGCCCGGAGGCACCGTCCGGAAACGGAGGGACGGCCCATGACGGTTCTCATCGCCGGCGGCGGCATCGCCGGCCTCGCGCTGGCGCTCACCTGCCGCCAGATCGGCCTCGACGCCAGGGTGTTCGAGGCCGTGGCCGAGCCGCGCCCCCTCGGCGTCGGCATCAACCTCCAGCCCAACGCGGTCCGCGAACTCGACGAACTCGGCCTGATGGAGATCCTGCCCCAGGTCGGCGTCGCCACCCGCGAATGGGGCCTCTTCTCCACGAAGGGGCTCGAGATCTGGTCCGAGCCGCGCGGCCGCGAGGCGGGCTACCGCTGGCCGCAATACTCCGTCCACCGGGGCGAGCTGCAGATGGCGCTGCTCGACGCCGCCCGCGCCCGCCTCGGCCCCGGCGCCGTCGTCACCGGCGCCCGCGTCGCCGGCTGGCAGACGACCGCCGACGGCGTCGCCGTGCGCCTCGCCACCGAGGCCGGCGAGCGGATCGAGACCGGCTCGGTCCTGATCGGCGCCGACGGCCTGCACTCCGCCGTCCGCGCCCGCCTCTACCCGGAGGAGGGGTCGCCGGTCTGGTCCGGCGCCGTGCTCTGGCGCGGGACCTCGCCGGCGAAACCCTTCCGCACCGGCGCCTCGATGGCGCTGATCGGCTCGATGGACCGGCGCTTCGTCGCCTACCCCATCTCCCCGCCCGATCCCGCCACCGGCGACTGCCGCCTCAACTGGATCGCGGAGCTTCGCGTCGACCCCGCCGGCGGCTGGACCCGGCAGAGCTGGACCGCCGAGGCGAGCGCCGCCGACTTCCTGCCGCGCTTCGCGGACTGGCGCTTCGGCTGGATCGACGTGCCGGAGATCGTCTCGCGCGCCGAGCGCATCTACGAATACCCGATGGTCGACCGCGACCCCCTCCCGCGCTGGAGCTTCGGGCCGGTGACGCTGATGGGCGACGCCGCCCACGTCATGTGGCCGGTCGGCTCCAACGGCGCGAGCCAGGCGATCATGGACGCGCGCCGCCTCGGCCGCGCCATGCTCGAGCACGGGCCGACCGAAGCCGCCCTCCTCGCCTACGAGGCCGAGCAGCGCCCGGCGGCGGAGCGCATTATCCGCGCCACGCGCAGCGCCGAGGGGCCCGACGCCCTCCTCGGCGTGGTGGAGGACCGCTGCGGCGGCGCCTTCGAGGACGTGGGGGAGGTGATTCCGCGCGCCGAGATGGACGCCTTCCAGGCCCGCTGGAAGGCCCTCGCCGGCCTCGCGCGGGAGGCGCTGAACGACGCGCCCTCCATCGTTCCCGCAGGCCGCGACGATCGTGGCGCCAAGGAACGGCTTGCGAAACCTTAGCTGAACGCTCAGATATCGGGTCGGGGCCACCCGCACCGGCCCCGACCCGTCGAGGGAGCCGCCATGTCCGCACCCGCGCTGCACCTGCTGTCCGAAGCCTCGTCGCCCGCGCCGGCGCCGGCCGCCCCGGCGCTCGAAGGCGGACGACTCGCGACGGTGGAGCGAATCCGCGATTGGGCCGCCGCGGCTCGCCGCGGCCGTGCCGGGGATCTCGACCGAGCCTGTGCGCTCGTCGGCGCGCCCGGCGCCGCGCTCGAGGACGCGCACGGCGCGGCGCTGCTCGCCGCCCTCGCCTCGGGCTGCCGCACGCCGCTGCGCCTGCATCGTCGCGGCGACGCGGCGAGCTGGGACGAGTTGTGGCTGATCCGCCTGCTGGAGCGCCTCGCGGCGGGAGACGAAGCCTCGGCCCGCTTCCTCGTCGCCCGGCGCTGCGCCCCGAAGGCGGCGCGCCGCGCCCTGTTCCTCGCCGGCCGCCTCGCCGCCCTCGCCGCCGACGCGGCCGGCTGAGAGCGAGGCTCGACCGGCACGACGGTTCGAGTCGCGCCCGAGGCGAATCGCCCGGAAGGTCGGACCGAAGATCGCGCGGAACCGCGATCGTCCCGCCTCGGCGCGATCGCCCCGCGCCGGCGCCTCAGCGCCGCGGCCGGTCCTCGCGTTCCGGTGCTTCCAGACGATCCAGCAGACGCTCCAGCGCCAGCGGCACGGGAAGGCCCAGCCAGCCCTCGGCGGCGACGGCGACCAGACGCGCGTCGGCGGCCGGGGTCTCGTCGCGGTCGCGGCGCGGGGGTGGGGTGAATGCGTTCATCGCAGGCTCCGTCGCCATGAGGTCCGTTTCAGGTGAAACCTTGTCTGCGCGAAAACGCCGCGGCGGTCAATCCATATAAAAAGACTCGGAATACGGAGAGCCGCATCGCCGGCCGCCTCCGCCGCATCGCGCCGCGGGGCCGGGTCGAGGTCCGGCCTCCGCCCGCTCGGGCGAGGCCCCGGGGCCGAGCCCTTGGGCGGGCGGCTCAGACGGCGCGGCGGAGCCCCTCCCTCGCGGCGTCCAGCAGCGCCTCTCCCCGCGGGTTCAGGAACAGCCCGAAGCCCATCCGCGTCATCGCGTAGCCGAAGGCGAGCCCGCTCTCGGGATCGGCGAAGCCGAGCGAGCCGCCCGCGCCGGTGTGCCCGAAGGCCCGCGCCGGCAGGCGCAGCGCCTCGCCCGAGCCGCCCCTGCGCCGATCCTCCATCGCCAGCATGAAGCCGGGCCCGAAGCGCGTCGCCGTCTGCAGCGTCGCGTCCAGATGCGTGGCCGAGGAGCAGCGCGCCAGATCCGCCACCGTCTCCGGCGTCAGGATCCGCCCCGCGAGCAGCGCGTCGAACAGCCCCGAAAGGCTCCGCGCGTTGCCGATGCCGCCCGCCGCCGGCACCTCCGCCGCGCGCCCCTCGCGCGTGTTCAGGCCCTTCGTCGCCCAGTCGCCGGAGTTGAAGACGAAGAGGTTGGAGATCGTGCCCCGCGTCGTCGCCGCCCGGGTGAAGGGCGTCTCCGGATCCTCGGGCGAGGGCCGGCGCACGGCGATCGGCAGCACCCGCGGCTCCTCCGACTCCGGCAGTCCGACATGCAGGTCGAGGCCGAGCGGCCCCGCCACGTCCTCCGCGAAGATCCGCCCGAGGCTGCGCCCGTCGGCGCGCCGCGCCAGTTCCCCCAGCAGCACGCCGTAGGTCAGCGCGTGATAGCCGGTCCGCGTCCCCGGCTCCCAGAACGGCGCCTGCGCGGCGAGCCGTGCCGCCGCGCCGTCCTGGTTCACGAGGACGTCCGCCGGCACGGGCGCGCGGAACGCCGGCAGGCCGGCGCTGTGGTCGAGGATCATGCGCGGGGTCAGGGCCGCCTTGCCCTCCGCCGCGAGCTCCGGCCAGAGTTCCGCCGCCGGCGCGTCGAGATCGATCGACCCGCGCTCCGCCAGCAGGTGCATGACGACCGCCGAGGCGACCTTGGTGCACGAGAACAATACCTGAACCGAGTCCCTCTCGCAGACCGTCCCGTCCGCCGCCGACCCGCCCCAGAGATCGACCACCACCTCCCCCCGAAGCCGCAGATGCACCGACGCGGCGGCCTCTCCGCGGCTCCGGAAACTCTCGACGAAGGCGTCGGCCACGGCCTCCCAGCCCGGCGCGACCTCGCCCTCGACGCGCCCGGCCGGAATCGCCTCCGCGATGGCGTGCATGGAGCTTCCCCTTGTTTTCGCTTGCCTTCGCGGACAGCAAACAGATAACTCGGGACCGATCAAGCCGCAGGAGACGGTGCAGTCGGAGGAACGCCATGAAGGACGCCGACGCGCCGGACGGCGCGGCGCTGGCGGAGGCGGCCGCGCTCGCCAACATCCCCACGCTGATCCCGGTCCTGGTGCAGCTCACCGGCGACCTCGGCTGGCTCGAGCCGCCCTACACCCCCTCGCGCCCCCGCGGCCTCGACGACAACGACGACGGCGGCCTGCCGGAGCCCGTCCAGGCCGAGATCCGCGCCGCGGCCGGCGCCGCCCTGAGCCGCTGGGCCGAGACCGGCGGGATCGCGATCCCCGAGCCCGACGAGGCGCTGCTGGTGCGGATGCTCTCGGTGGCGATGGGCGAGCCGATTCCGGCCGAATACGGCGCCATGCTGAAGGCCGGCCTCGGCCTCTCGCGCGAGGCGCCGCCGGAGGCGCGCCTCCGGGGCCGGGCGCCGAAAGGCTTTCGCGCCGTCGTGATCGGCGCGGGCATGAGCGGCCTTTGCGCCGCGGTGCGCCTGAAGGCCGCCGGCATCCCCTTCACGGTGCTGGAGGCCGGCGACGACGTCGGCGGCACCTGGCGGGGGAACCGCTATCCCGGCGCCGGCGTGGACACGCCGAACCACCTCTATTCGTTCAGCTTCCAGCCGCACGACTGGCGGCACTACTTCTCGCTCCGGCCGGAGATAGAGGCCTATTTCCGCAAGGTCGCGGAGGATCAGGGCGTGCTGGAGCATGTCCGCTTCCGGACCCGCGTGACCGCGGCGCGGTTCGACGAGGGCGCCTGCCGCTGGCGGGTGGAGACCGAGGCGGGCGAGAACTTCGACGCGGATCTGCTGGTCTCGGCCCTCGGGGTGCTGAACCTGCCTAAGGTTCCGCCGATTCCGGGGCTGGAGAGCTTCCCCGGTCCGGCCTTCCACACGGCGGAATGGCCGGAGGGGCTCTCGCTCGAAGGCAAGCGCGTCGCGGTGGTCGGCAACGGCGCGAGCGCGATGCAGATCGTGCCGGCGATCGCGGACGAGGTGGCCGCGCTGACGATATACGCCCGCTCGAAGCAGTGGGCGGCGCCGTTCCCGCAGTTCCGCAAGGTGGTGCCGGCGCCGGTGCGGCGGCTGCTGATGGAGGTTCCGCTCTATCAGGCCTGGTATCGGCAGCGGCTCGCCTGGGCCTTCAACGACAAGCTGCATTCGAGCCTGCAAAGGGATCCGGACTGGGACCGGCCCGACCGCTCGCTCAACGCGCAGAACGAGGCGCATCGGCGGGTGTTCGAGGCTTACGTCAAGGCCGAGTTGGGCGACCGGCAGGACCTGCTGCCGAAGGTGCTGCCGGACTATCCGCCTTTCGGCAAGCGGATGCTGCTCGACAACGGCTGGTACCGCACCGTCGCGCGGCCGCATGTGGAGCTGTTCGACGAGCGGCTGGCGGAGGTGCGGGGCGCGACGCTGGTCTCGGAGAGCGGCGAGGCTCGCGAGGTCGACGTGCTGGTGCTGGCGACCGGGTTCCGGGCGACGGCCTTCCTCGCCTCGCTGGAGGTCGTCGGACGCGGGGGGCGGCGGCTGCGGGATGCATGGGGGGAGGGCGACGCGCGCGCCCATCTCGGCACCTTCGTGCCCGGGTTCCCCAATCTCGTGACGCTGCTCGGTCCGAATGTCGGGCTCGGGCACGGCGGCTCGGTGATCGCGCCCGTGGAGGCGCAGATGGACCTCGTGCTCTCGGCGCTGGAGGCGACCTTCGCGGCCGGGGCGAGGGCGATCGACGTGAAGGCGGAGGCGCATGACGCATACAACGCCAAGGTCGACGCAGCGCACGAGCGGATGGTCTGGACCCATCCCGGCACGGACAACTGGTACCGCAACGAGGCGGGGCGGGTCGTCGCGATCACGCCCTGGCGGCATGACGACTGGTGGCGGATGACGCGGCGGCCGGACCTGACGGAGTTCGAGCTGCTCGGCGCCGGCTGACCCGGAGGAGAGAGATGGCGACCCCGATCCCCGACCTTTCGCGCTTCGAGATCCCGGCCGCGCCGGAGGCCGCGCCGATCCCCGATCCGCGCATCCCGCCGCGCGACCGCGTGGTGACGCGCGACCTGATCGACCGTTGGGCGACGGAACGGGCGGACAAGGTGTTCGCCAAGTTCGACGACGACGGCGAGGCATGGACCTACGCGGACTTCCGCGCGCTGGTGGTGCAGACGGCGGCGGGGTTCGCGGCGCTCGGCGTCGGGCAGGGGGATCACGTGCTGGTCTTCGCGCCCAACTCGCGCGAGCAGATCCGGGCCTTCTTCGCGCTCAACTGGCTCGGCGCCGTCTACGTCCCGATCAACACCGCCTATCGCGGCGCGCTGCTGGAGCATGTGGTGAGGCTCTCGGACGCGAAGGTCGCGATGGTGCATGCGAGCCTCGCCGAGCGGCTGGACGAGATCGACACGGCGAAGCTGGAGCGCCTGGTGGTGGTCGGCGGGACGCCGCCGGCGACGCGTGTGCCGGGCGCCGCCTGGGAGAGCGTGATGGCGCCCGAGGCGGGCGTCCTGCCGGCGCTCTCGCGGCCGATCCGGCCCTGGGACCCGATGGCGATCATCTTCACCTCGGGCACGACGGGGCCGTCGAAGGGGGTTCTGTCGAGCTACCTGCACCTCTGGTCCAACGCGGGGCCGGAGAGCTGGCCCTTCGTGACCGAGGACGACCGCTATCTGATCAACTCGCCGATGTTCCATATCGGCGGCATGGGTCCGATGTACGTGATGCTGGCCCGCGGCGCCTCGATCGGCGTGGCCGATCGGTTCGACACGGCGACCTACTGGGAGACGGTGCGCAACACCGGCGTCACGACGGCCTTCCTGCTCGGCGTCATGGCGACCTTCCTCGAGAAGGCCGAAGCGCGCCCGGACGACGCCGGGAACGGACTGAAGAAGGTCGTGATGGTTCCGCTGAATGACGGCGCCGAGGGCTTCGCGAAGCGCTTCGGGCTCGACGTCTACACGATCTTCAACATGACCGAGGTCTCGACGCCCATCGTCTCCGAGCCGAACCCGCCGGTGCGCGGCACCTGCGGTCGGGCGCGCGACGGCGTCGAGGTGCGGCTGGTGGACGAGAACGACTGCGAGGTCCCGGTGGGCGCGGTGGGCGAGATGATCCTCCGAACCGACCGGCCCTGGGCGATGAATTCGGGCTATTACGCGAACCCCGAGGCGACGGCGAAGGCCTGGCGCAACGGCTGGTTCCACACCGGCGACGCCTTCATTCGGAGCGAGGAGGGGTACTTCTTCTTCGTCGACCGCATCAAGGACGCGATCCGGCGGCGCGGCGAGAACATCTCCAGCTTCGAGGTGGAGGCGGACGTGGTCGCGCATCCCGACGTGCGCGAATGCGCCGCCATCGGCGTGCCCAGCGACGTGGGCGAGGACGAGGTGATGGTCGTCGTCGCGCCGGTGGAGGGGCGGGAGATCGACCCCGTCGCCCTGATCGAGTTCCTGCGCGGGCGAATGGCCTATTTCATGGTGCCCCGCTACGTCCGCGTGCTGCCGGAACTGCCCAAGACGCCGTCGAACAAGGTGATGAAGGCGGAGCTGCGCGCCGAGGGGGTGACCGGCGACGCCTGGGACCGCGAAGCGGCGGGCATTCGTCTGAAAGGCGAACGGTTCGGGAAGGTCGTCTGACCGGTTCCACTCCGCACTTGCGGCGGCGCCCCGCGAAGGCGGACGCCGCAGCACGACCGCACTCGGCGGAGGGGCGGCGCCGCGCCTTGACGTGAAGCGGCAGGCGAAAGCGGAGCGCGACGCCCTCGCTCAGCGTGGTGCGGCTGCCTGCCGCGTCACCTCTCGAGCGTGGCCCGCGCCCGGGAGAGACGGCTCTTCACGGTTCCCACGGCGACGTTCATCCGCTCGGCGATGGCGTCGTGAGGCAGCCCCTCGAACACGCTCAGACGCAGGATCTCGCGGTCGCATTCCCGCAGCGTCTCGAACCGCGAGAGCACGTCGTTGAGCTCTATGCGATCCTCCTGCGACGCGGGGCGGCTCAGCGCCGGCTCCCAGTCGTTGAGCGGAAGGTCGATCCCACGCCGGCTCTGGCGTCGCCGACGGTCGATGTGAAGGTTCCTCAGGATCGTGAACAGCCAACGCCGCAGATGCGTGCCCTCCTCGAAGCTGTCCGCCTTGTCGAGGGCCCTCACGAGGCAATCCTGGACCAGATCCTCGGCGTCGTCGGCGTCGCGCGCCAGGCTCAGAGCGTAGCGACGAAGATGAGGGCGCTCTTCTTCCAAGTGGGTCATGTTGTCATGAACGGTTTCTGCAGGTTGTTGAGAAGCGTCCGGTCTCTGTTCCATGTATTCAAAATCGGATCGGGTCGGTATCAAGTCAATATGACCGCGCAGAATTGAATTCTTGACTGGCATAGTTCGCGTCCTTTCCTGCTTGCGGCGGCTTCACGTGGGAAGATTTGTTTCACGTCACTCAAACCCTTGTTCGATAAGCATCAAAGGCATTCCAAACGAGTCGTTTCACGAGCCCGAATCACCGCCGTTTCGCATTCGGTCGAGGCCGCGCATGACGAGGCGCAGGAGCGAGACGACGATGATCGCGAGCACCACGGCGAGGGCCGCGATGCCGAAGTGTCCACGTCCGCAGGACAATCCCACCGCCCCGGCCAGCCAGAGTCCCGCCGCGGTGGTCAGACCTTCCACGCCGCTCTCGTGGCGGATGATGTTGCCGGCCGCCAGAAACGCGACGCCCGCGGTGACCGCCTCGATCAGGCGCAGAGGGTCGGAGACGGCGTTGACGGCCGAGGCGCCCTCGACGTCGCCGTGGATGTCGAACCCGACGATCGTGAACAGCGCCGCGGCGAGCGACACCAGCATGTGGGTCCTGAGACCCGCCGGCTTGTCGCGCCATTCGCGGTCGAGCCCGATGAGGAATCCCCCCACGAGCGCGGCGAACAGACGCGCCGCCGCATCGCCGGGCGAGATGCCGATACCCCAGAGACCCGCCACCGCGTCCGGAACGGTCACGTCGACGGCGATCGTGACGTCCATCTCGTTCTCCCCTTGAGATCGAGGTCCCTTCAGCAACGGCCGTCTCGCGCTGCGGGTTCCCTCGGAGGGGAACGACGGCGCCGGCACGCCGTTGCTTGACGGTCGTCAGGAAGGGGGGAGAAGCGCCCGAGATGGATTTCGCCTCGATCGGACTGCCGGCGCTCCTCGCCGTCTTCGCCGCGGCGACGCTCGCGGTCGCGGTGGCGGGCACGCGCATCACGCGCCTCGCCGACAGGCTGGCGGACGAGACGGGACTCGGCGAGGCCATGACGGGCGCGCTGCTGCTCGGCATCGCGACGTCGCTGGCGGGGACCGTGGTCTCGGTTTCGGCGGCCTTCGACGGGCTCGCCTCGCTCGCCTACGCCAACGCCGTCGGCGGGATCACGGCACAGACGGCCTTCCTCGCGATCGCCGATCTGGTCTATCGCCGCGCCAACCTAGAGCACGCCTCGGCCGAACTCGCGAACATACTTCAGTCCGCCCTGCTGTGCCTGTTGCTCGCTCTGCCGCTCGTGGCGGCCACCGGTCCGGACGTCACGGTCCTGGGGGTCCACCCGGTCTCGCTGGCGCTGCCGGTGATCTGGATCCTCGGCGCGCGCGCCGGCTCGCAAGCCCGCGAGAGGCCGATGTGGCGGCCCGTCGGCACGCCCGAGACCCGCGAGGACGTGCCCGAGGCCGACGCCGGGGGCGGATCCATGCCGGGGATGTTGCTGCGCTTCGCCGCGCTCGCGGCGATCCTCGCGCTCGCAGGCTGGACGATCTCGCGCACGGGCGCCCGGATATCGGAGATCACGGGACTCTCGGCGACCGCGGTGGGGGCGCTGATGACCGCGGTCTCCACGTCGCTGCCGGAACTCGTGACGACCTTGGCGGCGGTGCGACGCGGGGCGGTCCAGCTCGCGGTCGGCGGGATCATCGGCGGGAACACCTTCGACGTGCTGTTCCTGACCTTGTCCGACGTCGCGTATCGCGAGGGCTCGCTGCATCACGCGATCGAGCGGAGCGACCTGTTCTGGCTGGCGGTGGCGCTGGTCTCGACGACGGTGCTGCTCCTCGGGCTGATCGTGCGCGAGCGGCGGGGCCTCGGCGGCATCGGGTTCGAAAGCGCGGCCGTCCTGGCGATCTGGCTCGGCGCGGCCGTCGTCCAGGTGTGGCTGGGCTGAGGGAAACCGCGCCCGGCGGTCCGCGTTTGTCGCACCATGGCGACTCCGATGCAGGAGAAGACCATGCGCCGCACGACGACGGTCCGCGCGACCGCTGCGGCGGCGGCCCGGGAGCCGGCGCTTCCGAAGTTTCCGGACTCTCCCGACCCCTCGCCTGGAGCGACGTCGGCCTCAGCGCCGCCGGACTGATCGGCGGACCGCGGCGGTGGACCGAACCGACGATCCGCTCGGCGGGGTGCACGACCTCCTGCTGGACGACGCCGATCTCGTCGTGGGCACGCGCCGGAGGTCGGAGGCGTGCTCGGGCTCGCCGAGAAGCTCGTGGCGTTCCGGGCCGAGGCCCTGGACATAGACGGGTCGGCCCGGATCGAGGACAATGTCACTCCTCATGAACTCGAGAACCGGATCCGCTTCGACCACGACGACGTGGAGCCAAACCAGTTCAAGCGGACGGACTTCGGCGGAGAGGCGCGCGATGCGGCGCAGGCCTTCCTCGGCGATCGGGGGGGCGTCGCGGTCGAAGATCTCGCGCAGCTGCCGGCGCCCGTGCGCCCGGCAATGGGCGAGGACGAGGGGCGCATCGGGTCCGCGCCTGCCGCGAACGGTCTTGCAGGCGGCGTAGCCGTCGAC
>JAWLFJ010000069.1:0-20390 GCA_041685625.1 Paracoccaceae bacterium | reverse complement strand
AGGGCTCCGGCCGATCCGCCCTGCGGATCGGCGGCGCCGCGCGACGGGCTCGACGCCCCCGCGCGGCGCCGCGCCCGCCGAGGGGCGGGACGGCGAGGTTCAGGCGCCCGCGGCCTCGGCCGGGATCGCGGCGGCGTCGCCCTCGAGCGCCTCTGCCAGCAGGAACGCGAGCTCCAGCGCCTGCGCGGCGTTGAGGCGCGGATCGCACGCGGTGTGGTAGCGCGAGGCGAGGTCCGCGTCCGTCACCTCGTGCAGGCCGCCGGTGCATTCGGTGACGTTGCGGCCCGTCATCTCAAAATGCACGCCGCCGGGATAGGCGCCTTCCGAGCGGCAGATCCCGAAGAACTCCCGCGTCTCGCGCAGCACCCGCTCGAACGGCCGCGTCTTGAGCCCGGAGGCCGACTTCACCGTGTTGCCGTGCATCGGATCGCAGGACCAGACGACCTTGCGCCCCTCGCGCGTCACGGCGCGGATCAGGGCCGGCAGATGCTCGCCCACCGCGCCGGCGCCGAAGCGCCCGATCAGGGTGACGCGCCCGGCCCGGTTCTCCGGGTTCACCCGGTCGATCAGCGTCAGCAGCTCGTCCGGCGCGAGGCTCGGCCCGCACTTGATCCCGATCGGGTTGATCACGCCGCGGCAGTATTCGACATGCGCGCCGTCGGGCTGGCGGGTGCGGTCGCCGATCCAGAGCATGTGGCCCGAGCCCGCGACCCATTGCCCGGTGATCGAGTCCTGACGGGTCAGCGGCGTCTCGTATTCGAGCAGCAGCGCCTCGTGGCTGGTGTAGAAGTCCACCCGGCGCAGCGTCTCCTCCGTCGCCCGGTCGACGCCGGCCGCGGTCATGAAGTCGAGCGCGGCGCCGATGCGGTCGGCCAGCGCCCGGTAGCGCTCGGCCCCGGGCTCCCCGGCGGCGAAGCCGAGGTTCCAGGCGTGCACCCGGTGGATGTCCGCGAAACCGCCCTGCGAGAAGGCCCGCAGCAGGTTCAGCGTGGCGGCGGACTGCAGATAGCCCTGCAGCATGCGCTGCGGGTCGGGCGTGCGCGCCTCGGGCGCGAAGTCGAAGCCGTTGACGATGTCGCCGCGATAGGAGGGCAGCTCGATCCCGTCCGCCGTCTCGGTGGCCGAGGAGCGCGGCTTGGCGAACTGCCCGGCCATGCGCCCGACCTTCACCACCGGCACCTTGGCGCCGAAGGTCAGCACCACCGCCATCTGCAGCAGCACGCGGAACGTGTCGCGGATCGCGTCCGCCTCGAACTCCGCGAAGCTCTCGGCGCAGTCGCCGCCCTGGAGCAGGAAGGCCCGACCCTCGGAGACCTCGGCCAGCCGCGCCTCGAGCGCGCGCGCCTCGCCGGCGAAGACCAGCGGCGGATAGCGCGAGAGGCGCCCCGTGACGTCGGCCAGCGCGTCCGGGTCGGGGTAGTCGGGCATCTGGCGGGCGGGGCGCTCGCGCCAGCTGGTGCGGGTCCAGGCGTCGGGCATGGCCGGCCATCCTTCGTCTCGTCGTCGCGGGCATCTCGCTTAGGCCATTCCGCGCGGCTTTCCAAGCGGCGCCTGCGGGCGGGGCCTTTCGCGCGCTTGACCGGATCGCCATGTGTCGGTCCAGTGAACCGTGATTCGGCGTGCCCGGAACGGGGGCCCGGCGGCGTCGGGGGAGGTGGTCCATGGCGGAACCGGGCGTGGCGGACGAGACCTTCGTATTCGTGCTGCTGGAGCGTTTCTCGCTCCTCGCCTTCGCCGCGGCGATCGAGCCCCTGCGGCATGCCAACCGCCTCGCGGGCCGCACCCTCTACGACTGGCACGTGCTGACCGAGACGGGGGCGCCCGCGCACGCCTCGTGCGGCACCGAGGTCACCGCCCACGGCGCGCTCGAGGCCGTGCCGCGCGGCGGGCGGGTGATCGTCTGCGGCGGGCTCGACGTGGCGGGGGCGACGACGCGCGGCCTGCTGGCCTGGCTGCGGCGCGAGGCGCGGCGCGGGGCCCGCATGGGCGCGGTCTGCACCGGCACCTTCGCGCTGGCGCGGGCCGGGCTGCTGGACGGCAAGCGCTGCACCATCCACTGGGAGAACCGCGAGGGCTTCGAGGAGGACTTCCCCGAGGTCGCCCTCACCGAGCAGATCTTCGTGATCGACCCCGACGCGATGACCGCCGCCGGCGGCGCCGCGTCGGGCGACATGATGCTGCGTCTGATCGCGGACGCGCACGGTCCGGAACTGGCGGGGATGATCGCCGACCAGATGGTCTATTCGACGCTCCGCGTCGACCAGGACGCGCAGCGCCTGAGCGTGCCGGCCCGGATCGGGGTGCGCCACCCCAAGCTCAGCCGCGTCATCTCGCTGATGCACGAGAACATCGAGGAGCCGGTCTCGGCCGCGCAGCTCGCCGCCGACGTGGGCATGAGCACCCGCCAGCTGGAGCGGCTGTTCCGCCGCTACCTCGACCGCTCGCCGAAGCGCTACTACCTCGAACTCCGGCTCGAGAAGGCGCGCCGGCTGCTGCTCCAGACCGACATGAGCGTGATTAACGTGGCGCTCGCTTGCGGTTTCACTTCGCCGTCGCATTTCTCCAAGTGCTACCGGGCGCATTATCGCCGCACCCCCTATCGGGAGCGTGGCGTGGCCGCGGTGGAGTGAGCGGAGCCCGGCCTGCACCGGGCGGTTTCCGCCTTGCGTTTGCGGCGCGGCGGCCGATCCTCGCGCCGCCTGCCTGACGGGCGAGGAAATCCATGGCCGACCGCTCGCGGGAATTCGACCTGTTCCTTCGCCTCGCCGAACTGCGGGACGGCTCGACGGCGTCGGCCTTCGGGCGCACGCTCGATCTGGTGCGGCTGATGTTCCGGTCCGCGCGGATCGGGATCTGGCGGTACGACGGCGCGTCCGGACGGCTCGAATGGGATCCCGCTCTGCACGAGATATACGGGCTTGCGCCGGAGGAATTCGACGGCCGGTTGGAGAGCTGGGAGCGCCTGGTGCTGGCGGAGGATCTGCCCGCGACCCGCGCCGCGCTCGAGGCGTTCCTCGCGGTCGACCAGCCCGAGCCGGTGACCTTCCGCGTCCGCCGCCCCTCCGGCGAGGTCCGCTGGATCCAGGGCTGGGCGGTGGCGGAGCGCGACGCGGCGGGAGAGCTCGTCTCGATCCTCGGGCTGAACCGCGACGTGACCGAGGAGAAGCGGCTCGAGAGCTCGATGATGCAGGCCACGCGGATGGAGGCGGTGGGCGCGCTGACCACCGGGCTCGCGTCGGACTTCAACAACCTGCTCGGCGCCGCGCTCGGCGCCGCGGAGCTGCTGGCCGACACGCCGCCGGGCGCGCCGGCGGCTGTGACGCATCTGGCCGAGGTGCGCGAGGCGGTGGAGCGGGCGACCAAGGTGACGGGGGACCTGCAGGCCTTCGCGCGGCGCGCCCCGCTGGCGCCGGGGCCGCTCGACCTCAACGCGGCGTTGCGGGAGATGGAGGCGATGCTGCGCCGGGTGCTGCCGGCGCGGGTCGCGTTGGAGACGGTGCTCGGGGGCGCGCTGCCGCCGGCGCTGGTGGATCGGGGCTCGCTCGAGAACGCGCTGCTGAACCTCGTGCTCAACGCGCGCGACGCGATGCAGGCGGGCGGTACGCTGACGCTCGAGACCGGGGAGATCCGCGTCGACGGCGCGGCGGCCCTGCGCTTCGAGGAGCCGCTCTCGCCCGGGCGCTACGTCACGCTCACGGTCTCGGACACCGGGCGCGGCATGGGGGCGGAGGAGCGGACCCGGGCGTTCGAGCCGTTCTGGACCACCACGCCGGGCAATTCCGGCCTCGGCCTCTCCACGGTGCACGGCTTCGCCCGGCAGTCCGGCGGCGGCGTGTCGCTGCGGAGCGAGCCGGGCTTCGGCACCGACGTGAAGCTGTTCCTGCGCGCCGCGCCCGAGACGGGGACGCCGCGTCTCTCGATCGCGCGGGCGGGCGGGGCGAAGCAGGTGCTGGTGGCCGAGGACGACGCCTCCATGCGCCGCGTGCTGACCGCCCAGCTCGCCGCCGAGGGCTACGAGGTGCTCTGGGCCGTCGACGGCGAGGCCGCGCTCGCCGCCTTCGAGGCGGAGCCGCGGATCGCGGCCGTTCTCGTCGACCTGACCCTCAGCGGCGCGATGCAGGGGCCGGAACTCGCCGACCGACTGCGGGCGCTGCGCCCCGACGTCCGGGTGATCTTCGTCACCGGCCGCCCGGAGGCGGCGGCGGCGCTGGGCCTCGCCCCGGACGAGCGGGTGCTGCGCAAGCCCGCCCCGCGCGAGGCGCTGCTGGAGGCGGTGCGCAAGGCGACGGGCTGAGCCCGCGCGCGCCGGCCCGCCGGCTCAGGGCCTGCAGTCGTCGCAGCGCAGGCCCGACCCGGTGATGCCCTGGGCGGTGTCGCCCGACGGCTCCGGCATGCCGGCGCAGCCGGCGAGCAGGACGGCCGCGAGCAGCGGCGCGAGAATGCGGGGCATGTGCATGGGGCTGACCTCCTTCGTTGCGGCGCCGGTTCGGCGCCCGGCGCGCAGGCGCCGTCCGTCCTATCCACGCCGCCGCGCCCGCGGGGTTCCCTCCGCGCTGGCGGGCCGCGGGACGAGGTGCTATCGGCGCACGACGTCGTGACCGCCGGAGGACCGCCGATGACCGCCCGACTTCAGACCGCCCCATCGCTCGCCCGTCTCGGCACCGAGAGCGCCTTCGAGGTGCTGGCGCGGGCCCAGAAGCTGGCGGCCGAAGGGCGCGACGTGATCAATCTCGGCATCGGCCAGCCCGACTTTCCGACGCCGGATCACATCGTCGAGGCGGCGGTGAAGGCGCTGCGCGACGGCGCCCACGGCTACACGCCCGCGAACGGCGTCCCGCCGCTGCGCGAGGCGGTGGCGGCCGACCTGCACCGCCGGCATGGGGCGGAGGTGAACCCCGATCACGTCGTCGTGGTGCCGGGCGGCAAGCCGACGATGTTCTTCGCGGTGCTGATGTTCGGCGAGCCGGGGGCGGAGATCATGCACCCGAACCCGGGCTTCCCGATCTACGAATCCGTCATCAACTTCACCGGCGCGACGCCGGTGCCGATCGAGCTGCGCGAGGCCTCGGGCTTCGCCTTCGACGCCGAATCCGTGCTCGCCAAGGTGACGGAGCGCACGCGGCTGATCATCCTCAACTCCCCCGCCAACCCCACCGGCGGCGTGACGCCGAAGGCGGAGATCGACAGGCTGGTCGAGGGCCTCGAGGCCTGGCCGCGGGTCGCGATCCTCTCGGACGAGATCTACAGCCGGATGCTCTACGACGGACGCGAGCACGTCAGCCTGCTGAACTACCCCTCGATCCGCGACCGTCTGATCCTGCTCGACGGCTGGTCCAAGACCTACGCGATGACCGGCTGGCGCATCGGCTTCGCGGTCTGGCCCGAGAGCCTGGTGGACGCCGCCACGCGGCTCTGCGTCAACGACCATTCCTGCGTGAACGCGGCGACGCAGTGGGCGGCGAAGGCCGCGCTCGAGGGGCCGCAGGACGCGGTGGACGAGATGATGGCCGCCTTCGCGAGACGCCGCCGGGTGATGGTGGACGGGCTGAACGCGCTGCCCGGCGTGCGCTGCGCCGAGCCCGGCGGCGCCTTCTACGCCTTCCCCAACATCGAGGGGACGGGGATGACCGCGCGCGAGGCGCAGGACCGCTTCCTCTCCGAGGCCGGCGTCGCGACCGTCGCCGGCACCAGCTTCGGCGCCTTCGGCGAAGGCTACGTGCGGTTCAGCTACGCCAACTCCGAAGCCAACGTCGCGCGCGCGCTGGAGCGGATCGGCGCCCTGCTCGGATAGGCCGGCGCCGGCGCCGGCCCCGGGCCTCAGGCGCCCGGGCCGGCGGGCATGCCGGTGATGCTCTCGCCCGCCGCCGCCGGGTCGCGCCGGCGCAGGCGGCCGGCCTCGACCTGCACGAGGAAGCGGCGGAGGGCGTCGTTGAACAGGTCCGGCTCCTCGAGGTTGCAGGCGTGGCCCGTGCCGGGGATCGTCATCAGGTCGGCGCTCGGGATCGTGCGTTTGAGGTAGAGGCCGGGCGCGAGGCAGGGCCAGTCCTCGTCGCCGTTCACGATCAGCGTCGGGACGTCGAGCGCCGCCAGCTCGGCCTCGAGGTCGTAGAGCGACGGGCGCGCCTTCTGCACGCCGAGCTGGGTCAGCGCGGAGCCCTCGGGCGAATGCTCCGCCAGCCCCGCCTTGAACTCGGCCCAGCCGCGCGGGTCCTTGTCGCGGAACTGCACGCGCGTCGGGCCGAGGGCGTAGGCCTCGGCGAAGGCGGCCATGTCGCCCTCGCGCAGGCGCGCCGCGATGGCGTCGGCCTCGGCGCGGAAACGCTCGCGCCGGTCGGGCTCGGCCCCGTAGCCCACGCCGCAGAGCAGGAGCGAGCGCGCGCGCTCCGGAAACAGCAGCCCGAAATGCAGCGTCGCGAAGCCGCCCATCGAGCAGCCGACGACATGCGCGCGCTCGATCCCGAAGCCGTCCATGACGTCGCGGATGTCCTCCGCCGCCCGGGCTTGCGAGTAGGAGGAGACGTTCGGCGGCACGTCGGAGGGCGGATAGCCGCGCGCGTCATAGGCGATGCAGCGATGGCTGCGGGCGAAGGCGCGGAGCTGCGGCTCCCAGCTGCGCTTGTCGCCCGCGAATTCGTGGACGAAGACGATCGGCGCGCCCGCGCCCGTCTCGACGCAGTCCAGCGTCACGCCGTCCGTCGTGGTCACCCGCGCCATGGCCTCGGTCCTCCCCTCGCGCCCGCGCCGCCCGGCGGGCGTGGGGAGGCTTCCGCGACGGCGCGGCGGAGTCCAGCCCCGCCGGGGGCGCGTCGCGCCGGATCGCCGCTCCATGGCGGACGCGCCGCCGGCGACGGCGGAGCCTGCGTCGGCCTCAGCGCTGCGCCGTCCGCCAGTCGCCGGGCGCCCACGGCGCGACGTTGGCGGCGGGCAGGGGGGCGCGGCCGAGCAGATGGTCCGCCGCCTTCTCGCCGACCATGATCGCGGTGGCGTTGAGGTTGGCGTTCGGGATCGTCGGAAACGTCGAGCTGTCGGCCACCCGCAGCCCCTCGACCCCGATCACCCGAGCCTCGGGGTCGACGACGGCGTGCGGATCGTCGCGCCTTCCCATGCGGCAGGTTCCGCAGGGATGATAGGCGCTCTCGGCGTGCGCCCGCACGAAGGCGTCGAGCGCCGCGTCGTCCGTCGCCTCCGGGCCGGGCGCGATCTCCCGCGCCACGAAATCCGCCAACGCCGGCTGCGCCGCGATCTCCCGCACCAGCCGGATGCCGTGGCGGAACGTCGCGCGGTCGCCCTCCCCCTGCATGTAGGCGAAGCGGATGACCGGCGGCGCGGCGGGATCGCCCGAGCGCAGCCGCACGCGCCCCCGCGCCGGCGAACGCGTCGGCCCCACATGCGCCTGGAAGCCGTGCCCCGGCGCCGCCGCGCGCCCGTCGTAGCGCACCGCCAGCGGCAGGAAATGGATCATCAGGTCCGGCCACTCGACGCCCGCGCGCGAGCGCAGGAAGCCGCCCGCCTCGAACTGGTTGGAGGCGCCGGGCCCGCCCCGCGTCGCCAGCCAGCGCGCCCCCGCCAGCGCCCTGCCGAGGAGGCTCCAGTGCCGGCGGAGCGACACCGGCCTCCGGCAGGCCCACTGCACGTAGACCTCGAGATGGTCCTGCAGCCCCTCGCCCACCCCCGGCCGGTCGGTCACCGCCTCGATCCCGTGCTCCGCCAGATGCGCCGCCGGCCCGATCCCCGACAGCATCAGCAGCTTCGGCGAATTGAAGGCCGAGGCCGCCAGCACCACCTCCGCCCGCGCGGCGACGAAGCCGCGGTCGGTCTCCACCCCCGCGGCCCGGCCGTCGCGGATCCTGACGCGCCGCGCCAGCGCGCGCACGACCCGGGCGCGCCCCGTCGCCAGGGCCGGGCGCAGATAGGCGTCCGCCGCGGACCAGCGCCGCCCGCCCCAGACCGTGCGCTCGAGCGCGCCCATGCCCTCCTGACGCTCGCCGTTGAGGTCGGGCGACGCCGCGTAGCCCGCCTGCCGCGCGGCCTCGAGGAAGGCGCGGAACAGCGGGTTCCCCATGCGCCCGCGCGTCACCCGCACCGGCCCCTCCGTCCCGCGCCAGGCCGGATCGGCGCCGGGCGCCTCGGCAAGCCCCTCCAGCCGCCGGAAATAGGGCAGCACGTCGGCGAAGCCCCAGCCCTCGGCTCCCGCCTCGCGCCAGGCGTCGTAGTCCCGCGCATGGCCCCGCACCCAGACCATGCCGTTGATCGCGCTCGATCCGCCGATCACCTTGCCCCGCGGCGCGGCGAGCCTGCGCCCGTCGAGGCCCGGCTCCGGCTCGGTGCGGTAGCCCCAGTCGTAGCTCGCCATGCTCATCGGCAGGCTCAGCGCCCCCGGCATCCGGATCAGCGGGCCCGCGTCGGTCCCCCCGTGCTCGATCACGAGGACGCTGCGCCCGGCCTCCGCCAGCCGCCCCGCGATCGCGCAGCCGGCCGAGCCCGCGCCCACGATCACGTAGTCCGCCTCCATCGCGCTCACCGCCCGACCCCCTCGGCTCCTGTTGACCCCCCCGGGGTTCTCCCGCAGGCTCGATACATATCCATGACAGGGAGACACGCCATGCCGTTCCGCCCCTTCGCGTCGGTCTTCGCGATCGCCGGCCTCGCCGCCGCCCCCGCCCTGGCGGATTGCGAGACCGTCGTCTTCGCCGACGTCGGGTGGACCGACATCACGGCGACCACCGCCGCCACCGCGCTCGTCGTCGACGCGCTCGGATACGAGACGGACGTGAAGCTGCTGTCGGTGCCCGTCACCTACACCTCCCTCGCCGCGGGCGACGTCGACGTCTTCCTCGGCAACTGGATGCCGACCATGGAGGCCGACATCGCCCCCTACCGCGAAGCGCGCACGGTGGACACCGTGCGCGCCAATCTCGAGGGGGCGAAATACACGCTCGCCGTCAACGAGGCCGCGGCCGAACTCGGCATCGAGGACTTCTCCGACATCGCCGAACACGCCGATGCGCTCGACGCCCGCATCTACGGCATCGAGCCCGGCAACGACGGCAACCGCCTGATCCTCGAGATGATCGAGGAGGACGCCTTCGGTCTCGGCGGCTTCGATCTGGTCGAAAGCTCCGAGCAGGGGATGCTCGCCCAGGTCGCCCGCGCCGACCGGCGCGACGAGCCGGTGGTGTTCCTCGGCTGGGAGCCGCATCCGATGAACGCCAACCACGAGATGACCTATCTCACCGGCGGCGACGACTGGTTCGGCCCGGATCTCGGCGGCGCGACCGTCTACACCAACACCTCGGCCGGCTTCGTCGAGGCGTGTCCGAACCTCGGGGAGCTGCTGACGAACCTCGAGTTCAGCCTGAAGATGGAGAACGAGATCATGGCCGCGATCCTCGACGAGGGCGAGGACCCGCGCGAGGCCGCGGCCGAGTGGCTGCGGGAGAACCCAGCGATCCTTTCGGAGTGGCTGGAGGGCGTCGAGACGACGGACGGCGGCGACGGCCTCGCCGCCGTGAAGGCCGAGCTGGACCTCTGAGTTCGGCGGGCCGCCGGGGCGTTCCCGGCGGCTCCCGCCCGCCTGGCGCATGGAAAGCCTCGTCCCGCCCAAGATCCCGGTCGGAGACGCCGCCGCGGCGGTGTTCGACTGGCTGCTGGCCAACGCCGCGGGCCTGTTCGACGCCCTCGCCGACGGGGCCGAAGCGCTGATCGACGGCGTGCTCCGGGTGCTTCAGACGCCGCCGCCCCTCGTCCTCGTCGCCGCCTTCGCCGCCCTCGCCTTCGCGCTGCAGCGCAGCTGGCGCACCGCGCTGCTCGTGGCGCTCGGGTTCCTCTTCATCCTCAACCAGGGCTACTGGGAGGAGACCACCGAGAGCCTGACGCTCGTGCTCTCGGCCTGCGTCGTCTGCATGGCCGTCGGCGTGCCGATCGGCATCGCCGCGGCGCACCGGCCGCGCCTCTACCGGGCGATCCGCCCGGTGCTGGACCTGATGCAGACGCTGCCGACCTTCGTCTATCTGATCCCGGCCATCGTGTTCTTCGGCATCGGCATGGTGCCGGGCCTGTTCGCCACGGTGATCTTCGTGCTGCCGGCGCCGATCCGGCTGACCCATCTCGGCGTCGCCTCCACCCCCGCGCCCCTGCTCGAGGCCGCCCGCGCCTTCGGCGCGACCGGCTGGCAGACCCTTCTGAAGGTGGAGCTGCCGCACGCCGTCCCGCAGATCATGACCGGGCTCAACCAGACCATCATGCTCTCGCTCTCCATGGTGGTGATCGCGGCGCTGGTCGGCGCCGACGGCCTCGGCGTGCCGGTGGTGCGCGCGCTGAACCAGGTGAACACCTCCCTCGGCTTCGAGAGCGGCTTCGTGATCGTGGTGGTGGCCATCGTGCTCGACCGGATGCTGGCGCTGCGCGGGCGATGAGCGTCGCGGTCGCCTTCGAGCGGGTCTCCATCGTGTTCGGCGACGCGCCGGAGACGGCGCTCCCCCTGATGGACGAAGGCCGCGACCGCGGCGAGATCGGGCGGGAGACCGGTCAGATCCTCGGCGTCCACGACTGCTCGCTCGAGGTGGGGATGGGCGAGATCGTGGTGCTGATGGGGCTTTCGGGCTCCGGCAAGTCGACGCTGCTGCGCGCGGTCAACGGCCTCGCGCCCGTGACCCGCGGCGGGGTGCGGGTCAGGGCCGCCGAGGGGATGATCGACGTCACCGGGGCGGACGCCGCCACGCTGCGCCGGCTCCGGCTCGAGACGGTGGCGATGGTGTTCCAGCAGTTCGCGCTGCTCCCCTGGCGCACGGTGGCCGAGAACGTCGGCCTCGGGCTCGAGATCGGCGGCGTCGCGAAGGCCGAGCGCGCCGAGCGGGTGGCGCGCCAGCTCGCCCTCGTCGGCCTCGCCGACTGGGGCGGCCGGCAGGTCGCGGAGCTCTCGGGCGGCATGCAGCAGCGCGTCGGCCTCGCCCGGGCCTTCGCCACCGAGGCGCCGATCCTGCTGATGGACGAGCCGTTCTCGGCGCTCGATCCGCTG
The DNA here is from genome assembly GCA_041685625.1 of Paracoccaceae bacterium. Taxonomy (GTDB): domain Bacteria; phylum Pseudomonadota; class Alphaproteobacteria; order Rhodobacterales; family Rhodobacteraceae; genus Albimonas. The sequence goes on along the minus strand of JAWLFJ010000069.1, from coordinate 9,373 downwards.
ATCCGCGACAAGCTGCAGGGCGAGCTGCTGGAGCTGCAGGGCGAGCTGCGGCGCACCATCGTCTTCGTCAGCCACGACCTCGACGAGGCGTTCCGCATCGGCGACCGCATCGCGATCATGGAGGGCGGGCGCATCGTGCAGTCGGGCGCCCCGGCGGAGATCTTCTCGGCGCCGGCGACGCCCTACGTCGCCGATTTCGTCGCGCACATGAACCCGCTCGGCGTGCTGCGCGCCCGGGACGTGGCGGGTCCGCTCGAGGGTCCCGCCTCGGACGCCGCCGTGCCCGCAGCGGCGCCGGTCGCCGAGGCGATGCGCGCGGCGGTCTCGGTGGAGGGCGCCGTGCGGGTGACGGGGGACGACGGCGGGACCGTCGGCTGGACCACGCGGGGGGCGATCCTCGCCCGCCTGCTGGATCCGCGCGGCGGCGCCTGAGCCGGAGCCCCGGCGCCGCTCGCGAGAGAGGCCGCGACGCGCCCCGGGGCGGCGGGGGCGTCGCGTCGGCGGCGACCTCAGAGGGCCGAGGCCCGCCGGTTCCGCCGACGCGCCTCGGCCGCCCGGAGCGCGGCGATGGCCCGCCGAAGCGCCTCGATCAGCAGGCGGAGGGTCGCCTCGCCCGGCGCCGTCGCGATCTCGCGACGATCCTGGCAGCCCCAGACGTAATCGTGTGCGTACTGTCTCATGGCCTCTGGCTCCTGACGCTTCCGGCGCCTTCGCACCGTGATTCGACCTTGCCCCTACGGGAGTGACAGCTGCGTGACAAAGCGGGGTCGGCAGGTCCGCGGGGCCCTCCGAAACCGGGCCGCCGCCCCGCGCGGCGCGGAACGATACCCGAACACGGCCCGGATCCGCCGACGTCGCGACCCGCTTGCACGCCGCGTGCGATCCGATAGGCTGCCTCGACGACAAGAAGGACGCGCCCCGCAGAGGGCGCGAGGGAGGACACGACATGCGCTTCACCACCCGCGCGGCGGTCGCCGCCGCAGCCCTCGCCGTCGTCGCCGGCCCGGCCTCGGCCGACACCTTCGTCCGCATGGTCACCGGCCCTTCGGGGGGCTCCTGGTATCCCCTCGGCGCCAAGATCATGCAGGTGTTCCAGTCGGAGATCGACGGCATCGCCACCTCGAGCACCTCGGGCGGCGGCGTCTCCAACATCAAGGCGGTCGACGCTGGCGATGCCGAGATCGGCTGGTCCTACGCCCACACCGCGGCCAACGGCTACGTCGGGCGCGGCAAGTTCGACGAGGCGCACGAGAACGTCCGGCACTTCGCGACGCTCTATCCGGCCATGTTCCAGATGGCGGTCCGGGAGGACAGCGACATCGAGACCATCGAGGATCTCGCGGGCGCGGACATGAGCCCCGGCAAGTCCGGCTGGACCGGCACGGCCTTCGCCGAGTCGATCCTCAAGGCGCACGGCTTCTCCTTCGAAGACGTCAAGGCCGCCGGCGGCACCGTGCAGCACGTCGACTATTCCGAGTCGGTCGCGCTGATGAAGGACGGGCACGTAGAGGCCTTCATGGCCGCCACCTCGATGCCGCAGGCGAGCTTTCTCGAGCTCGAGACCTCGCCCGGGATCCGCTTCATCGGCCTGACCGAGGAGAAGCAGCAGGAGATCATAGACGCCAATCCCGGCTACATCCCCGGGCTGATGCCGGCGGGCGTCTACGAGAGCATCGAGGAGGACATCCTGACGCTCGGCATCGTGACCAACATGGTGGTGAGCGCCGACCTGTCCGACGATCTCGTCTACGAGATGTGCATGACCTTCTGGGACAACCACGAGGAGTTCGCCGCGGTGAAGGGCATCTGGAACCGCGTCAAGCTCGAGAACGCGCTCGACGGCGTGGCGATCCCGGTGCATCCGGGCGCGCAGCGCTGCTACGACGAACTCGGCGTCGCAAGCTGACGCCAGAAGGGGCGCGGCGCCGGTAGCGCCGCGCCCCCGCCGTTCCGCCGCACCGTCCTTCGGATCCGAAGGACGGCGCGCGCCGCGCAGGCTCCGCCCCGGCCGAGTGCCGAGCCGCCCGAGGGATCCCCCATGACCGACGCCGCCCCCGCCCATGAGGAGGCCCGGACGCCCGGCTTTCTCGAAAGCCTGCTGGTCGCGCGGGCGGCCCCCGCCGCGCAGGCGCTGCTCTTCACGCTCGCCGCGCTTTCGGTCGGGCTCGCGCTGTTCCATCTGCATGCGGCGGTGTTCGGCGCGCCGGAAGGGCGGACGTTCCGCTCCACCCATCTCACCGTGATGCTGCTGCTGGCCTTCTTCCTGCGCCCCATGATGCGTCCCGCGGCCACCTCGCCGATCGTCGTGGGAGACGCCGCGGAGACGCTGCGCCGCTCGGTCGGCCTCGGGATCGACCTCTCGCTGGTGGCCGCGGTGCTCGCGGTGCAGGTCTGGACCATGATCGACATCGACGCCTTCCAGCTGCGCCTCGGCGAGAAGCAGCCGGGCGATCTGCTGGCGGGGGGCGTCCTGATCCTGATCGTGATGGAGGCGACGCGCCGGCTGGTCGGTTGGGCGATGGTGATCATCACGCTGTTCTTCATGCTGCACGCGCTCTATGCGCCGTATTTCCCGGGCTTCTTCTACGGCCCCCCGGTGAGCTTCCCGAAATTCATCGACACGCTGTTCCTTTCGACCGACGGCCTCTTCGGCATCCCGCTGCATGTCTGCGCGACCTACATCATCCTCTTCATCATCTTCGGTGCGGTGCTGGTGCGCTCCGGCGCCGGCAAGTTCTTCATCGACCTCGCCGTCGCGCTGACCGGCCGGCGCATCGGCGGTCCGGCGAAGGCCGCTGCCGTCGCCTCGGGCTTCATGGGCACGATCTCGGGCTCGGCCGTCGCCAACGTGGTGACGACCGGCGCCTTCACCATCCCGATGATGAAGCGCATCGGCTATCGCCCGAAATTCGCCGCGGCGGTGGAGGCCTGCGCCTCCTCCGGCGGGCAGATCACGCCGCCGATCATGGGGGCGGCGGCCTTCCTGATGGCCGAGTTCCTGGCGGTGCCCTACACGCACGTCATCCTCGCCGCCTCGATTCCGGCCGCGCTCTACTTCGCTACCGTCTATTTCATGGTGCATCTCGAGGCGGAGAAGCACGGCGTCGGGCGCATGGACGAGGCCGACATCCCGAACGCGCTCGCGGTCCTCAAGGACGGCTGGCACCTGCTGATCGCGCTCGGCGTGCTGGTGGCCTGCCTGCTCTACGGCTGGACGCCGATGAAGTCGGCGGTCGTCGGACTCGCCTCGCTCGTCGGGCTGAGCTTCATCAACCCTCACACTCGGATGAGCCCGGTGGACATGCTCGCCGCGCTCGAGGACGGCGTGCGCGCCACCGCGCCGGTGGCGATCGCCTGCGCCTGCGCGGGACTGATCATCGGTTCGGTCTTCGTCTCAGGCCTCGGGCTGAAGTTCACCCAGTCGGTGATCGAGATCTCGGGCGGCAACCTCCTGATCCTGCTGTCGCTGACCGGCGTCGCGGCGATCATCCTCGGCATGGGGATCACCACCACGGCGGTCTACATCACCGTGGCGGCGCTGATCGTGCCGGCGGTGGTGCGGATCGGGGTCGAGCCGATCGCGGCGCACATGTTCGCGTTCTATTTCGGCGTGGTGAGCACGATCACGCCGCCCGTCGCGCTCGCCGCTTTCGCGGCGGCCGCGATCGCGGGCACGCGGCCGATGGCGACGGCGTTCGAATCCACCCGCGTCGGCGTCGCCAAATACCTGATGCCGCTGGCCTTCGTCTACAATCCGGCGCTGCTCTGGATCGGGCCGGTCTGGCTGACGCTGCTCTCGGCGACCTTGGCGATGGCGGCGATGTGGGTGCTCTCGGTCGGGCTCGAGGGCTGGCGCGGGGGGCCGATGGGGCCGCTGCGCAGGGCGATGTGCGTGGCCGGAGCGATCGGGATGCTCTGCCCGCCGATCGGCGCGGTGCTCGGCGCGCCGGGCTGGGCGCTGGTCGCGGGGGGGCTCGCCCTGGCCGCGGCGGGTCTTTATGCGCCGGGCCGCCCGGCGGTCCGGACCGAGGCCGTGCGGGCGCGCGCCGGACGGGAGGGCTGAGATGGGACGGATCTTCCTCGGCAAGCCGATCCACTGGATCGGGCTTCTCGTCGTCCTGGGCGTGCTGACGGCGACGGGGTCGGCGCGGCTTCAGGTGACGGCGTTCAACCTGCACACCGCGGTCATCGTCGCCTGCGCGGCGGCGCTCGTCGGTCTCGTCGTGCTGACGGTCCGGCGGGGGGAGCGGGTGACGCGCGACCCCGTCCCGGAGCCGCGCGACCCCGGCTAACGGCCGAGCGCCGCGCGGTTGAACACCACGGCCGGGTCGAGCCGTCCCTCGAAGGCCGCGACGACGTTCTCGGCCGCCTGAACCGCCATGGCGCGCATGGATTCGTGCGTCATCGCCGCGACATGCGGGGTCAGGATCGCCGGGCCGAGCGCGAGCAGGGGGTCGCCGGCGGGCACGGGCTCCTCGCGGAACACGTCGGTGGCGTAGAAGGCGGGCGGGGCGGCGAGGAGGGCGGCCTCGTCGACGATGTTTCCGCGGGCGCAGTTCACGATCCGTGCCGTGGGTTTGAGACGCGAAAGTCGCTCGGCGCCGAGCATGTTCCGCGTCTCCTCGCTCAAGGGGACGTGCACGGCGACGACGTCGGCCTCGGGCAGGGCGGCGTCGAGGTCGGGCGCCGCCTCCACGCCCTCCGGCAGGTCGTCGCGGTACTTGTCGTGCCCCAGCACCCGCATCCCGAAGGCGAGCGCGAGCCGCGCGACGCGCGAGCCGACGCGCCCGACGCCGATCACCAGCAGCGTCTTGCCGTGGAGCTCGAAGCTGGCGCGGCCGTTCACGGCGCGGGCGGCCCAGTCGCCGGCGCGCGTCGCGCGGTCATGCGCGACGAGGTTGCGCGCGCCGGCCAGCATCAGCGCCATGGTATGCTCGGCCACGCTGCGGGCGTTGGCGTCGGCGGCGATGCAGACCGGCACGCCGCGGCCGGAGCAGTGCTCGACCGCGACGTTGTCGCAGCCGACGCCGTGGCGGGAGACCACCTCGAGCCCGTTCATCGGGCCGAGCCGCGCCTCGTCGAGCCGCATCAGGCGCACGAGGACGCCGTTCGCGCCCGCGGCGGCGGCGTCGAAGGCCTCCGGCCCGGCGCCGGGCGGCAGATCCCGGATCTCGAGCCCCGCGCGCTCCAGCACGGCGCGGCCGTCCGGATGGATCGGCTCGGTGATCAGCACGGTCTTCATGGGCGTCCCCCTTCGCGTTTCGGCCGAGCTTGGCGGGCGCCGGCGACGGGGGCAAGCCGGGGGGGCGTGACGCGGCCGCGCCGCGCGCCTAGGCTTCCGCCGGACGCCGCGCGATCGCGGCCGAGGCGAGCGGCCCGGCAGAGGCCGCCTGAGGGAGGACGACCGGGATGGCCGAACGCCGCATGGCCTATGACGACCTGCGCAGCGCCCGCTGGCTGGCGCGCGACGACACCCAGCGCAGCTGGAACCACCGCAGCCGCATCATGCAGATGGGCTACGGGCCCGAGGACTGGACCGGCAAGCCCGTGATCGGGATCGTCAACACCTGGTCCGACATCCAGCAGTGCCACGCCCATTTCCGCGAGCGGGTCGAGGACGTGAAGCGCGGCGTGCTGCAGGCCGGCGGCTTCCCGCTGGAGCTGCCGGCGATCAGCCTCTCCGAGCCGATCGTGAAGCCCTCCACGATGATGTACCGCAACTTCCTCGCGATGGAGACCGAGGAGCTTCTGCGCTCGCATCCCATCGACGGGGCGGTGCTGATGGGGGGCTGCGACAAGACCACGCCCGGCCTGACCATGGGCGCGATCTCGATGGGCATTCCGGCGGTGTTCCTGCCGGCGGGGCCGATGCTGCGCGGGACCTATCGCGGCGGCGCGCTCGGCTCGGGCTCCGACATCTGGAAGAACTGGGAGAACGTGCGCGCCGGCGAGACCTCGATGGAGGAATGGCAGGAGGTGATCGGCGGCATCGCCCGCAGCTACGGGCACTGCATGACGATGGGCACCGCCTCGACGATGACCGGCATCGCCGACGCGCTGGGCCTGACGCTGCCGGGCGCCTCCTCGATCCTCGCCGCCGACGCCGCGCATCCGCGCATGAGCGCGGCCTGCGGGCGGCGCATCGTGGAGATGGTGTGGGAGGATCTGACGCCGGCGCGGGTGCTGAGCCAGGCGAGCTTCGAGAACGCGGTGACGGTGGCGATGGCGATGGGCTGCTCCACCAACGCCATCATCCACGTCATCGCGATGGGACGGCGCGCCGGGCTCGACGTCTCGCTCGATCTCTTCGAGGCCAAGAGCCGCGAGGTCGGCGTGATCGCCAACGTCAGGCCTTCGGGCGACGAATACCTGATGGAGGACTTCGCTTACGCCGGCGGCTTCAAGGGGCTGATGAGCCGGCTGAAGGAGAGGCTGGACCTCTCCGCCCTCACCGTCACCGGGCGGAGCTGGGGCGAGGAGCTGGAAGGCGCGCAGGTCTGGAACGAGGACGTGATCCGCCCGCTCTCGAAGCCGATCTACGCGGAGGGCGCGCTGGCGGTGCTGAAGGGCAATCTCGCGCCGGACGGCGCGGTGATGAAGCCCTCCGCCTGCGATCCGCGGTTCCTGAAGCATTCCGGGCCGGCGGTGGTGTTCGACAGCTACGAGGACATGAAGGCCTGGGCGGACGACCCGGACTCGGACGTGACGCCCGATCATGTCATGGTGTTCCGCAACGCCGGCCCGGTCGGCGGGCCGGGGATGCCGGAATGGGGGATGCTGCCGATCCCGCGCAAGCTGCTGGCCGAGGGCGTGCGCGACATGGTCCGCATCTCCGACTGCCGGATGAGCGGCACCAGCTACGGCGCCTGCATCCTGCACGCGGCGCCCGAGGCCTTCGTCGGCGGGCCGCTGGCGCTGGTGCGGACGGGCGACGTGATCGCGGTGGACGTGGCCGCGCGGCGGCTCGACATGGAGGTGTCGGCGGAGGAGCTCGCCGCCCGCCGCGCCGTCTGGAGCCCGCCGGAGCCGCGCTTCACCCGGGGCTACGGCTGGATCTACTCGCGCCACATCGGGCAGGCGGACAAGGGCTGCGACTTCGACTTCCTCGAGACGGCCTTCGGCGGCCCGACGCCGGAGCCCGCGATATGGTGAGCGACCCGGAGACGCGGGCGCGGGAGGCCGTGCCGCGCGACCTCGAGGGGCGGGTGGCGCTGGTGCTCGGCGCGGGCTCGATCGGGCCGGGTTGGGGCATCGGCAAGGCGATCGCCTGCCGCTACGCCGCGGCGGGCGCCGTGGTGGTCGCCGCGGACCGGGAGCGCGAGGCCGCGGACGAGGCGGCGGCGGAGATCGCGGCGCTCGGCGGTCGGGTGGAGGCCGAGGCGGTCGACGTGCTCGACGACGGGGCGCTCGTCGATCTGGTGCGCGCGGTCGAGGCGCGGCACGGGCGGCTGGACGTCCTGCATTGCAACGTCGGGCTCGGCAAGGCCGGGCCGGGGGCGGAGACCTCCGCCGCGGAGTTCCGGCGCTTCGCGGAGGCGAACCTGACCTCGGTGCATGTCGCGGCGCAGGCGGCGCTGCCGGGGATGCGCGCGAGGGCGGCGGGCGTGATCCTCGCCACCTCCACCATCGCCTCGCTGCGCGAGCCGGGCTATCCGCATCTGGCCTACGGGGCCACCAAGGCGGGGCTGAACCACCTGATCCGACTGATCGCGGTGGAGGAGGCGCCCCACGGCATCCGCGCCAACCTCGTCGTGCCCGGCCTGATCGACACGCCCCGGATCGCGCGGACGCTCGCCGGCGCCTATGGCGACGAGATGCGCGCGCGCCGGGCCGCGCAGGTCCCGATGGGCCGCATGGGCGAGGCGTTCGACGTCGCGGACGCGGCGCTGTTCCTCGCCTCGGACCGGGCGCGCTACGTCACGGGGGCCGAGCTGGTGGTGGACGGGGGCCTGACGGCGACGGTGCGCGGCGGCTAGGCGGGAAAGTCCGCCGCCTCGCCCTCGAAGGCGGGTTCGAGATCGACGGCGAGCGAGGTCAGCATCCGCGCGACGCAGACGTAGAAGCTGGCCGTGAGGGTCAGCTCCACCACCGCCTCGGGCGCGAAATGCGCCTTCAGCTCGGTCATGGCGGCCTCCGACGCGCCGGGGCCGGCGGTGATCTCCTCGGTGACGCTGAGGGCGGCGCGTTCGGCGGGGGTGAAGAGGTCGCTCGCCGTCCAGTCGGCCAGCGCCGCGATCTTGGCCTCCGGCACGCCGGCGTCGAGCGCCATGCGGCGGTGATGCGCCCATTCGTAGACCGCGCCCGAGAGCTGCGCGCCGCGCAGGATCATCAGCTCGCGCAGCGCGCGCGGCGTCGTGGTCTCGAGCCGCAGTCGCCAGGCGAAGTCGATCCAGGCGTCGAGCATCCAGGGCGCGGCGGCGAGCACGCGGTAGAGATTCGGCACCTCCACCCCTCGCGCGCGCACGCCGTCGAACAGCGCGGCGAGCGCCGGATCCTCGGGCGTCGGCGGACACATCTCCAGACGGGCCATGCGGCGATCTCCCCTACCTCCGCGGTCGTCTCGGCGACCTCGCGGGTCAGCCTAGTCGGGGCGCGGCGCCGGGCCAAGCCTCGTCGCGCTCGGCAAGAAAGCGTCGCTGCCTTCAGCCTGGATGTTGGGGGGAGGAGCCGGGCAAAGGGGCATATGATGCGAATTCTCATCATCGTTCGGGCGCTTCTGATCGCGGGGCCCGCCGCCGCGGGCCCCGCGCTCGGCGCCCGGGCGTCGGTGGATCCGCCGGCGCCCTGCACGGTGGAGCACAAGCCGGGGCGCGAGGAGATCGCGGCCGCCTGCCTGCACCGCGAGGGGTTCGTGCTGATGGCGCGCAACCGGCGCGACGCGGGGGCGCTCACCGTCGCCGTCGGCCGCTTCGGCGCGGTGATCCCACCCGGCGGGGCTCGGGCGATCGCTGATGCGCGCGGCCCCTCCGCCGCACGGCTGCCGGTCGCCCTCGGCGTGGCCGGCGACATCGCCCGGGGTCGGTCTGCGCCGCGGTCATGGCGGCGATCGTGAGCGGCGCGAGTTCGAGGGTCTTCGAGATCCTGGAGGCGTCTCCGAAGCTCTTCGCCGACGAGACGCGCGCGGCGGTGCTCGACTCCGGCCGCGGCCGCACCAAGACGGGATGGCTCTGGGCGCTGGCCCGCGACGATCGCCCGTCGCACCGCAGGTGCGCCTCCAGCGCAACGTGCGGCGCCCGCCGTCGCCTTCCTCTACGCCGACGGACGCGGCTCTCAGGACGCCGCCGCCCATCCCGACGTCTTCTCGGGCCTCCTGCGGGTCGACGGCTACGCCGCCTGTCGCGGCCTGATCTCAACCGACCGACCGGGCGGCCCG
>JAWLFJ010000007.1:0-62813 GCA_041685625.1 Paracoccaceae bacterium | reverse complement strand
ACGGCCCCACGGGCCTGAAGGGCCAGCTCGGTCATCGCGACTCCTCCGGAAAAGTCGTTGTTTCAGGCCAAAAGGGGGACGCCCGGCGGCTCACGCCGCATCCTCCCGCGTCAGGGTCACGCCGGTGCAGCACTCGGCGGTCAGGAAGCCGATCATGCGGCGCATGGCGTCGTAGTCCGCGCGGTTGATGACCTCGCGCCCGCGCCGCTCCTGGATCACGAGGCCGGCGTCCACCAACGCCTTCAGATGATGCGCCAGCGTCGAAGGCGGCATCCCGAGATGCTCCGTCAGATCGCCGACCCGGAGCCCGTCCTCCCCGGCCTTGATCAAAAGGCGGAACAGGGCGAGCCGGGTCTCGTGGCCGAGGGCGGCGAGCGCACGTGCGGTGGTGTCCGTCTGCATCATGAATAGAAGATATAACCACAATTCTAGTGGAGTCAACATACGGCCGCCACACGCCCATTTCGACGGCGCAAGCCGGCTTCGCGCTTCGCAGGGCGCGGCGCCTTCCGTCGCGATCTCGGCTACGGGCGCATCGGAGCGCGATAGGCGTGCCACGATCATGCCGTCGACCGCCCCGAGCATGCCGAGCGCCCGCAAGGGAACGCCGCTGCTGAGCGTGACCGGGCTGGCCTACGCCTCTAGAGCGGCGTGCACGCGGTGCAGGACTGCAGCTTCCCGGTCCCGGCGGGCGTGCCTGCCTCGCCCTGCTGGCCGACGCGGCGGTGGACGACGTCCTCGCCCGCTCCGACCTGACGCCGAGAACCGTGGTCCCCGTCGCGGGCGTCAAGGCGAAGGTCGAGGAGGCGCGCCGCCTCCGCTACGCCTCGACGCTGGAGGAGACGCTGCCGGGCGAGGTGGCGCTCGCCGCGGCGATCCGCGGGCCGGACGGCGCGCCGGTCGGCGCGTTTCACATGGCCGGCTCGCTCTCGGGAGAGACGCCGGAGGACTTCGCACCCGCTTTGCCCCATCGTCGTCGAGGCCGCCATGGCGCTCGGCGCGGCGTGACGCGCGCCCAAGGCTCAGCGCCCCTCGGTCGCCGAACAAGCCTCCGCGATCTCCCCGCCGGTGGCGGATCAGACGTCCGGAAAGGCGCGGATCCGGGCGATCGACTCGCGCAGCCGCGCGATCCGGCTCGGCCGCCCGCTGACCTGCGGGTGCAGCATCAGGTCGTAGAGCCCGCCCCAGCGGCAGATCTCCCGGAACGCGTCCCTCCAGACCTCGAGGATGCGGGCGTTGGTGAAGATCGGCCGCGGTCCGGCCATGGAGAACACGGCATACGGAGCGTCGTCGCGACGCTTCCGTGGAGTACCTGACCCATAGTGCCTCGTTCGCATGACGGCACGAGAAAATTCGCCATCACACTCCGGGACGTAACAGCTAGCATCCTCTCCGCCGCATCGGACCGATATAAGTTCCACCGTATTGCGGACCGACATGGCCATTTCTAATCTGCCCGGAAAACAGGGAGGACGCCGCACCATGCAGGAGACGCGCGAGAGGCTCGACGGGCTCGGGGCCGAGGCCGAGATCCGGGTCGACCGCTGGGGCATCCCCCACATCCGCGCCGCCTCGGAGCGGGATCTGTTCTTCGCGCAGGGCTTCAACGCCGCGCGCGACCGGCTCTGGCAGATCGACCTCTGGCGCAAGCGCGGTCTCGGCCGCCTCGCGGCGAGCTTCGGGCCCGGATTCCTGGCGCAGGACCGCGCCGCGCGCGCCTTCCTCTATCGCGGCGACATGGCCGCGGAATGGGCCGCGTACGGGCCGGAGTCAGAGACGATCTTCACCGCCTTCGCAGCAGGGGTGAACGCCTGGGTGGCGCTGATCGAGGCCGGCCGCCGGCCCCTCCCTCGCGAATTCGCGCTGACCGACACCCGCCCCGAGCGCTGGGCCGCCGCCGACGTGGTGCGCATCCGCACCCACGCGCTCGGGCGCAACGCGGCGTCCGAACTCAAGCGCGCGCGCATCCTCGCCTCCGAGAGCGCGACGACCGACCTGCTCCGGAGCGACATCGAGCCGCCGATCGACCCCGCGCCCTCCGCCGTCCCGGGCGCGGAGATTCCCGAAGCCGCGCTCGATCTCTTCCGCCTCGCCACCGCCCCGGCCACCTTCCCGGCCGAGCGCCTCGCCGCGACGATGGCGGAGGAGGGGCGCTGGACCGTGGTGGACGACCTCGAAGGCGTCGTGGCGGACGAGGCCTGGACCGGCTCCAACAACTGGGCCGTCGCCGGATCCCGCACCGCCACCGGCCGGCCCGTCGTGGCGGGCGATCCGCACCGCCTCCACGCCCTGCCGTCGCTGCGCTATCTCGTGCATCTGACCGCGCCCGGCCTCGACGTGATCGGCGCCGGGGAGCCGTCGATGCCCGGCGTCTCGATGGGCCACAACGGCCACGCCGCCTTCACCCAGACGATCTTCGGCGCCGATCAGGAGGACGTGGTCGTCTGCACCCTCTCCCCCGACGATCCCGACGCCTATGCCGGCCCCGACGGGCCGGAGCCGATCGAGCGCGTCGCGGAACGATTCGAGGTGCGCGGAGAGGGGACCGTCACGCGCGAGATCGCCTTCACCCGCCACGGCCCGGTCCTTTGCGAGGACCGCGCCGGGGGCCGCGTCTGGTCGCTCCGCACCGTCTGGTCGGAGCCCGGCACAGGCGCCTATCTCGGCGGCCTCACGACGATGCGCGCTCGCAGCTTCGCGGAGTTCAGGGAGGGGCTGCGCCGCTTCGCGACCCCCTCGCTCAACCACGTCTACGGCGACGCCTCCGGCGCCATCGGCTGGCAACCCGCCGGCATGACGCCGCGCCGTGCGCCGGGGCATGACGGCCTGACCCCGGTCTCGGGCGACGGTCTCGAGGAGATCTGGCGCGGCTTCCATCCGCTCGACGATCTTCCGGCGATCGAGAATCCGGCCGAGGGCTGGGTGCGCAGCGCCAACGAGTTCAACATCCCCGCGGGATTCGACCACGAAGCGGTGCGGATCGGCCACGAATGGCTGGAGGCGAGCCGGGCCCGCCGCATCGCGGAGGTGCTGGCGGGCGAGACGACGCACGACGTCGCCGCCAGCCGGGCCCTGCAGACCGACACGCTCTCCGGACCGGGCCTGCGCCTGAAGCGCCTGCTCGCCCTCCTGCCGGAGGACGCGGCGGCGCCCGAGGCGCGCGCCATGATCGCCGGCTGGGACGGGCGCATGACCACGGACACGGCGGCCGGCGCGCTGATCGAGATCTGGTGGACGAAGCGCCTCAAGCCGGCGGTGTTCGCCGGCGCCGTCTCCGACCCCGCGCTGATCCCCCTGTTCCAGCCGGGCGACGTCGAGGGGATCCTTCTGGCGCTGGACTCCCCCGAGGAAAGGCTCGGCCTCGACCCCGCCGCGCGCGACGCGCTGCTCGCCCGCACGCTCGCCGAGGCGGCGGAGGACGCCGCCGCCCTGCTCGGCCCCGATCCGGCGGCCTGGCGCTGGGGCGACCTGCATCACGGCTTCTTCGAGCATCCGTTGTCGGCCCTCGAGCCCGATCTCTCGATCGGCCCGCTGGCCAAGCCCGGCAGCGCCTCCACGGTGATGCACGCCGCCTATCGCGGCACGGACTTCCGGGTCACTCACGGCGCCTCGGTGCGCTTCGTGATCGATGTCGGGAACTGGGACGCTTCGGTCTGCATCAACGCGCCGGGGCAGTCGGGCGATCCGGATTCGCCTCATTACGCGGATCTCGCGCCGCTCTGGGCGCGGGGCGAGTACGTGCCGATGCTCTACGGTCGCGAGGCGGTGGACGCGGCGACCGAGGCGCGCATCGTCCTTCAACCCGCCTGAACCGCCCGCCGAGGAGAGCCCCGTGACCGAGACCCTGATTCCACCGGGCCGCATCGATCCCGAGCCGCTGATCGCCGGCATCCTGCGCTGGGTGGAGATCGAGACCCCCTCCGACCGCCCCGACCGGATCGAGGACCTCCTCGACCTCGTGGAGGCCGATTTCGCCGGCCTGCCGGTCGAACGCACGCGCCTCCCCGCCAGCGACACGCGCGGCGGCCAGCTGCTCCTGCGCTACGCGCCGCCGGGCTGCTCCGGCGCGCCGCTGGTCGCGATGGGCCACGTCGACACCGTCTGGGCCGTGGGCACGATCGCCCGCCGTCCGGTGCGGCACGAGGGCGACCTGATCTTCGGCCCCGGCGTCTTCGACATGAAGGCCGGCTCTTTCCTCGCCGCCGAAACGCTGCGCCGGATCGCGGCCGAGGGGCTGGCGCCGCCGCGCCCCCTCGCCGTGCTGCTGACCGGGGACGAGGAGACCGGCAGCGAGCACTCCCGCTTCCTGATCGAGGATCTCGCGCGGGAGGCCTGGGCGGTTCTGATCCCCGAACCCTCCTACGGCGCGGACGTCGCCGTGGTCACCGCGCGCAAGGGCCTCGGCCGCTTCACGCTCCACGCCGAGGGCCGGGCCGCCCATGCGGGCGGCGCCCTCGCGGACGGTCGCAGCGCGATCGCGGAGGTCGCGCGCCAGATCCTCGAGATCGAGGCGCGGACGGATTTCGCCCGCGGTCTGACGTTCAGCGTCGGGACCGTCCGCGGCGGCACGCGCCCCAACGTCGTTCCGGCCGAGGCCGAGATCGAGATCGACATGCGCGCCGCCACCGTGGCCGACGGCGAGGCCGAGGCGGCGGCGCTGCTGGCGCGCCGCGCCCTGACGCCCGACGTCCGTGTCACGGTGGAGGGCGGCGTCAACCGCCCCCCCTACGAGCGGACGGATGCGGTGGCGCGGCTCTATGGCGCGACGCGCGAGCTCGCCCGGCGGCTGGGGATGGCCTTGGGGGAGACCGCACGCGGCGGCGTCTCGGACGGCAACATCGCCGCGGCCGCCGGTGCGACGGTGCTCGACGGGCTCGGCTGCGGCGGCGGCGGCGCCCACGCCGAGCACGAGCACATCGACATCGCGACCGTGGCGCCACGCGCGGCCCTGCTGCGGGGCATGATGCTCTGCCCCGAATTCCAGGCGGCCGCGTCGGGCTGACCGCCTCCTGATCCAGGCCGAGGCCGAACGGTCGACGCACGAAACCGCTGCGCCGACCGCGTCGCGGCCGGCGCGTTGCGGCGTCAGCCGCCGACGAGCAGCGGGAACTTCTCGAATCCGAGCACGAAGGGATTGTCCGAAGGACAGTGGGTGAAGGAGCCGTTCGAGGTCATCGAGACGTCCTGCCACGACTGGATCGAGATGTTGAAGTTCGTCGTCGAGCTCGCCGTGTAGGAAAGGTCCTTGGAGGCGATCAGCCGTGTGTTGGCGTAGGACTGGTCAGCCGTGAACTTCATCCCGCCCGTGGTGATCGCGAGGAAGTCGCCGGCGAGGTCGCAGTCCGCCGCCGACGTCGTGACCTCGGTCTGTCCGGTGAGGAAGATCGCCTCGGTGTCCAGGGGCTTGTCCACCGCGATCACCACGTCGCGCATGTAGACGGGACCGGCGCTCTTCAGGGAACATGTCGAGACGATGCGCACGTCGATCAGCCCGATGATCGTCTTGAAGTTCGGGAACTGATAGCTGTTCTGCGAGTTGGTGCAGTCCAGCTCGAAATAGCGATACCCGTCCAGGATGTCCTGCTCGATGTCCCACTTGTTCGACGTGCTGTGGGTCACGGCCTTGTAGCCGGCGCGCGTGCGGATATCGGCCCGAAACGCGTCGATCTTCTTGCGGGCCCGTTCCGCCTGCGCGTCGTACGGATACATCACCCCCGGCCGCGAGTGGGACAGGATGTATTTGTAGTTAGAGGTCGGCACGTCGATGTTTCCGCCCTCGGCGATGTGGCGGGTGTCCGGCGTCGTGAACAGGCTGTCCTCGCCCATCGTGATGTTGTTCTTGGTGGCGAGCCCGAGCTGACCGTGCAGACACATCTTCTCGCCGAAATCGACGTTGGAGTTCAGGCTCACCCAGTCGCGCGCGATGATCCCGTTGCTGCCGCAGGGCGGCTGCGCGGCGACGGCGACGGAGGACGCGGCCACGTCTAGACTGTCGATGCCGACGACCCTCAGCAACGTCGTCAGCAGCGCGTTGCCCGCCGCCTCCGTCCGCCGGGCCGAGACGCGGACCGCCGCGGCCGATCCGCCGGTCGCCAGGCTCGGATCG
This sequence comes from Paracoccaceae bacterium, assembly GCA_041685625.1. Taxonomy (GTDB): domain Bacteria; phylum Pseudomonadota; class Alphaproteobacteria; order Rhodobacterales; family Rhodobacteraceae; genus Albimonas. Next base: position 56,707 of record JAWLFJ010000007.1, on the reverse strand, counting down.
CCGGGCTCGAAGCTGCGGGTCGCGAAGGTCCAGAGGCCGAACTCCACGTCCTCGGGGCCGACGGGATCGGGCAGATCGGCGAAGGCGAGGTTGAGCGCGGCGACGTCGACCGCCGACGCGCGCGCCTCGTCCACCGTGCGCTCGGCGATCAGGGCGGCGACGGCCGCGTGGGACGCCGCGTCCGCCGTGACCTGCAGGATCGCCTTGTTGCGGAAGCCGTTCGTGACGTCCACCGCCAAGCCCGCGAGTCCGAGAAAGCCGACCGTCCAGAGGACGAGCCACGTCGTCATCGCGCCGCGCTCGTCCTTCGCCAGAAGGCGGATCATGGCAGGGCCCCGCATCAGCCGGCCGCCAGATTTTCCTGCGCGAGGCTCACGCGCGCGCTCATTCCGCTTATCGCGGTCTCGAACAGGCCGAACACGCTCATCGTCGTCGGCGTGCCGGCGATGCCGACCGTGAAGAAGGTCGTGTGCAGGCCGTCGAGGGTGACGGCGTAGTCCGCGGTCAGGCGCGAATGGACGAAGGCCTCGACCGCCGTCTGCGTGCGGGGCAGCGTGCCGAGCGACAGCTCGCGCGCGGTCGTCCGCGCCACGTCCCACATCTGGGCGTACCGCCAGGCCAGGATCGAGACGTCCGTGAGCAGCAGCAGCAGGCCGAGGAAGAAGGGCATCCAGAGCACGAACTCGACGGTGGCCGCGCCGCGCTCGCAGCGGCGGAGACGGCGCGCCGCGCGGGCCGGTCGACGCAGGGTGAGCATCCGCATGATCAGGGCTCCTTCGCCATGGTGACGCTGGCCGAGACCGACGGCAGGACGTCCGACAGGTTGCCGAAGACGCTCATGCGGTCGACGTCGGCCTGGATCGTGACGACATGATGGGCGGCGGTCTCGTGGTAGGAGACGGCGTAGCCGGAGCCGAGCTGGGCCTGGACCCATTGGCGCACGACGCTCTCCATGTCGGTCTGGATCAGAAGCATGTTGAAGTTGCCGCGCGCGACCTCGCGCACCGCGCCATAGGCGACGTTCCACATCTCCGCATTGAGCCAGAACGCCCAGAACACGTCGAAGCTGAGGAGGAGAAGCTCCGCGAACACCGGAAGCCACAGCATCACTTCCAGCGTGACGGACCCGCGGTCGTCGAGAACGAGGCCACGTCGGCGCGGCAGGACTGCGGAGGGGAGCGGGAGTTCGCGCCACCGGGCGACGGATGCACGTGCACATCGCGTCGGACGACACCGGCGAAGCGCCTCGATCGAGGCGAAGGCGGACACGTTCATGATACGTACGCTCGAACCGGACACCACACCAACGCCCGACCGGAAAACAAAAGCGAGTCGGGCGCTACACTGTCGTTAAGATATGGTTCAGAGCCTGAACTCCAAGTGAATGTGGCCGGTCGCGATCCGCGACGTCGACGGGGCGGCATCCGGCAGGCGCTGTCGAAGCCGCGACGATGAGGCAATCCATTCTCTTTCGTGAAACGTCTGCAACGGAACAATGTATTTTTCATACGATCGGCTCCGCCGTACCTCCCGCTTCGACCGATCCGATGGAGGGGAAGGAATCGCCCGATGAACGTGCATGTGGTCTCCCTGCTGGCGCCGCTGGCGATGCTCGTGGCCGCCGCCGCCGGCTTCCTGGAGCCGGGGCGCCGCCCGCGCCTCGCGGCCCGCGTGGCCGAGCCGGCGGCGCTCGGCGCGCTCGTCGCCGCCGCGATCTCGGCCCTCGTGGTCATGGCTCGGGGGCCGGGCGAGGCGCGGATCTTCGGCGTCGCGACCCTGCTCGACGGGTTGACGTCGGTGATGCTGCTGCTGGTCGCCTTCGTCGGCTGGGTCGTGCTGCGCTACGCCCGCACCTACATGGACGGCGAGCGGCGCGAGGGCGCGTTCACCGGCTGGCTCGCGCTCACGCTCGCGGCCGTGCTGACGCTGGTCCAGGCGGGGCATCTCGCGCTCTTCGCTGTGGCCTTCGTCGCGACCTCGGCCTTTCTGCACCGGCTGCTGCTGTTCCGGCCGGACCGCCCGGCGGCGACGCGCGCCGCGCGCAAGAAGTTCGTGACCGCGCGCCTCGGCGACGCCGCGCTGATCGCCGCCGCGGTGCTGCTCAACGACGCCTACGGCACGGCCGCGATCGCGGAGATCCTCGACGCCGCGCGGTCGGGCGAGGCGCCGGCCGGCGCGCTCTGGGCTGCCGGGCTCCTCGCAATCGCGGCGCTCCTGAAGTCGGCCCAGTTCCCCACGCACGGCTGGCTGACCGAGGTGATGGAGACGCCCACGCCGGTCTCGGCCCTGCTGCACGCCGGGGTCATCAACGCCGGCGGGTTCCTGCTGATCCGCTTCGCCGACGTGATGCTGCTCTCGCCCGGCGTGCTGGCGGGGCTCGCGACGATCGGCGGCTTCACCGCGCTCTTCGGCGGGCTGGTGATGCTGACGCAGCCGGCGGTGAAGACCTCGCTCGCCTGGTCCACGGTGGCGCAGATGGGCTTCATGATCCTGCAATGCGGCCTCGCGCTGTTCCCGCTGGCGCTGCTGCACATCGTGGCGCACTCGCTCTACAAGGCGCACGCCTTCCTCGCTTCGGGCGCCGCGGTCGAGGGCGTGGCGGCGATCCGCCGCCCCGGACCGGTGGCGATCCCGTCGGGCGGCGCGGTGATCCGCGCCTTCCTGCTGGCGCTCGCGATCTACGGGGTCGTCGGAACCGTGATCGGCTTCGACTCGAAGTCGCCGCAGGCGATCGCGCTCGGCGCCATCCTGATCCTCGGCGTCGCCTATCTGCTGGCGCAGGGCCTGGCCGACGCCGCCCCGCGGGAGCTGACGCGGCGCACGGCGCTCTACTCGGTCGCCGCCTCCTTCGCCTATTTCGCGCTGCAGAGCGTGGCGGAGGCGGCGATGGCCGGCACGCTGCCGGCGACCCCGGCGCCCGGGCCTCTGGAATGGGCGCTGATCGTGCTCGCCGTGCTCAGCTTCGGCGCGGTGGCGGTGGCGCAGGCGCTGTTCCCGCTCTGGGCCTACCACCCCGCCTCGGCAGGGCTGCGGGTGCATCTCTCGAACGGACTCTACGCCAACGCGGTGATGGACCGGATCCTGGACGGCTGGGCCGCCCGGCGGACCGGCTGACGGCAACGAGGGGAACGGAACGATGAAGGACATGGATCCCGGCGCGACGCCCGTGCAGCGGACACCCGACCTCGCGGCGGCGGCCGAGGCCGCGGGCCGCGCGATACCCCCGGTCTGGCCGCTCGCGGCCACGGTGGCGGTGAACCCCTATCTCGGCCAGAGCGGAGAGCGTCTGGCCGCGACCGGCGCGCGCCTCGCGCGCACCGCGGGGCTGCGCGTGACCATGCCGCGGGCCTGGTATCTGGAGCGGATCGCGGACGGGCGCATCTCGGACGAGGATCTCGCCGGCGCGCTCGCCGCCGCGCCGTCGCCGGACCGGCCCGCCGACCTCGCCGCGCTGAAGGACGCGGCGGCGCGGCCCGAGCGGCCGCCGAAGGCCCTGCCCACGATCGCCGAGATGGCGGCGGACCATTCCGGCCTCGACTGGCCCGGGATCGTCGCCGACCGCGTCGGCCATTGGGCCGCCAGCTACTTCGACGAGGGCCAGGCCCTCTGGAAGGCTCCCAGCCGCCGCGGCGCCTATGCCGAATGGCGGGCCGTCGCCACCCACGACCTCGTGCCCGAGATCCACGGGCTGACCGGCTTCGCGGCGCATGTCGCCGAGGCGCCGGAGACGGCCGAGGGGCTGATCGCCCGGGCCTCCCTGCGCCTCGGCCTGACCGGGCCGGCGCTCGAGACCTATTTCCACCAGCTTCTCGCGACGCTCGGCGGCTGGGCGCAGTACGCGCGCCAGCGGCTCTGGCAGGCCGAGCTCGCCGGCGGCTCGGACCCGATCATGACGGAGATGCTGGCGATCCGGCTGATCTGGGAGGAGGCGCTGTTCGACCTCTACGAACCGGCCATCGCCGACCGTTGGGAGCGGGTCCGCGCGAGCCACGCCCGGCCGGTGACCGCCTCGCCCGACCTCGTCGCCGACGAGATCCTGCAGGAGGCGGCGGAGCGGGCCGCACAGCGCGAACTGGCGACGACGCTCGCCGCCGAAGGGCCGGTCCGGGACGCGACGCGGGCCACCCTGCAGGCCGCCTTCTGCATCGACGTCCGTTCGGAGGTGTTCCGCCGGGCGCTCGAATCGCTCGAGCCCGGCATCGAGACGCTGGGCTTCGCCGGGTTCTTCGGGGTCGCCACGAAGCACCGCGCCTTCGCCTCGGACGTGGAGGAGCTGCGCCTGCCGGTGCTCTTGAACCCGGGCGTCGAGACTGTCGCAGGCGGGCCGGAGACCGAGGAGGCGGACCGGCAGGCCCGCTTCGCCGCACGCGCCCTCCGCGCCTGGGGACGCTTCAAGCTCGCCGCCGTCTCCTCATTCGCCTTCGTCGAGGCGACGGGGCCGGTCTATGCCGGCAAGCTGCTGCGCGACGCCCTGGCGCTCGAGGCGCCGACGCCGCCCGACGATCCGGCTCCCCGGCTCGACCCCGCGCTCGACGTCGCGGCGCGGACCGGCGCTGCGGAGACCGTCCTCAGGGCGATGTCGCTGACCAAGGGCTTCGCGCGTCTGGTGATCCTCGCCGGCCACGGCGCGGGCCTGACCAACGACCCCCACGCCTCGGCCTATCAGTGCGGCGCCTGCGGCGGCCATTCGGGCGAGGTGAACGCCCGGCTGCTCGCCCTCCTGCTCAACGATCCGGAGGTGCGCGCCGGCCTCGCCGGGCGCGGCATCGAGGTGCCGGACGACACGCTCTTCCTCGGCGCGCTGCACGACACCACGAGCGACGGCGTGACGCTCTATCTCTCCGACGTCGACGCCTCGGCGCACAAGGAGGACGTGAAGCTGGCCAAGGCACGGCTCGCGGAGGCCGGTCGGCTGACGCGGGCGGAGCGGGCGCTGCGGCTGCCGCGCGCCGCGACGCAGGCCGACCTGCCGCCGCGCGGACGCGACTGGGCGGAGGTGCGGCCGGAATGGGCCCTCGCCGGCTGCCGGGCCTTCGTCGCCGCGCCGCGGGCGCGCACCGCGGGCAAGGACCTGGCGGGACGGGCCTTCCTGCACGACTACGACTGGCGGCAGGACGAGGGCTTCGGGGTGCTGGAGCTGATCCTGACCGCGCCGGTCGTGGTCGCGAGCTGGATCAGCCTGCAATACTACGGCTCGACCGTCTCGCCGGAAGCGTGGGGCGCCGGCGACAAGCTGCTGCACAACGTCACCGGCGGCATCGGCGTGGTGGAGGGCAACGGCGGTCCGCTGCGCGCGGGACTGCCCTGGCAGTCGGTGCACGACGGGGAATCCTACGCGCACGAGCCGCTCCGCCTGACGGTCTGCGTTGAGGCGCCGAAGGAGGCGGTGTCGGAGATCCTGGAGCGGCATCCGGAGGTCCGCGCTCTGTTCGACAACCGCTGGCTGCATCTCTTCGCGCTGGACGAGGACGGCCGTATGGCGTGGCGTTATCGGGGGGACCTCGACTGGGCGCCGATCGAGGGCGAAGCGGCGCGCGCCGCCGCCTGACGCCCCCCGGGTCACGGACGCCGAAGGCCGGCGCGGACCGGTGACCCCGCGATCCGGCCGCGGGGGAGCCGGGGCCGCGACCGGATCCTCGCCCTCTTCGCCGGATCCGGGCCCGCGCATCGCGGCGGCGCCTTGCGCGGGCCCCGAGGGAGGCGCAAGGGATGTCTCCCACGACCCGTTCCTCAGGAGGCTCGCATGGAACGCCGCGGCGAAAGCGGCATGGAGGTGGCGGAGCGCCGCGCGCTCGTCTCCCGCGTCGAGGCGCTCGAACGGCGTGTGGCCGCCATGGAAAGCGCCGCGTTCCCTGCGGTTCCGACCGGGCGCCCCTCGGATCGCCCCGCCCCGAACGCGGGGGGGGAGACCGAGGACCAGAGGCTCCGCCGCCGTGCGGAGGAGCGGACGCCGCGCCGCGAGGGCGCCAGTCTGCGCCATCTCGGCGTGACGAGGCGCTCAGACGGAACCTCCCTCGTCAGGCTCGTGCGCGCCACGGTGCTGATCGCCCTCGGCTTCCTCGTCGCGCTGGGCGTGGGCTGGGTCGTCGTCATCGCCCAGCAGGGCGGCGGCGAGTTCGTCGGGGAGGCGGGCGAAGTGGCGGAGGAATGACGGCCGCGTGATCGCTCCGGCCGCCCCCGCACGCCGGCGAGAGGCGCCCCTCCCTCAGGCCTCGGGCTCCTCGGCCACGAGCGCGAGCGGCGCCGACGGAACCTCCAGATCCTCGACCCCCAGCGGCGTCGTCGGGCGCTTCATCCGGTTGCGGATCACCCAGATCAGCCGCTCCTCCGCCCGCGTCACGGCCACGTAGGCGAGCCGCTTCCAGAGCGGCAGGCCCGCCTCCGACCGGCCCGAACGCCAGGCGGCGTAAAGATCCGGTCCGTAGACCTGCACGGCCGGCCATTGCGATCCCTGCGCCTTGTGGATCGTCACCGCGGCGCCGTGCAGGAAGGCCGCGCCCATGCTCGCGGCGGTCGGAATGAACGGCTCGTCCTCGCCGGGTCGCTCGATCTGGATGATCGCCGCGACGTTGATCCGCGGCTCCGGCGCGCCGATGACGTGCAGGCGCGCGAAGCCCGGCTTGCGCCCCGGCCCGACATAGACGCAGGGCGCGCCCTTCACGAGGCCGCGCGCCTCCAGATCGATGCGCTTGCGCCGGTGCTTCAGCGGCAGCTCCACGCCGTCGCAGACGAGGGGTTCGCCCGGCATCAGCTCGGTCTCCGGGGCGCCGTGGGCGGCGCGAAAGGCGTCGATCAGCCGGATCCGCGTCGCGTTGCGCCAGACCAGCATCGGCGAGCGCGCCATCAGGTCGGCGTCGGCGCGTTCCGCTATCTCCACCCGCGGATCGTCCCGCGCGGCGGCGCGCACGCGATCCTCGAAGGCCTCGAAATCGACTTCCGGATCGCCGAGCGCATGCGCGAGGTCGAGGATCGGGTTGTCCGCCGCCTGCCGATGAATGCGCGAGAGGCGGACCTGCCGCTCCTCCGGCAACGATTCGAAGGCCATCGCCCCGGACTGCCCCACGGGCGCGAGCTGCGCCGGATCGCCGAACAGCACGATCAGCCGGAACAGCGCCCTGAGATCCTCGATCGCGCGGTCGTCGAGCATCGACGCCTCGTCCACCAGCGCGATGTCGAGCGAATCGTCACGCCGCGTCCAACCCTTGATGAAATCCGACCCGCGCTTGCCCATCGCCGCGAGCGCGCCCGGTATCGAGGCGTGGGAGGCGTAGGCCGACGCCGCCCGGTCGAGCAGCGCGTCGTCGATCTCCTCCAGCTTCGGCCGCTCGGCCTCGCCTGCGAGCCATTCGGCGATGCGCTCGTAGATCGGATCGTAGACCGGCGTGTAGACGATGCGGTGGATGGTCGTCGCCGGCACGCCGAGGTTGCGCAGAACCGAGGCGGCCTTGTTGGTCGGCGCGAGCACGGCGAAGTTCCGCCGCCCCCGATGGCGCCGGCTCTCCCATTCGGCCGAGACGGGAACGAGGCCCGCCTCCGACATCGCCTCGACCAGATCGGCCAGCAGCCGGGTCTTGCCCGAGCCGGCCTTGCCGAGCACCGCGAGGATCTCGGCTGGCCCGTCGGACTCGGGGACGGTCTCGGCCGTGCCGGCGGCGAGATCCACGCCGAGCGCGGTCAGGCGTGTCGCGACCGCCGCGCGCGCGGCGCGCTGGTCCTCGGAAAGCTCGGCGGGTCGGGCGGGAAGGGTCAGGCCGGAGGCTCCTGTCGCGGATGCTCGTCGCCCCGTCTAGGGCGCCGGGACGGCCGAGGGAATGCCCGGCCGCCGCCGCCGTTCGCTCATGCGGCCCGCGCCGCCGCGACGAAGTCGGCCGGGCGCATCGGGGCCGGCGTCGGGATCTCGTCGAGTTCGAGCCCGTCGGCCGTGCGGGCCATGATCGCCGCGCGCGCGCCCTCGGTGATCTCCCAAAGGCCCGCGCAGAGCTTGTCGCGGCCCTCCCCGTCGGTTCCGATCACCTCCGGGCCCCAGCCCGTGCCCCGATAGATCCGAAGCATCGGGGCGTCGAACACGGCGAGGTAGTGCGAGAGACCGAAGCGCAGGCCGACCTCGCACCCCGCCAGCATCAGCGCGGTGGAGATCCGGGCCGCCTGCGCGCGGCCGCCGCCGATGCGCGGCGACACGCAGAAGCGCGTCGATTCCCAGATCAGCGGCGACTGGATCGTCACGCCGTCCGTCAGATGCGTGAAGTGGTCGTTGACCATGGTCCGCCCGGTCGTCGGCAGCAGCCGGCCGGATCCGCCATGCGTGCCGTCCGGCAGTTCGTAGATGCAGTAGAGCGCCTCCGCCCCGTCGTACTGGTCCATTTCCCGCCCCTCTGCGTCGACGCGCACGTCCCAGGCGAGCCGGCGATGGAACTGGCCGGCACGGTCGCGGAACATGGACTCCGCGAGACGAGGCACACGGGGGAGGTCTTTGCCGAAGACAAAGCGGATCATTGCGCACTCCTGTTCGGGGTGCGCAGACCTTTAACCGTGAACTCTCAAGATACGGTGAATCGAGACCCTATCGCCAGGCGGCGTTCGTCACACGTTGATCGTCCTCGACTTCATCGCCAGCGCGACGGCGTGGAAGGTGTTCAGCGCGCCGAGCTTGTGACGCGCGGCGTCGAGATAGACCCGCAAGGTGCTTTCCGAAATGTTGAGCGCCTCGGCCACCTGTCCGCGCGAACGTCCTGCGGCGATCAACGTCAGGGCCTCCTTCTCCCTCGGCGACAGCCGCGGAGGACCGGAGGCGGGCTCGGCCCCTTCGGCGAACAGCACGGCGCGATGGACGTGATGCGCGATCAGCAGGAAGTCCTGCATCGCGTCGGCGCAGAGCGCCGCCCAGGACTGCTCGCTGCACTGCTTGGAGACCGAGAACATCGCGAACTGCCCCCCTGGCCCGTGGATCGGCACGGTCAACCCCTGATTGCCGACGCGGAATTCCTCCGCCTCCGAGCGCAGGCGGCGCAGCGGCTTTCCGGTCCAGTCCAGCACGTTCCAGTTCAGCGGCGCGAAGCTGGTGAGCGAGGCGAGCACGACCGGATCGAAATCGCGGTAGCGGACCGCCTCGTAGCGTTGATGCCAGGCGGCGGGATAGGTCATCGCGCCGAACTCCACCCCCGCCTTGTCGCCGCCGAGCGAGAGCGCGTAGTAGATCGCGTTGTCGAGGTCGTAGACCGCGCGCACGCGCAACAGGAGACGTCTGAGACCCTTCGCGGTCATCAGCTCCGGCAATGCTTCGACGACGTTCTGCAGTCTCTCGTCCATCACGGCCCCGTTCCAGCGTTCTGGGGCCTCCGGCGGGAGGCCGGGGACGCCCCGGGACGACTCCGCCCCGGGCGTCCGCCGACTGCGGACGCGGTCCCCACCGCGCTCCGCTGCGACGCGTCGCCGGAGGCGCCGAAAGTCACCCACGTGACGCCTCCTCGCCACCATAGCCGAGTCGCCGGAGCGAACAACCGGAAATTGAGCCTGCCGAGCCGAATCCGCGCTGCGGATGCGTCAGTCGACCAGCACGAGCCCGCGATCGAGGCCAGCCCCTCCGCCGCGCCCATCCGCCATCTCCATCGGTTCGGGCGGATCGGCGTCGAAGGCTTCCGCGGCCCGGAGTTCCACCGCCGCGGTCACGATCGCGTCGTCCAGCTGTTCGGCCAGTCTGAAGTGGTAGTTGCGCACGGCGTACTGCCTCAGGTCCGCCAGCACGTCGATCATCCAGTCATGGGCCATGACGAGCCTCCTTCGATCCTGGGAGGACGCAGCCGTCGAAAGTGAGCGACGCGCCCCGGTGTCACGAGAGGAGAGGTTCGTTTCACCGGGGCGCGACCGCCAGTCGCGACTTCGCCCTCCCCCGAAATGGCGGGGGCGACCTTGACAAACTCCTGACGACGCAACGTCAATGGAACACAGTCCATCTACCGTCTGATCTCAAGCAACGCAAACCGCGAGTCGCGCCCCGGCGTGGTGTCGGGTCCGGGGCGACGATCCCTCCGACCGGTCCCGCAGCGAACGGAGCGTCCGGAAGGGCGGCTACTGGGATCCGCTTCGCCCCGCCGAGGCGGTGCAGCGCCGTAGCGAGAGGCACGGCGGATCCGGAATCACGCTGGAACGCAAGCGACACGCGCGAAACATGGCAAGCGACGCGGACGAGGTCGCGACTTCGGAGCCGTCCCCCGTGCCGCGGCCGACCGCGACACGGGATTTCGCCGGCTCCGAGGGGGGCGGACTTCGAACCGGCGCCCGCCGGCCCGAGGCCCGGTATCGCCGGGCGCCCTCAGGCGCCGACGGCGAATTCGAGACGCCGCGCGGCGGCGGCGATGTCCTCGTGCTCCTCCACCTTCCGGGCCATCTTCTCGCGGACGGCGTCCGAGCACTCCCAGAGGCCCGCGCAGATGCCCCGCCGATCCTCGCCGGCGCGCCCCATAACGTCGGGGACGAAGTCGAGATGCTTGTACACGCGCAGCATCGGTTCGTCGAAGACCGCGACGTAGAATTCGATTCCGAAGCGCAGGCCCGCGTCGATCCCCGCCAGGAGCAGCGAAGAGGTGACCTTCATCGCCTCGCGCCGCGAGCCCAGGTCGGGCGCGATGCAAAGCCGCGTGATCTCCCAGATGGTCGGCGACTGGATCAAGACGCCGTCGGTCAGGTGAGAGAAGTGCTCGGCGATCATCGTCCGTCCGGTCGTCGGCATCAGCCGTCCGGAACCGGCATGCGATCCGTCCTCGTTTTCGTAGACGATGTAGAGCGGGGCGAGGTCGTCGTACTGATCGCGCTCCCAACCGCGATCGTCCACCTCGACGTCCCACTTCATTCTGTCGCGAAACTGAGCGGCGCGGTCACGGAACATTCCATCGACGAGGGACGCGTGCTTGTCGAGTTCGTGAGCATACACGTAACGGATCATTAGTTCTCTCCTCGGGCGTTGTCGGCGACCGAGGAGATGGCACACCTGTCCTGAACAGATGGTTAATTTTTCGTTCAGAAATCAGTAATAATCAGATATTTATCAGACCTGTTCTTACTGCAATTGACACAGCATGAGGCATATTCAGACCGCCAAGCTTGTTCCTGGCACTATCTAAATAAACCCGAAGGGTGTTTTCACTGATTTTCATGCTTTCCGCTATCTGGCCGCGCGACATACCCGAAGAGATCATCGCGAGAGCGTCACGCTCTCGCGGCGACAGCGCAGCGAGTTGTTGCTCGTTCTTCACATCGAAGACCTCAAGGACCTTCTGATGCATGAAGTTGGCCACGAGCAACCAGTCACTCGCCGTCTCGGCTATGTATTGCTCCCAGACGCGGTCCGTGCACGTCTTGTTCACGGTCAGGACGGCAAACTGTCCGTTGGGACCGCGGATGGGAACCGTGTACCCTTGATTCCCCACCCCGGCGTCGACTGCTTCGAGGATCAGTTTCCGCCGTTTTTTCGGTCCCCAGTCGAGCCGCTTCCAGTCAAGCGGCGTGAAGCTCTGCACAGCTCCGACGACTGTCGGGTCAGCCTCCTTGTAGTTCTCCTCCAGATATCGCTGCGACCATTCCGCCCGATATGTGATCTCGGCGAACTGGTAATGCCCAAACGTGGCCGCCCCCCCGAACGAGACGACCACGTACACCACGTGGTCGACGCCATAGACGTCGCGTACAAGGTCCGCGAAATTCCGGAGATCCTCAACTTTCCGGAACTCGGGAAGACCCTCGATGATGGATTTTATGCGGTCTGACATCGCCCGGAGTTGATTTAGGGGAACGCTATGCCTCGTCCAACATCGCAAAGACATCGGACGAAAGACAGCATAACGAAACCCTCCACACGACGCCACGTCGCGCGGCGTGGTCGGATCAAGGGTTGATTCGCCCATGACGTCCAGGCTGTAGAGACCGGAGCGCGACTCATGCCCATCGGGACCTGTACACCACGCAGGAGCAAGCGACCTGCGGTCCCATCGTACACGCTACGCGGAGCCGCGCTCCGGCTGAAGTGAGCGGGCCGGGCGTCGCGCCGGGCTGACGTCGAGACCGCTTGGGGATGCGGTCGACGCCGAAGGCGCGGAGCGGCGGTCGGTGGGTGGCGACCATTCCTCGCCGGTGAACCGGCGTCCGCGACCGGGGTGGGGTGCCCCCGGCTTCTTCTTGCCCGACGCTCACGCAGGAGCGCCCGACCCTCATACGCGTCGAGACGTCGGCCGACCCGTCAGCCAACCTCGACGGATCCAAGATACGCGTCGCAGGCCCAGTGAAAATTCCCCTGAAACTGTGAGGAGCGCCAGACCAAGTGCTTGAAATATATACATATGAACTTTAGCTGAAGTCAGGACGCCCACCGATCCGGGGGAATCGGCGGGCGTCGGGTACGGATCGGGCCGTCGGGCTGCTCAGGCTCTGGACGCCTCCACCGCGTCCTCGAAAGTCCGCAGACCCGTCGTCGCCGCCGAGACCAGCACCGCCATGTTGCCCGGCTTGTGCTCGTTGCGGAGCATCTTGGCGTGCGCGTCAGGCAGTTCGGCCCAGGGGAACACCTCGCTCATGCAGGGGTCGAGCCGACGCTCGAGCATCAGCTTGTTGGCCGCGCTCGCCTGCTTGAGATTGGCGAAATGCGATCCCTGCACCCGCTTCTGGTGCATCCAGAGGTAACGGGCGTCGAGCGTCAGATTGAACCCGGTCGTGCCGGCGCAGATCACCACCATGCCGCCGCGCCTGACGACGAAGACGCTGACCGGAAACGTGCTCTCGCCCGGATGCTCGAACACCATGTCGACGTTGTTGCCCTTGCCGGTGACGTCCCAGATCGCCTTGCCGAACTTGCGGACCTCGCCGAACCATTCCTTGTATTCCGGCGTGTTGACCGTCGGCATCTGCCCCCAGCAGGCGAAGTCCTTGCGGTTCAGCACCCCCTTGGCGCCGAGATCCATCACGAATTCCCGCTTCGATTCGTCCGAGATCACGCCGATCGCGTTCGCCCCGGCCGTGTTCACCAGCTGGATCGCGAAGGAGCCGAGCCCGCCCGAAGCGCCCCAGACCAGCACGTTCTGGCCCGGCTTCAGCTCATGCGGATGATGCCCGAACAGCATCCGGTAGGCGGTGGCGAGGGTCAGCGTGTAGCAGGCCGACTCCTCCCAGGTCAGGTGCCGCGGCCGCGCCATCAGCTGCTGCGCCTGAACCCGGGCGAACTGCGCGAAGGAGCCGTCCGGCGCCTCGTAGCCCCAGATCCGCTGGGACGGGGAGAACATCGGATCGCCGCCGTTGCACTCCTCGTCGTCGCCGTCGTCCTGGTTGCAGTGAACGACCACCTCGTCGCCCACCTTCCAGCGCTTCACCTTGTCGCCGACGGCCCAGACGATGCCCGCGGCGTCGGAGCCGAGCACCGCATAGGGCTGCTTGTGCCCGTCGAACACCGAGACCGGCTGGCCCAGCATCGCCCAGACGCCGTTGTAGTTCACGCCCGCCGCCATCACGAGGATCAACACCTCGTGGCTGTCGAGCTTCGGCGTGTCCACGACCTCGACCTTGACGGCGTCGTTCGGCTGGCCGTGCCGCTCCCGGCGCAGCACCCAGGCGTGCATCTTCTCGGGAACGTGGCCGAGGGGCGGGATCTCGCCCACCTCGTAGAGGTCCTTGACCGGCGCGTCGTAGTCGAAGGCGGCCGCGGGCGCGTCCAGGGGGGCCATCTCTCGCTCCATGTCTCGACAGGCGCCGGCGGCGGGGGCCGGGCGCGCGCAACAATCTTACGAATTTCCGCCGAGGGCGTGAATGACATTGCGCGCCCACGCACGCAAGTCCTGTGTGCGGCGCAGCAGAAGAGTTTCAGCGCCGGACCAGCCCGATCGGCCCCGCCCGCATCGCCGGCGCCGCCATCCGCGCCGCCTCCGCCTTCGCCGCCTCCAGCCAGGCGCGCGTCTCCCCCGGCATCTCCGCCGCCCGCACACGCTCGCCGCGCTGCGAGACGTGCAGCAGCACCGCCTCGTTCAGCGCCAGCGTCGCGCCGTCCGCCGGCCGCGACACCTCCGCGAACAGGTGCACCCGCTTCGCGTCGCAATCGAGCACGCGCATCTCGACCCTGAGCGCGTCGCCCTCATGCGCCTCCTTCAGGAACCGCACGTGGTTCTCGAGATTGTAGAGCGTGCAGCCCGTCCGAGAGAGATACGCCGGCCCGAGGCCCGACGCCTCCATCAGCGCGTCGTTGGCCCAGCTGACGACCAGCATGAAATAGGCGTCCCGCATGTGCCCGTTGAAGTCGATCCAGTCCGGCCGCACCGCGGCCTCGACCCGGATCAGCCGCTCCGTCGTCTTGCTCATCGCGCGTCCGGATCGTCGAGGAGCGTCTGCTCGAAGCGCTCGCTCAGATGGATGTCCGTGGTCTCCAGCCGCCCCGGCCCCAGATTGCGGAACTTGTGCGGAACACGCGCCGGCCCGAACACCACGTCCCCGGCCTCCGCCTCGATCTCCTCGCCGCCCACGGTGAACAGCGCCCGGCCCTCGCGGATGACGAACAACTCGTCGTAGTCGTGAACGTGCAGCGGCACCCCCGGATCGTCCTCCTCCGAAGCGTAGAACAGCACCGTCATCCCCGTGCCGAGGTCGCGCCCCTCGATCCGCCCGCTCCAGATCCCCGCGGCGCGCATCCACTCCGGCCCCTTCACGATCCGTCCGCCCGCGCCCATCGTGCCGTTCCTCCCGTCGACCCGACTCGGAGCCTGCGGCGCGCCGCACGCCGCCGCAAGTGCGCACGCCGACTCACTATGTTTCCGTATGGGACCGTCCGGCGAAAGGTTCTTGCGCTGCCGTTCGCGACCGCTAGATTGCGCCGCAGCAAAAGCGAGGATTCGAGCCATGACCGAGCGCGACAAGCCCTGGATCTTCCGCACCTATGCGGGACACTCGACCGCCACGGCCTCCAACGCGCTCTATCGCGGCAACCTCGCCAAGGGACAGACCGGCCTCTCCGTCGCCTTCGACCTGCCGACCCAGACGGGCTATGACTCCGACCACGTCCTCGCCAAGGGCGAGGTCGGCAAAGTCGGCGTGCCCGTCGCCCATCTCGGCGACATGAGGGCGCTCTTCGCCGACATCCCGCTCGACAGGATGAACACCTCGATGACGATCAACGCGACGGCCGCCTGGCTGCTCGCGCTCTACATCGCGGTGGCCGAGGAGCAGGGCGCCGACGTCACGAAGCTCACCGGCACGGTGCAGAACGACATCATCAAGGAATACCTCTCCCGCGGGACCTACGTGTTCCCGCCGGAGCCTTCGCTCCGCCTCATCGCCGACATCGCCGCCTACACCTACGCCGAGGTTCCGAAGTGGAACCCGATGAACGTCTGCAGCTACCACCTGCAGGAGGCCGGCGCGACGCCGCAGCAGGAACTCGCCTACGCGCTGGCCACCGGCATCGCCGTGCTCGACGCGGTGAAGGCGCGGGGCGAGGTCTCGGACGAGGACTTCCCCAAGGTCGTCGGTCGCATCTCCTTCTTCGTCAACGCCGGCATCCGCTTCGTGACCGAGATGTGCAAGATGCGGGCCTTCGTCGATCTCTGGGACGAGATCTGCGCCGATCGCTACGGCGTGACCGAGGAGAAGTTCCGCCGCTTCCGCTACGGCGTGCAGGTCAACTCCCTCGGCCTGACCGAGCAGCAGCCCGAGAACAACGTCTATCGCATCCTGATCGAGATGATGGCGGTCACGCTCTCGAAGACCGCCCGCGCCCGCGCGGTCCAGCTGCCCGCCTGGAACGAGGCGCTCGGCCTGCCCCGCCCCTGGGACCAGCAGTGGTCCCTCCGGATGCAGCAGATCCTCGCCTACGAGACCGACCTCCTCGAATACGACGACCTCTTCGACGGCAACCCCGCCGTGGAGCGCAAGGTCGAGGCGCTGAAGGCCGGCGCGCGCGAGGAGCTCGCCCGCATCGACGGCATGGGCGGCGCCGTGCAGGCCATCGACTACATGAAGTCGAAGCTGGTGGAATCGAACTCCGCCCGCCTCGCCGGCATCGAGAGCGGCGAGACCTCCGTGATCGGCGTCAACAGATACGTCGAGACCGAGCCCTCCCCGCTCACCACCGGCGAGGGCGGCATCATGGTCGTCGACGAGGGCGTCGAGCAGGACCAGATCGACCGTCTGAACGTCTGGCGCGAGGCGCGCGACGAGCCCCGCGCGCAGGCCGCCATCGAGGCGCTCAAGGCCGCCGCCCGCGAGGGCCGCAACATCATGCCCCCCTCGATCGAGGCCGCGAAGGCCGGCGTCACCACCGGCGAATGGGGCGCCGCCATGCGCGAGGTGTTCGGCGAATACCGCGCCCCCACCGGCGTCGCGAAATCCTCCGCCTTCTCCCATGACGGGCTCGAGGAGGTGCGCGAGGCGGTGGAGGCCCTCTCCGCCCGCCTCGGCCGCCGACTCAAGCTGCTCGTCGGCAAGCCGGGCCTCGACGGTCACTCCAACGGCGCC
Organism: Paracoccaceae bacterium; assembly: GCA_041685625.1. Taxonomy (GTDB): domain Bacteria; phylum Pseudomonadota; class Alphaproteobacteria; order Rhodobacterales; family Rhodobacteraceae; genus Albimonas. The sequence goes on along the minus strand of JAWLFJ010000007.1, from coordinate 40,228 downwards.
GAGCAGATCGCCGTGCGCGCCCGCGACGCCGGCATGGAGGTCGTCTACGAGGGCATCCGCCTCACCCCGGCGCAGATCGTCAACGCCGCGCTCGAGGAATCGGCCCATGTCGTCGGCCTCTCCATCCTCTCCGGCAGCCACGTCCCGCTGGTGTGCGAGGTGATGGAGCGCATGCGCGCCGCCGGCCTCGACGACGTGCCGGTGGTGGTCGGCGGCATCATCCCCGACCCCGACGCCGAGACGCTGAAGGGCTTCGGCGTCGCCAGGGTCTACACGCCCAAGGACTTCGAGATGAACCGCATCATGTCCGACCTGGTGGAGATCGTCGCGGCGGAGATCCGCGAGGCCGCCTGACCGGAGCCTCCCGGCTCAGGGCTTCGCGTCCCGGCTGAACAGGTAGATCCCCAACGCGATCGTCAGCGTGCCGGCGTACCAGAGGAAGACCGGCCCGTAGGCCTCCGGCCCGGCGCCCGACGCCTCGTGGATCGCGCCGGTGATCAGCTGGCCCAGCCCCGCCCCGCCGATGGTGAACACCGTCAGCAGCGTCACCGCCCGCCCCGTCAGCCGCGCCGGGGCGAAGGCGGTGAAATGCGCCGACATCACCGCATAGGTGCCGCCGAAGAACCCGATCGCGGCGAGGATCACGGCCGCCGCCGCCGGGCCGCCCGCCGCCGGCCCCAACGCCAGCGCCCAGATCAGCGCCGCGACCACGGCGTTGGCCCCCACCAGCACCCATTTCCGCGTGCCGAGCAGCCGGTCCAGCGGCCCGAAGGCGAAGTTCCCCGCCGTCATCGCGATCGCCATCCAAAGGATCGCCTGACCCAGCGCCAGAGTGTCGAGCGTGTGCACCTCCGCCAGCCAGGGCCCGCTCCAGAGCCCGCGCAGCCCGACCGGCACCGCATAGGAGAACAGCGCCAGCGGGATCACCGGCCACAGCGCCCGGATCCTCAACAGCTCCGCATACCCGGCGAGAGCGCCGCCCGCGCCCGTCGTCTCCAGCCGCGGCGGATCGCGCATCACCGCGAGCGCGACGAGCCCCAGCGTCCCCGCCGCCGCCGCGAGGCCCGCCATCACCGAGCGCCAGCCGAAGGCCTCCACCGCCGCCGCCAGCGGCGCCGCGCCCAGGACGTTGCCGAGCGAGCCGAAGCCGATCATCAGCCCCGCCAGGGTCGCGAACCGCCCCGGCGGAAACCGGCGCGCGAACAGGAACAGCCCGGAGATCAGGATCGGCGCGCAGCCCGCCCCGATCAGCGCCATCCCGGCGACCAGCCACCAGGCGCCCTCGGCCGCGCCGAACAGCAGCGCGCCGCCGCCGCAGCCGGCGACCAGCCCCGCCGCCACCAGCCGCCGCGGCCCCGAAAGGTCCAGGGCCAGCCCGGCCGGCGCCTGCATCGCCGCGAAGGCGACGAACCACGCCCCCGCCGCGCGCGACAGGTCCGCCGCATCGACGCCCAGATCCGCCGTCAACGCCGGCGTCAGCACCGGCAGGAACGACCGGTAGAACTGCGAGAGCAGATACGCGACGAACAGCAACGCGATGTCGATCAACGGGCGCCCCCCTCCCGGCGCCGCATGCGCCCTCCCCCCGCATCCGTCGCGGTGCGCGCGGCGTCAACCCGCGCCGAACGGACCCCGTTACGCCGGCCCCCGCGGCCTGCTATCGTCAGGCGCGACGACATCCAGGGAGACGGAACCATGCCGGACGGTCAGCTCACGAACATGCAGGCGCGCGACGTCGAGGCCCTGCTTCACCCCTACACCAACGCCGTGCAGCACCGGAAAACCGGCGCGCACGTGATCGCGGAGGGGCGCGGCGTCTACGTCACGGACGCCGAGGGCAAGGAATACATCGAAGGCATGGCCGGCCTCTGGTGCTGCGGCCTCGGCTTCGGCGACAAGGAGCTGGTCGAGGCGGCGATCGAGCAGATGCACCGCCTCCCCTACTACCACCTGTTCGGCGGCCGTTCCCACGAGCCCGCCATCGAACTCGCCGAGGCGATCAAGGACCTCGCCCCCGGCATGTCCAAGGTGTTCTACCAGTCGTCGGGCTCCGAGGCGAACGAGAGCCAGGTGAAGCTCGCCTGGTACTACAACAACGCTCGCGGCCGGCCGGAGAAGAAGAAGATCATCTCCCGCGTCAAGGGTTATCACGGCGTCACCATCGTCTCCGCCTCGATGACCGGCCTGCCCTACAACCACGCCGACTTCGACCTGCCGGTCGATCGCATCCACCACACCCTCACCCCCCACCACTGGCGCGGGGCCGAGCCGGGCGAGGACGAGCGCGCCTTCTCCGCCCGCCTCGCGAACGAGCTCGAGACGCTGATCGAGCGCGAGGGGCCGGAGACGGTCGCCGCCTTCATCGCCGAGCCCGTGATGGGCGCCGGCGGCGTCATCGTCCCGCCCGAGGGCTATTTCGAGGCGATCCGCCCGATCCTCGAGAAGCACGACGTCCTGATGATCGCCGACGAGGTGATCTGCGGGTTCGGGCGCACCGGCGAGTGGTTCGGCTCGGACACCTTCGACGTGCGCCCGACCTCGATGAGCTTCGCCAAGCAGCTCACCGGCGGCTACGCGCCGCTCTCGGCCGTCGCCATCAACGAGGAGATGGCCGAGGCGATCGAGGCCAACACCGACAAGCTCGGCGTGTTCGGCCACGGCTTCACCTATGGCGGCCACCCGCTCGGCTGCGCCGTCGGCGTCGCCGCGCTGCGCCTCTACCGCGAGCGGCGGATCCTCGACCACGTCCGCAGCGTCGCCCCCGCGTTCCAGGCCAAGCTCCGCGAATACGCCGATCATCCCCTCGTGGGCGAGGCGCGCGGCGTCGGCCTGTTGGGCGGGCTCGAGCTCGCGCCCGACAAGACCGGCCGCACCATGTTCCAGCCCGCCGGCAAGGTCGGCCCGAAGGTCTGCCAGGAACTGCTCAAGCACGGCGTCATCCTGCGCGCCATCGGCGACACCGTCGCCTTCTGCCCGCCGATGATCATCACTGAGCAGGAGGTCGAGGCGATGTTCGAACCGATGGAGGGCGCGCTCGACGCCGCGCACGCCTGGGCGAAGGCCGAAGGCTTCCTCTGAGCGCCTGGGGGCGCTCGGAACTGAAAAGGGGCGGCCCGCAGTCGGCATACGGGCCGCCCCAGATCACGTGATCCTGCCCAGAAACTACGCGCAGGCACATCGAGTTACGCAACAGGTCCAACCGCTTGTCTGCGAGTCGAACAACACGTTAAGGATTCATTAATCCATGACGGACGTCAACCCCGAGTCTCGCACGCCCGCCGAAGCTCGCCTCATCTACAAGATCTTGCGTCCCGAGGAGTGGTCGGCCTTCAAGATGCAGGAGGCCTTCGCCGGGGCGCCCGTCGACCTGGCCGACGGGTACGTCCATCTCTCCACCGCCGAACAGGCGCCCGAGACCGCCGCGAGGCATTTCGCGGGCGAAGAAGGCCTCCGACTGCTGGCGTTCGATTCGGCCGGATTCGGCGGCGCGCTCCGCTGGGAGCCCTCACGCGGCGGCGCCCTCTTCCCGCATCTCCACGCCCCGCTGCCCCGCGCCGCGATGCTCTGGAGCGTGCCGCTGCCGATCGGACCCGACGGCCGGCACGTGTTTCCCGAGGGCTTCGGAGCCTCGGAGGCATGAGCCTCGCGGAGCGCGCCGGCCTCGCCCTCCTCTCGCGCCTCGATCCGGAGCGCGCGCACGCCCTCGCCCTCACGGCCCTCGCCGCACGGCACGCCCTCGGCCTCTCTCCGGGTCCGGCGCCGCCGCGTCCGCGCCTCGCCGGCAAGGTCTGGGGCCTCGACGTCGCGCATCCCGTCGGCATCGCCGCCGGCTTCGACAAGAACGCCGAGGCCGTGGCCGGCGCCCTCGCCGCCGGCGCCGCCTTCGTGGAGATCGGCGCCGTGACCCCGCGCTCGCAGCCGGGCAATCCGCGCCCGCGCCTGTTCCGGCTGCCGGAGGACCGGGGCGTCATCAACCGCTTCGGCTTCAACAACCACGGCATGGAGGCGATCGCCGCGCGCCTCGCCGCCGCCCGCGCCAAGGGCCTCCCCCCCGGCCCCGTCGCCGTCAACCTCGGCGCCAACAAGGACAGCGCGGACCGCGCCGGCGACTACGCCGCCGTCCTGACCCGCTTCGCCGGCCTCGCGGAGATCTTCACCGTCAACGTCTCCTCGCCCAACACCGAACGCCTGCGCGACCTTCAGGGCAGGGCGGCGCTCGAGGCGCTGCTCGGCCGCGTCCTCGCCGCCCGCGACGCCGCCGCCCCCGGCGCCCCCGTCCTCGTCAAGCTCGCGCCCGACCTCGACGAGACCGCGCTGGCCGAGGCGGTGGACGCCTGCCTCGCAGAGGGCGCCGACGGCATCGTCGCCACCAACACCACCCTCGCGCGCGACGGCCTGCGCTCGTCCCACGCGACGGAGGCCGGCGGCCTCTCCGGCGCTCCCCTCCGCGACCGCGCGCAGACCGTCCTCGCCGCCGTCGCCCGGCGCACCGCCGGCCGCGTGCCTCTCGTCGGCGTCGGCGGACTCTCCACGCCCGGGGACGTCTATGCGCGCATCCGCGCCGGAGCGCGCCTCGTGCAGGTCTATACCGCGCTCGTCTACGAAGGGCCGTCGCTGCTGACGCGCCTCGCCGAAGGCCTGGACGACCTGCTCGCGCGGGACGGCTTCGCCCATGTCGAGGACGCCGTCGGCGCGGACCTCTGAGCCCCCGCGTCGAATCCGGCGCCGCGCTGCGGAACGCGGCTTCGCGACCGCGGCGGAGGAAACGTCGCACCCCGGTCTCTTCTCATCGTGATGACGCAGCGGGCGCAAGCACTTGACAGGCCCGCTCCGGGGCATGGGGCGCGGTTGCGCGGCTCGGGGGGCTCTGTTAAGACCACCTCGGCTCGAGGGGAGGCGGTTCGCCGCGGCGTCCGTCCCTGTTCAGGCGTGTCTCTCGTGCCCAAGCGGGCCGCGAGAAAAAAACGAGGCGGGCCTCCGGCCCGGACAAGCGGAAGGGGTCCCGTGGCACAGTCAGCATCGGAGTCCTCCGGCATCGCCGGGCGATACGCGACGGCGCTGTTCGAGCTCGCCGACGAAAGCGGCTCGTTGGAGGCCGCGGAGCGCGACGTGCGCGCGCTGAAGGAGGCTCTGGCCGAGAGCGAGGAGCTGCGCACGCTGCTCGCCAGCCCGATCTACGGCCGCGAGGAGACAGGCGACGCCGTCGTCGCCGTCGCCGACGCGATGAACCTCTCGCAGCTGACGAAGAACGTGCTCGGCCTCATGGCCGCCAAGCGCCGTCTGTTCACGCTGCCCGACGTTTGCGACGCGTTCCTCGACATGCTGGCCCGCCGCCGCGGCGAGGTCACCGCCGAGGTCACGTCCGCGCAGAGACTCACCAAGGCCCAGCGCAACGCGCTGTCGGAGGCGCTGGCCGGCGCCGTGGGCCGCGAGGTGAAGCTGGAAACCGCCGTCGATGCGAGCCTCATCGGCGGCCTCGTCGTCAAGCTCGGCTCGAGACTGATCGACACGTCGATCCGCTCGAAGCTCACGAGCCTCAAGAACGCCATGAGAGAGGTCGGGTGACATGACCATCCAAGCCGCAGAGATCTCCGCGATCCTGAAGGAGCAGATCAAGAACTTCGGCCAGGAGGCCGAGGTCTCCGAGGTTGGGCGCGTCCTCTCCGTCGGCGACGGCATCGCCCGCGTCTACGGGCTGGACAACATCCAGGCCGGCGAGATGGTCGAGTTTCCGGGGGGCATGCGCGGCATGGCCCTCAACCTCGAGGTCGACTCCGTCGGCATCGTGATCTTCGGCGACGACCGCGGCATCGCCGAGGGCGATCTCGTCAAGCGCACCGGCGACATCGTCGACGTGCCGGTGGGCAAGGGTCTGCTCGGCCGCGTCGTCGACGCGCTCGGCACGCCGATCGACGGCAAGGGCGAGATCGACGCCCACGCGCGCATGCGCGCCGACGTCAAGGCGCCGGGGATCATCCCCCGCAAGTCGGTGCACGAGCCGATGGCGACCGGCCTGAAGGCGATCGACGCCCTGATCCCGATCGGTCGCGGCCAGCGCGAGCTGATCATCGGCGACCGCCAGACCGGCAAGACCGCCGTGGCGCTCGACGCGATCCTCAACCAGAAGGTCTACAACGAGGCAGCCGGCGACGACGAGTCCAAGAAGCTCTACTGCGTCTACTGCGTGGTCGGGCAGAAGCGCTCCACCGTCGCCCAGCTCGTCAAGAAGCTGGAGGAGACCGGCGCGATCGACTACTCGATCATCGTCGCCGCCACCGCCTCCGACCCGGCCCCGATGCAGTTCCTCGCGCCCTACGCCGCCTGCACCATGGCCGAGCACTTCCGCGACAACGGCATGCACGCGCTGATCATCTACGACGACCTCTCCAAGCAGGCCGTCGCCTACCGCCAGATGTCGCTGCTGCTGCGCCGTCCGCCGGGCCGCGAGGCCTATCCGGGCGACGTCTTCTACCTGCACTCCCGCCTGCTCGAGCGCGCGGCGAAGATGAACGACGATCACGGCGCCGGCTCCATGACCGCGCTGCCGATCATCGAGACGCAGGCCGGCGACGTCTCCGCCTTCATCCCGACCAACGTGATCTCGATCACCGACGGGCAGATCTTCCTGGAGACGGAGCTGTTCTACCAGGGCGTCCGTCCCGCGGTGAACGTCGGCCTCTCGGTGTCCCGCGTCGGTTCCTCGGCCCAGACCAAGGCCATGAAGTCCGTCGCCGGCTCGATCAAGCTGGAGCTCGCGCAGTATCGCGAGATGGCGGCCTTCGCGCAGTTCGGCTCCGACCTCGACGCCTCGACCCAGCGCCTTCTGAACCGCGGCGCCCGCCTGACCGAGCTTCTGAAGCAGCCGCAGTACTCCCCGCTCACCAACGCCGAGCAGGTCTGCGTCATCTACGCCGGCACCAACGGCTACATCGACGACATCGCGGTGTCCGACGTCACCCGGTTCGAGCGTGGGCTGCTGACCCATCTGCGCTCCAAGCACCAGGCCCTGCTCGACGACATCGAGACCAACGACCGCAAAGTCGAGGGCGATCTCGCCGAGAAGATCAAGTCGGCCATCGAGGACTTCGCGAAGGGCTTCGCGTAAGGCGCGGCGGAACGCAGGAAGGGACGCCGGAATGCCGAGCCTCAAGGACCTCAAGAACCGGATCAACTCGGTCAAGTCGACCCGGAAGATCACCAAGGCCATGCAGATGGTCGCGGCGGCCAAGCTCCGCCGCGCGCAGGAGGCCGCCGAGGCCGCCCGGCCCTACGCCGAGCGGCTGGACGCCGTGCTCGGCCGCCTCTCGGCCAACGCGAACAAGGACACGGCGCCGAAGCTCCTCGCCGGCACCGGCAAGGAGGACACGCACCTCCTGATCGTGGCGACCTCCGAGCGCGGCCTGTGCGGCGGCTTCAACTCGACCATCGTGCGCCTCGCGCGCCAGCACATCCGCGACCTTGTGCGCGAGGGCAAGACGGTCCGGATCATCACCATCGGCCGCAAGGGGCGAGAGCAGCTTCGCCGCGACTGGCGCGACCTGATGGTCCACCACGTCGACCTCTCCGACGTGAAGCGCGTCAGCTACCCGACGGCGCAGGCCATCGCGCAGGACGTGCTGTCGCGCTTCGCGGCGGAGGAGTTCGACGTCGCGACGCTGTTCTACAACCGTTTCAAGTCCGTGATCTCCCAGATCCCGACCGCGCAGCAGATCGTCCCGGCGCAGTTCTCCGAGGAGGGCGAGGAGGAGCGCGAGCAGGCCGAGAAGTCCGGCACGCTCTACGACTACGAGCCGGGGGAGGACGCGATCCTCGCGGACCTTCTTCCCCGCGCCGTCGCGACGCAGATCTTCACGGCTCTTCTCGAGAACGCGGCGTCGGAGCAGGGCGCGCGCATGTCCGCCATGGACAGCGCGACCCGCAACGCCGGCGATCTGATCGACCGCCTGACGCTGGAGTACAACCGCTCCCGCCAGGCCGCGATCACGAAGGAGCTCATCGAAATCATCTCGGGCGCCGAGGCGCTCTGACCCCGACAGGAGACCGAAGGCATGGCCACCGGCAAGATCACCCAGGTCATCGGCGCGGTCGTCGACATCCAGTTCGACGACGACCTGCCGGCGATCCTCAATTCCCTCGAGACGGACAACCACGGCGTCCGGCTCGTCCTCGAGGTCGCGCAGCATCTCGGCGAGAACACCGTGCGCACCATCGCCATGGACTCGACCGAAGGCCTCGTGCGCGGCCAGAAGGTCGAGGACACCGGCGGCCCGATCACGGTGCCCGTGGGCGACGCCACGCTCGGGCGCATCCTGAACGTCATCGGCGATCCGATCGACGAGAAGGGCCCGGTCGAGGCCGAGGAGCGCCGCGCGATCCATCAGTCCGCGCCGGAATTCGCCGCCCAGTCGACCGAATCCGAGATGCTCGTGACCGGCATCAAGGTCATCGACCTGCTCGCCCCCTACGCCAAGGGCGGCAAGATCGGCTTGTTCGGCGGCGCCGGCGTCGGCAAGACCGTGCTGATCCAGGAGCTGATCAACAACATCGCCAAGGTGCACTCCGGCTTCTCGGTGTTCGCCGGCGTCGGCGAGCGCACCCGCGAGGGCAACGACCTCTACTACGAGTTCATCGAGTCCGGCGTCATCGACGAGGAGGATCTCTCGAAGTCGAAGGTCGCGCTTGTCTACGGCCAGATGAACGAGCCGCCGGGCGCCCGCGCCCGCGTCGCCCTGACCGGCCTGACCCTGGCCGAGCAGTTCCGCGACCAGTCCGGCACCGACGTCCTCTTCTTCGTGGACAACATCTTCCGCTTCACCCAGGCGGGCTCCGAGGTGTCGGCGCTTCTCGGCCGCATCCCCTCGGCGGTGGGCTACCAGCCGACGCTGGCCACCGACATGGGCCAGCTGCAGGAGCGGATCACCTCGACGCGGTCGGGCTCGATCACCTCGGTGCAGGCGATCTACGTGCCGGCGGACGACCTGACCGACCCCGCGCCGGCCACGTCCTTCGCCCACCTCGACGCCACCACGGTGCTTTCGCGCGCGATCTCCGAGCTCGGCATCTACCCCGCCGTGGACCCGCTCGACTCCACCTCGCGGCTCCTCGACCCGGCCGTCATCGGGCAGGAGCACTACGACGTCGCGCGTCGGGTGCAGGAGATCCTGCAGCGCTACAAGGCGCTCCAGGACATCATCGCGATCCTCGGCATGGACGAGCTCTCGGAAGAGGACAAGCTGACCGTGGCCCGCGCCCGGAAGATCCAGCGCTTCCTCTCCCAGCCCTTCGACGTGGCCGAGGTGTTCACCGGCTCGCCGGGCGTTCAGGTGCCGCTGGAGAAGACGATCGACAGCTTCAAGCGCGTCTGCGACGGCGAGTTCGACCACCTGCCCGAGGCCGCCTTCTACATGGTGGGCGACATCGAGCAGGTGCAGAAGAAGGCGCAGAAGCTGGCCGCCGAAGCGGCCTGAGGGAGAGCGCGAGATGGCCTTCGCCTACGATCTCGTCTCGCCGGAGCGCAAGCTCGCCTCCGGCGAGGCCGACAGCCTGCAGATCCCGGGCGCCGAAGGCGACCTGACGGCGTTGCCGAACCACGCCCCGTTCCTCACCACGCTGCGTCCCGGCGTGGTGACGGTGCGGACCGGCTCGGGCTCCACGGAGTACGTCGTCACCGGCGGCTTCGCCGAGATCTCGCCCGAGGCCGCCGCCGTCCTCGCCGAGGAGGCGATCCCGAAGTCGGAGGCGACCGGCGACTGGTTCACCGCGAAGCTCGCCGAGGCGGAGGCCGCGCACGAGGCGGCCGAGGGCGAAGCGCGGATCATCGCCGCCCAGCGGATCAACGACTTCAAGTTCCTCGCTGGCCAGCTCGGCGTCTGACGCCCTCGCCGCCGAGGGTATCCGAACGCCCCGCGCCCGAAACGGCGCGGGGCGTTCGCGTCGGGGCCCGCGCATGACCCGGCTGGACCGCAGACTCCGCCCTGTCCGAATGCGCCTCACGACCGCTCCGCGCCCGACCGCCGCGCCCCCGATCCCAAGCTACGCCCATCGCCCCTCCGGCCCCGCGCCCGTCGATCACGACCGACGAACCGAGGCTTGAGCCACCGCCGGTTCTGAACGCTTGCCCAACCTCCAGGCCCTATGCTCCCGCGCCGCGCCCCGCCGCCGGCCGCGGGCCAGGCCCGAGACCCCCTTCGCCCCGCCGCCGCAGCCGCCCGACATGCCGACATCCGCCGCACGCACGGCCGACGCGACCCCGACCGGCGCGGCACGCGGGCCCGACGAACGGCATATGAATGTCCGACGAAAGGCCGACGAAAGACACACCGACGGCCGACGGTCGCGGCGCCTCGCCCGCACGGCATGCGCACGATCGCGGCGCCGATTCCGACGACGCCGCCGCCCGGATCAGCGCCCCGAAGGCCGAAGATCCACCCAGACCAGCCGGTGGTCCGAACTCGCCGGCCGCCGCCCGCCCTTGACGAGCGCCGCCCCCGCCTCGCCCGGCGCCGGCCAGAACACCCCGGCTCCCGTCACCGCCCAGTCGGTCGAGGGCAGAACGTAGTCCACCCGCAGGTTCCCCGGCGCCGGCCTGTCCCGCCAATCGGCCGTGTCGAGCGCCGGATCGCCCGCGTGCCGCGCGTTCGCGCCCCCCTGATCGGCCGCGGCCGAGACCCCGCCCTCGCTCCGCGGCGCCGGATCCTGCACGCGCGGATGCGACAGCAGCGCCGCGATCGCCCCGCGCCGGGCCTCCCCGTCGGCCGGATCGGCGTTGAGGTCGCCCGCCACCACGAAGGCGGCCCCCGGCGCCAGCCCGCCGCGACGCCCCGAATCGTCCGTCATCCAGTCCTCGTCGGAGACGTAGTCGACCCAGAACCGGATCTCGTCATGGTTCCGCCGCCCGTTGCGGTCCTCCGGCCCGTCGAAGACCGGCGGCGTCGGATGGCTCGCCAGAAGGTGGAACGCCTGCCCCGACGGCAGCCGCACGGTCACGTCCCAGTGCGACTTGGAGGACAGCCGCTGCACGCCCGCCGCCGCCTCCGGCAACCCGGCGCCGGGCATCAGGCTCCCCGGCATCTCCGCCCAGAGCAAACGGCGGAAGCTCCTGAGCCCCTCGATCGGCAGGCGCGAGAGCACCGCCATCCCGTATTGCCCCGGAAACCGCCCCCAGCCCTGCGCGTCCCCCGGGCCCGCCGCGACGCCGTCGCCGTCGAGGTCCAGCCCCGTCGGCACGCCCGTGTTGACCGGCGCCGTCAGGCGATGCCGGTAATCGACGCCCGGCGTCTCTCCGTCCTTCGCGATCAGCGCCGCCAAGGCGCCCAGCGCCCGGCCCTCGAGGTCGTGGTCCAGCTCCAGCACCAGCAGCACGTCAGGCCGCACCCGCCGGACGATCTCCGCCACCGCCCGAGGCTGCGCGTCAGCCTCCGCGACGTCCTTCCAGGCGACGCCGGCGCCGGCCCGGCTGAGCGCCGCGTTGAAGGCCGCGACGCGCACCGAACCCTCCGCCGGCGGAGGCAGGGGCTCCGCATGCGCCGCGGAGGCCACCCCCAACGCCAGCAGCGCCGCCGCGACGGGCCTCACGGAGCGTCCCTGCGCGCGATCCGCGCGAGCTTGAGTAGCGCCACCGCCCTCAGCAGCACGCAGGCGGGCAACCCCGCCCAGATCGTCGCGGCCCAGACCTGCGCCAACGGCGCCGCGAAAAGATCCGCCGCGAACAGCCGGCTCGCCCCGGCGCCGAGACCCGTCAAGGCCACCGGCAGCGCCAGCCCGATCAACGCCGCAAGGCCGCCCTGCCGCCTCAACCAAGGCGCAGCGTCACCCTCGTCCGAGGGCTCGAACGTCGGAAGGTTCATCCATCGATTGAACCGCTCGGGGTCGCCGGGCCATTCGCCGAACCAGATCCAGGCGCCGGCGCCCGCCAGGCCGCTCAGCGCCGCGACCAGCGTCAGCGCGCCGATCGCCCTCAGCGCGGGATCCGGACGGGGGGCCGAGTCCCGCGTGACCGCCCAGGCGGCGAGGTCGACCGGGCTCGCCGCGCCCGCCATCGCTTCGGCCAGCGTCAAGCCCAGACGCCCCGCGGCAGGCCATGACGCCGCCGCCGTCGCCGCGGCGAGCGTCAACAGGAACGTCGCGAAGCGGAGCCGGTTGAACGGCGGCGCGAAGCGGAAATCCACCAGCGCCGGCGTGCGCGCGCCATACTCGAACAGCACCATCAGACCGGCCGCGGCTCCGACGAGAAAGGAGAGTTCGGGGCCTGCCGCCACGGGAGACGGCGCGACCAGCAACGACGGGGCCGCGACGGCCGCCGCCACCGCCAGGGCGCGCAACGCGGCACCAGGATAATGCGCCGACTCCCGCATCCGCGTCATCGACCCGGCCGCGGCCGCGCCGGTCCAAGGCCTTCGCGGCGCGGGACGCGGCTCACCGCAGAACCCCCGCGGCCGGCGGTCAGCCCGCAGGCGCGAGCCAGGGACGCTCCGCCGCCATCCGTGTCTCGTAGGCCGCGATCGCGTCCGCCTTCTCCAGCGTCAGGCCGACGTCGTCCAGACCTTCGAGGAGGCAGCGCTTGCGGAACGGGTCCACGTCGAACGCCACCGTCGAGCCGTCGGGCCGCGTGATCGTCTGAGCCTCAAGGTCCACCGTCAGCGTGGCGTTGGCGCCGTTCTCGGCGTCCGCCATCAGCTTGTCGACCTCCTCCTGCGGGAGGGCGATCGGCAGGATGCCGTTCTTGAAGCAGTTGTTGAAGAAGATGTCCGCGAAGCTCGGCGCGATCACGCAGCGGATGCCGAAATCGGCGATCGCCCAAGGCGCATGTTCGCGGCTGGAACCGCAGCCGAAGTTGGCGCCGGTGACGAGGATCTTCGCGTCACGGTAGGCCGGACGGTTGAGCACGAAGTCCGGCTTCTCGTCGCCGGTTTCGTCGTAGCGCATCTCGTCGAAGAGGTTCTTGCCCAGACCCGTCCGCTTGATCGTCTTGAGGAACTGCTTGGGGATGATCATGTCGGTGTCGACGTTGATCTGCGGCATCGGCGCGGCGACGCCGGTCAGGGTCTCGAACTTCTCCATCGGGCCGGGCTCCTTATCGGGGACGCCCTCCCTATGCCCCGCAAGCGCCGTTCGGGCAAGGGCGGAAGGCGCGTGCCGCCCCCCGCCTTCGCCGTTCAGGCAAGCGCCTCGTCGATGCCCTTGCAGGCGTCCACGAGCCCCCTCACGGACTCGACGGACTTGTCGAGCATCGTCTGCTCGTCCTTGTTCAGCTTGATCTCCACGATCCGCTCGACCCCTCCGTGCCCGATGACCACCGGCACGCCGACGTAGAGGCCCTTGAGCCCGTAGGCGCCCTCCACCCAGGCCGCGCAGGGCAGCAGCCGCTTCTGGTCCTTCAGATAGCTCTCCGCCATCTGGATCGCCGAGGCGGCGGGGGCGTAGAAGGCCGAGCCGGTCTTGAGAAGACCGACGATCTCGGCGCCGCCGTCGCGGGTCCGCTGCACGATGGCGTCCAGCTTCTCCTGCGTGGTCCAGCCCATCTCCACGAGGTCCGGCAGCGGAATGCCGCCGACGGTCGAGTAGCGCGTCAGCGGGACCATCGTGTCGCCGTGCCCGCCCAGCACGAAGGCGGTGACGTCCTTGACCGAGACCTTGAACTCCTCGGCCAGGAAAAACCGGAAGCGCGCCGAGTCGAGCACGCCCGCCATGCCCACCACCTTCTCCGCCGGCAGGCCGGAGAACTCGCGCAGCGCCCAGACCATCGCGTCGAGCGGGTTGGTGATGCAGATCACGAAGGCGTCGGGGCAGTTGGCCTTGATGCCCTCGCCGACCGCCTTCATCACCTTCAGGTTGATGCCGAGCAGGTCGTCGCGGCTCATCCCCGGCTTGCGCGGCACGCCGGCGGTGACGATGCAGACGTCCGCCCCGGCGATGGCCGAGTAGTCGTTGGCGCCGGCATAGGTCGCGTCGAAGCCGTCGACCGGGCTCGATTCCGCGATGTCGAGCGCCTTGCCCTGGGGCACGCCCTCGGCGATGTCGAACAGCACCACGTCGCCGAGTTCCTTGAGACCGGCCAGGTGCGCGAGCGTGCCGCCGATCTGGCCGGCGCCGATCATCGCGATCTTGGGTCTGGACATCGTCTGCGTCTCCCGCGATTGAGCCTCGTATGGGTCCGGGCGGGGGCTAGCGCGATCCCGCGCCCCCCGCAAGCGTCGTCGGCTTCCGCCGCCCTTCCGTCGCGCCGCTGCGCCGGCCGCGCCGCCCTTCCGCGAGGCCGCCGATGCCGCCCGAGATCGCCGATCCCCTGTTCCTCGCGGCCGCGATCCCCGCGGTGCTGCTGGCCGGCATCTCGAAGGGCGGCTTCGGGGCCGGCGCCGGCTTCGCCGCGACGCCGCTCCTGCTGCTCGTCGCCTCGCCCGAGGTCGCGGTGGGGCTCATGCTGCCCCTTCTGATGGTGATGGACCTCACCGGCCTCAGGGCCTGGCGCGGCCGCTGGAACCTGGCCGAGGCGCGGCCGATGATGATCGGCGCGATCCCCGGCATCGCGCTCGGCGCGGCCTTCTTCTGGGTGGTGCCGGAGGCGGCGGTGCGTCTGCTGATCGGGCTCATAGCCCTCGGCTTCGTCGCCTTCCAGCTCGCGCAGGCCCGGGGCTGGGGTCCGCGCCCGGATCCGGCGGCGGCGCGCCGCCCGGCGCCGCTCCGCGCCGGCTTCTGGGGCGGCGTCGCCGGCTTCACCAGCTTCGCGAGCCATGCCGGCGGGCCGCCCGCCGCCGTCCACCTGCTCACCCGGCCGCTCTCAAAGGGCGAGTATCAGGCGACCACGGTGATCCTGTTCTGGTGGGTCAACGTCGTGAAGCTCGGCCCTTACTGGGCGGTCGGCCTGTTCGACGAAGGGCAGATCACGGCCGCCCTCTGGCTCGCGCCGGTGGCGGTGATCGGCATGCTGCTCGGCGTCTGGGCGCACGACAGGGTGCCGGCGCACCTCTATTTCGGACTGATCCGGGTCATGCTCGCGATCACCGGCGCCAAGCTGGTCTGGGACGGCGCGACCGGCCTGATCGGCTGACCGCGCCGCCTCGCGCGTCACCAAAACAGCAGGAAGCCCATCGCGATCAGCGGGCCGAACACGGCGAAGTTGAACAGAAACACCTTCGTCACCGTCAGCAGCAGCCGTCCGCCCTTGGTCTCCATCGCCGCGGCGAAGCCGTCGAACGCGACGCCGAGCGCCACCGTCTCGCCCGACACCGGGGCGGGGTCCGAGGCGTCGTCGACGACCTGGGTCGCAGGCGACCCCGTCGCGGTCGCCGGATCTTCGAACTTTTCGTTGACGCCCATGGGACTGCATCCTCCGGAATTGCCGTGTCGCGGGCGAGAAAGCGCGTCCCGCGCGAAAGTCAAATCTGCGCCGCTCGGAAAACGGCCCGAGGCCGGTCCCGCGGTCCCGGTTGCGCGGAGGGGTCGCGGCCGCCAGCTTCGGAGCTCCGCCGCCGAAGGAATCGCCGTCATGACCGACATGCCCGCCCTCGCCCGCGCCGCCCTGCGCGAGACCGAGGAGTTCCACGCCTTCCTGCGCGACTGGCTCGTCGGCGCCCTTCCCCGGACGCCCGCCGCCTTCGCGCGCATGTCGGAGGTCATGGCGCCGGATCTCCGCGTGATCTCCCCGCTCGGCACGACGACCGAGGCCGCGGCGCTTCTGACGGAGTTCGAAGCCCTTCACGGCGAGCTGGCGGATCGCGCCGACGTCTTCGCCATCAGCGTGGAGGCCCCGGCCCACGTCCATACCGCAGGCGACTGCACCCTCGTCACATATGAAGAGCACCACCGACTTGCGGGCGGCCATTCGGCGCGCCTCGCCACCGCCCTCTACCGCGCGAGGGAAGGGACGCCGAACGGCGTCGAATGGCTTCACGTCCACGAGACCTGGCTGCCGCATCTCGCCCCGGCGGGCGGCGAGCGGTTCCCCGAGGCCGGATGAGCCTCAGGTGACCTCCGGGATCATCCCCTTCTCGGCCGCCAGCTCGCGCATCCGCTTCTGCAGCTTCTCGAAGGCGCGGACCTCGATCTGGCGCACCCGCTCGCGGCTGACCTCGTAGACCTTGGAGAGCTCCTCCAAAGTCACGGGATCGTCCTTCAGCCGCCGCTCGGTCAGGATGTGGCGCTCGCGCTCGTTGAGCCCCTCCATCGCCGCCATGAGCAGTTCGCGCCGGCTCTCGAGCTCGTCGCGCTCGGCATACTGCGCGGCCTGATCGGCGTCGTCGTCCGCCAGCCAGTCCTGCCACTCGGCCGAGCCCTCGCCGTCCGACTTCAACGGCGCGTTGAGGCTCGCGTCCCCGCCCGCGAGCCGGCGGTTCATCGCGATCACCTCGGCCTCGGTCACGCCGAGGTTGTCGGCGATCGTCGCGACGTTCTCCGGCCTGAGATCGCCCTCCTCCAGCGCGCCGATGCGGTTCTTGGCCTTGCGCAGGTTGAAGAACAGCTTCTTCTGCCCCGCCGTGGTGCCCATCTTCACCAGGCTCCACGAGCGCAGGATGTATTCCTGGATCGCCGCGCGGATCCACCACATCGCATATGTGGCGAGGCGGAAGCCCTTCTCCGGGTCGAAACGCTTCACCGCCTGCATGAGGCCCACGTTCGCCTCGGAGATCACCTCCGCCGGCGGCAGACCGTAGCCGCGATAGCCCATGGCGATCTTGGCGGCGAGCCGCAGATGACTCGTCACCAGCTTGTGCGCGGACTCCTTGTCGCCGTGATCGACCCACGCCTTGGCCAGCATGTATTCCTCCTCCGGCTCCAGCATGGGGAACTTCCGGATCTCCTGGAGGTAGCGGCTCATGCCCTGCTCCGGCGACGGCGCCGGCAATCTCGTGTAGCTCATCGTCCCTTCCGAACGTCCGCCCCTCGACGGACGCCTCCTCTGGCTCGGGTGTGTCACCTCTTTACAACGCGATATGGGGCCGACCGTTCCCGAAACAAAGGGTCACGGCGGGGCGCCCCTCCCCGAAAGCGGGCATGAATTGACAAACTTTCTCTCTAAAGGCGATTTCCGGCTTCCCCGGCGTCCGATTTCAGGTTAACACCACGTCGGTCACTCGCCCTAAAGGGGAATATCTCGATGCGGACTCTCGCGATGGCCGCCACCGCCGCGCTCGTCGCCGCCACCGCCGCGGCAGGCCCGGTGTTCGACAGCGGCATCACGCCGGAGGAGGTCGACACCGGCTTCGCCTCCGACCCCGACGAGGGCAAGCAGCAGGCGAGCCCCTTCGTCCTCGCCGATCCCGTCGTGCTGCGCGGCGTCGCCTGGTCCGGCCTCTACAGCACCGGCGCATCGCCGCAGGAGGTGGACCGCTTCACGCTATCCCTCTACGCCGACGACGCGGGCCTGCCCGGCGCCGTCCTCGCCGCCGACGTCACGCTCGCCTCGACGCGCGCCGCCTCGGGCGAGACCATCGACGTGTCCGACATCTACGAATACGCCGCGGACCTGCCGGATCTCGCCATGCCCGGAGGAGAGACCCTCTGGATCTCGATCGTCAACGACACGACCGAGGACGCCAACGACGACTGGTTCTGGAGCTTCGGGCCGAGCGAGACCACGCCCCCCGGCACCGCCTTCCGCGAGCTGCCGGCCGGGCCTTGGCTGCTGGCGACCACCGCGAAGTCGCATGCCTTCGCCCTCTTCGCCGAAACGCTGTCGGCGCCCGAGCCGGAGCCCGAGGCGGGTCGCGTGCCCCTGCCGCCCGCCGCGGCGCTGCTCGGCCTGGCCCTCGCCGGTCTGGGTCTCGCCCGGCGGCGCCGACAGGGCGCTGAATCAGGCGCTTGGGCGGAACTTCGTCCGGCTGGACGGATCGGTCGGTTCCCGATCCGGGCGTGTCCCGGCATCCGACGCGCGCTCCCGAGGTCGGCGGGGCGTCTCGTGTAGCGAGCAATCGGGGCAGTCGCGCGAGGTTCGCTGCGGCCGTCGTCAGGATGAAGCGTGATCGCACCCTTTCGACGCCGCGGTCGGCGGTCCGGACCATGCCGCCGACGGTCTTGGCCCAGCCGAAGGCTGCTCGATCCGCTTCCGGCGCTTCCGGGACAGGGCGCAGCCCGTATGCCGGGTGGTGCGGCCCTCGATGGCGGAATGGCGCGCCTTCCCGGCGACATGCGGGGGTGGCGCAGGCCTGCCTGAGGTCGCGGACGAAGCCGGCGCTGTCGTAGCCCTTGTCCGCGCCGAGCGGCAGCTGCCGCGTGGAGCCCGGCGAATGCGCATGGATCATGTCGAGCGCGGCCTTCCGTTCGGCATGGCCGTCGGCCCGGGTCGGTCCGCCCCGCACGATCAGGCCCGATCGGTTCTCCATCAGCGCATGACCCATGCAGCCCAGCACCGCGCTTGCGCCCGGCGGCTTCCTGTAGAGCCGGGGGTCCGTGGTCGAGGCGTGGGTCGCGTTCGACCGTTTCTCGCCCCCGGAAGTCGACTTCGGCGTTGGGGTTCTGGCGGCTGGGCGTCGCATCCGGCCGGTCTCCGGATCGGCATCGGCGGGAGGGAGGTCGGCGGCGGCGCGCGAGGGCGGGCCGCCGGGATCGTCGTCGGGCGGCGCGGTCTCGGGCCTCCGCCGGAAGCTCTTCAGGGAAGCCCAGGCCTTGATCAGGGCGCCGTCTACCGAGAAGCGCTCCTCCGACAAGCGCGGCGCCACCTGCCGATGGGCCAGGATCGCCGCCGTCACCTTGCGCGACATCTCCGTCGTCAGCAGCCGGTCGCGGTTCTTGACGGACATGGCGGCGGACCCAGACCGGATCCCGATCCCGATCCCGATCCCGATCCCGATCCCGATCCCGATCCCGATCCCGACGAACCGGCGGAACGGAGGGTTGTACTGCATCCGCTCCATCAGCTGCCGCTCGGACCGGATCGAGAACAGGATCCGCAGCAGGCTGGCCCGGATCAGCCGCTCCGGTGCGATCGACGGCCGCCCGTCGGCGGCATAGGGCCGGTCGAACTCGCCATCGAAGCTCGCCAGGGCGTCGTTCACCACCTGCCGGATCTTCCGCAGTTGGCGCCGTGCGGGAATGCGCTCCTCCGGATCGACATCGCTGAAGGGCGATGCCGCCGCCACGTCCGTCCCGCGCATCGCCCGACGTCCGCCGTCGCCATGCGCAAGAAGACTCATTTGCCCAAGACAGGGTCGAGCCCGGACTTCCTCAGAAACCTGCTAAAGGCCGAGGGCCGCCGCCAGCGCGGCGAAATCCTCAGGCTCCGCCGCCTCGAAGCGCAGCGCCTCGCCCGTCACGGGATGACGGAAGCCCAGCGTCGCGGCGTGAAGCGCCTGGCGGGGAAAGGCCTCCGCCGCCGCCCCCGCCTCGCCGAGCGTCCCCGGCGCCCGCCGTCCCCGGCCGTAGACCGGATCTCCGATCAGCGGATGGCCCAGCCAGGCCAGATGCACCCGGATCTGATGCGTCCGCCCCGTCTCCAGCCGGCAGACGAGCCGCGCCGCCGCGCCCTCCGCCGCGACGCCGACCCGCCGCAGATGCGTCACCGCGCGCCGACCGCCCGCACGGGTCACCGCCATGCGCTTGCGGTCCGCGGGATGCCGCGCGATCGCGGCCTCCACCCGCAGGCCCCCGGGCTCGGCGCTCACCCCCGGCAGGCCCATGATCCGCGGCGACTCCGGCCCCGGCGCGCCCCAGCAGAGCGCCGCGTAGGCCCGCTCCACGTCATGCGCCGCGAACAGGGCCGAGAGGCCGCGATGCGCCGCCTCGGTCTTGGCGGCGACCAGCAGGCCGGAGGTGTCCTTGTCGATCCGGTGCACGATCCCCGGCCGCGCCTCCCCCCCGATGCCGAGGAGCCCGCTCCCGCAATGGTGCAGCAGCGCGTTGACCAGCGTGCCCCGCGCCGCGCCCGGCGCGGGGTGCACGACCATGCCGGCCGGCTTGTCCACCACGATCAGATGCGCGTCCTCGTAGGCGACGCGGAGCGCGATCGCCTCGGCCTCCGGCCGCGCGGGCGCCGGCGCGGGCTCGGCCAGGGTCCAGATCTCGCCGGCCTTGACGGCGCGCCGCGCGTCGCGCACGACCTCGCCGTCCGGCCCGCTCACCGCGCCCGCCTCGATCAGCGCCTTGACGCGCGAGCGGCTCGGCCCCTCCGGCGCCCCGGCCTCGGCCAGCGCCTTGTCCAGCCGCGCGCCCGCCAGCGCCGCCGGCACCGTCAGCCGCCGCGGCGGCGCGCCCGCCGCGGCCTCCCTCTCCTCATCGTCGAGCGCCCCGTCCATGAGCCAGACCCTACCCCCCCTCGACGACGAGGACGAGCCGCCCGAGCCGCCGCGCCTGCGCGCGCTGCGCCGGCTCGTCACCCTGCTCACCGTCGTGCTGATCGTCGGCATGACCAGCGTCGCCGGCATCCTCGTCTGGCGCCTCGCCCTCGTCGTCGAGGGTCCCGCGACGCGCCCCGCCGCGCCCGTCGCCGCGCCCGAGCTGACGCTGCCGGCGGGAGAGAGCGTCGCCGCCCTCGGCGCCTCGGGCGCGGAACTGCTCGTCCTCGTCCGCGACTCGGCGGGGGCCGAGGCCCTCCTCGTCTACGACCGCCAAAACGGCGCGCTTCTCTCCCGCACGCCCGTTAGGAGGGAAGGGCCGCGCTCCCCTTGACAGCCCCCGCCCTCCTGTCCTACCTGCCGCCCTACCGCAGCGGAGTTCATGTCCCCTTCGTCTAGCGGTTAGGACGCCACCCTCTCACGGTGGAAACAGGGGTTCGATTCCCCTAGGGGATGCCATTTCCGCAGGAGACGCCGGGGCGATCGCTCCGGCGTTTCCGTTTTCTGCGGTGGAGGATGCTGCGCGATGACCGAGACGACGCACGCGCCCGAATCCTCGCCGATCGCGGAGGCCAAGGCCGCCGCCCGCCTCGCCGCCTTCGCCCGCCGAAAGGCGGCGCACGAGGCGCTCGGCTCCGCTCCCGTCGCGGCGACCGAGGCGCTGCTGCGGGCGTTCGCGCATGAATCGGCCGCCACGGTCTCCGCCTATCTGCCGATCCGCACCGAGATCGATCCCCGCCCGGCCCTCGCGGCCCTCCATGCAGAGGGCAGACGCCTCTGCCTGCCGGTTGTCGAGGGGCCGGGCCGCCCGCTCCGCTTCCGCGTCTGGGCGCCGGGCGACGCGCTCGTCCGCGGGGTGTTCGGCGCGCCCGTGCCGGCGAAGGGAGACTGGATCGCGCCCGAGGCGCTGATCGTCCCCCTCGCCGCCTTCGATTGGCTCGGATACCGTCTCGGCTACGGCGGCGGCTTCTACGACCGCACGCTCGCCGGTCTGCCGGGCGCCCGCGCCCTCGGCTTCGCCTACGCCGACCAGCTCGCGCCGGAGCCGCTGCCGCGCGAGGCGACGGACGTTCCCCTCGCGGCGATCGCCACCGAGGACGGGATCTTCCGCCCCGACGCCCCGGCCGCCACGGCGCCGGACGCGCCCCGGCGCTGAGCGGGGGCGCCTCAGACCGCGGGCAGCCCCTCCGGCACGGCCTGCGCCAGCCGCCCGCCGAGGCGCACCGCCTCCGCCCTCGTCGCCAACCCCGTCGCGTCGTCGGTCTCGACGTATACGCCGGACAGCGTCGCGGGGCCCGAGGCCGGCTGGAACCGTCCCGTCGCCATGCCGGTCACGAAGCGGCGCATCGGCTCCTCCGCCTGCATGCCGATCACGCTGTTGTAGTCCCCGCACATGCCCGCGTCGGTCATGTAGGCCGTGCCCTTCGGCAGCACCGTCGCATCCGCCGTCGGGACATGCGTGTGCGTCCCGACGACCAGCGAGACGCGCCCGTCGAGCCAGCGTCCCACCCCCATCTTCTCCGAGGTCGCCTCGGCGTGGACGTCGCAGATCGCGGCCTGCACCGCCGCGCCCAGCCGCGCCGTCTTCAGCGGCCCCTCGACGGCCGAGAACGGATCGTCGAACGGGCGGTTCATGAACACCCGCCCCAGCGCCTGCATAACCAGCACCTTGCGCCCGCGCGTCGCCTCGAACACCCGCGCGCCGGCGCCCGGCGCGCCCTTGGCGTAGTTCAGCGGACGGATGATGCGCGGCTCGCGCTCGACATGCGTCAGCATCTCGCGCTGGTCGAAGGCGTGGTCGCCCAGCGTCAGCACGTCGGCGCCGGCCGCGAACAGCTCCCCCGCGATGGTCGCCGTCAGGCCCATGCCGGAGGCCGAGTTCTCCGCGTTCACCACCACGAAATCCAGCGCCCAGGCCTTGC
Organism: Paracoccaceae bacterium; assembly: GCA_041685625.1. Taxonomy (GTDB): domain Bacteria; phylum Pseudomonadota; class Alphaproteobacteria; order Rhodobacterales; family Rhodobacteraceae; genus Albimonas. Next base: position 18,042 of record JAWLFJ010000007.1, on the reverse strand, counting down.
GCAGGCCCGGTAGCCGCTCGATGACCGCGCTCCGGCCGGAGCGTCCCATCACGTCGCCGAGAAACAGAATCCTCATGCCGCCGACTTAGCCGCCTCTGCGGCGGGCGCAAGCGTCCTTGTTCCCGCGGCCCGCGCCGGTGCACGCTCCGCCCGCGCAGTCCGAGAGGTCCGATGTCCCCGGCCGATCCCCTCACCGCTCCGCGTCCGCTCGCCCTCGGCGCGACGCTGCTGGTCGTCGGCGCGGCCTGGGGCGCGACGCTGGTGACCGGAAAGCTCGCGGTCTCCACCGGCCATCATCCGGCCGGCCTGATCTTCTGGCAGCTCGCGCTCACCGTCGCCGTGCTCGGCCCGCTGGCCGTCGTGCGCGGCCGCCGCCCCGCCCTGACGCGGGAGGCGCTGACCCTCTACGTCGGCGTCGCGCTGCTCGGCACGCTGATCCCCAACGCCGCGAGCTTCGTCGCCTTCACGGCGCTGCCGGCCGGCGTCGTCGCCATCGTCCTCGCCACCGCGCCGATGATCACGGTCCTGCTCGCCGCCTTCAGCGGGGCGGAGCGGCGGCCGGGGCCGCTCCGCCTCGTCGGCGTCGGCCTCGGCGGCGCGGCCATGATCCTCCTCCTCGGCCCGGAGGCGAGCCTGCCCGACCCCGCCGCCTGGCCCTTCGTGGTGCTCTGTCTGCTCACCCCGCTCTGCTACGGGGCGGAGGGCGTCTTCGTGAAGCTCCGCGCGCCCGTCGCCACGGACCCGGTGGCGGCGCTTCTCGGCGCCTCGATCCTCGGCATGATCGCGCTCGCGCCGCTCCTCGCCGCGCTGCCGTCGCTCCGCGTGCCCTTCCCGGGGCCGTTCGGCCCGGCGGAACAGGCGATCCTCATCGGCGGGATCCTCCACGCCGGCTGCTACTGGGGCTATCTCCGGCTGATCGGGCTCGGCGGGCCGGTCTACGCCTCTCTGATCTCCTACGTCGTCACCCTCTCCGGCGTGCTCTGGGGCGTCGCGCTCCTCTCGGAGCGGCATTCCGGCTGGATCTGGGCGGCCCTCGCGGTCATGCTCGCCGGCATGGCGCTGGTGCAGCCGCGGCGCTGAACTTGCCGCCGCGCCGTACCGCCGCTAACAGACCTGCGGCCCGAGACGCGCGCCCCGCCGAAGGACGTCCGCCCGCATGACCGCCGCCGCGCCGGACCTGCTGCCCGCGTTCCTAGCGCTCGCCGTCGTGGCGGGGATGTTCGCGCTCTTCGTGGCGGAGCGCTTTCCTCCGGAGGTCGTGGCCATCGGCGGCGTCGCCGCCATGCTCGCCGTCGGCGTGCTGCCCGCGGAGGACCTCGCCGCCGCCCTCGCCAACCCCGCCCCGCTCACCATCGCGGCGATGTTCATCCTGTCCGGCGCGCTCGTGCGAACGGGCGCGCTCGACGCCTTCACCCGCGTCGCCCTGGCGCGGGCCGAGGCGCGCCCGGCGCTCACCCTCGCCGGCTTCGCCGGCTTCGCGCTCGCCGCCTCGGCCTTCATGAACAACACCCCGGTCGTGGTCGTGCTGATCCCCATCGCCACGCGCCTCGCGGGGCAGCTCGGCACCACCGCCTCGCGGCTCCTGATCCCGCTCAGCTACGTCGCCATCCTCGGCGGCACCACGACGCTGATCGGCACCTCCACCAACCTTCTCGTCGACGGCGTCGCGCGGACCGAAGGTCTCGCGCCCTTCTCGCTGTTCGAGATCACGCCCCTCGGCCTATGCCTCGCCGTGGTCGGGCTGATCTATCTGCGGCTCGTCGGCCCGCATCTGCTGCCGGAGCGGCAGGCGATGACCGACTTCCTCGGCGACCGCAAACGCCTCTCCTTCTTCACCGAGGTCGCGGTGCCCCCCGGCTCGCCCGTGATCGGCCAGGAGGTTCTGAAGGTCGATCTCTTCCGCCGCGACGGCATGCGCGTGATCGACGTCCTCCGCGGCGACGAATCGCTCCGGCGCAGCATGGCCGGCCTCGTGCTGCAGGAGGGCGACCGCGTCGTGCTCCGCACCGGGGTCAACGAGCTCCTGGGCCTGCGCGAGACGCGCGCGCTGCACATGATCGACCGGCTGTCGGAGAAGAAGACCGTCACCGTCGAGGCGCTGATCGGCCCCAACTGCCGCCTCGTCGGCCGCGCCCTCGGCCAGCTGCGCCTCCGCCGCCGCTATGGCGTCTACCCCCTCGCCGTCCACCGCCGCAGCCAGAACCTCGGCCGTCAGCTCGACGACATCGTGGTCCGCGTCGGCGACACGCTCCTGCTGGAGGGCGACCCCGAGGACATCCGCCGCCTCGCCGACGACGTCGGACTGGTGGACCTCGCGCAGCCGACGGAACGGCCCTATCGCCGCGACCGGGCCTGGGTCGTGCTCACCGTCCTCGCCGCCGTGGTGACCGTGGCCGCCACCGGCCTCGCGCCCATCGCCGCCGCCTCGGTGGTCGGCGTCGCGGTGGTGCTCTTCACCCGCTGCATCGACGCCGACGAGGCGTTCGAGAGCGTGGACGGCCGTCTCCTCGCGCTGATCTTCGCCATGCTCGGCATCGGCGCGGCCCTCGCCCGGTCGGGCGCCGTCGCGCTGGTCGTCGACACGGTCTCGCCCGCGCTGATGGCGGTCCCCCCGCCGATCGCGCTATGGTTCGTCTACCTGATGTGCTCGGCGATGACCGAGCTCGTCTCCAACAACGCCGTCGCGGTGGTGATGACGCCCATCGCCATAGCTCTCGCCGTAGCCCTCGGGGTCGATCCCCGGGCCTTCGCCGTCGCCGTGATGATCGCCGCCTCCGCCAGCTTCGCGACGCCCATCGGCTACCAGACCAACACGCTCGTCTACGGGCCGGGCGGCTACCGCTTCACCGACTTCCTCCGCATCGGGCTGCCGCTGAACCTCCTGCTCGGCGCCGTGGCCTGCACCCTCATCCCCTTCATCTGGCCGCTCTGACCCATGATCCCGCTTTCCGACGCCGCCATCGCCCGCCTCTTTCTGGGGGTGATCGCCCTCGGCTTCCTCGTGCTGACGGTCTGGGGCTTCCAGATCCGCGCCGCCGCGATCCATCTCGAACGCACGCATCCGGACTATTTCGAGGCGCTTCGCCGCCGGTCCCGCCGACGCCTGCCGCGCCTCGCCGTGGTCTCGGAACTGCAGACCGCCCTCTTCGGCAAGGAGACGATCCCCGAGGAGGTGGCCGCCGATCCGACCTTCGCGCGCTTCCTCGAGCGCGAGAGGCGGCTCCGGAACCTCTTCGTGCCGCTCTCCCTCGTCGCCTTCCTCATCTACGCCCTCGGCTGAGCCCGGCTTGAGCGGCCGCGCCGCGGCGTCTATACCGCGCTACGGACACCACAGCGACGCGCGAGGACCGCAATGGCCGGCCATTCCAAATGGGCCAACATCCAGCACCGCAAGGGGCGCCAGGACGCCGCGCGCTCCAAGCTGTTCTCCAAGCTCTCCAAGGAGATCACCGTCGCCGCCAAGATGGGCGATCCCGATCCCGAGAAGAACCCGCGCCTGCGCCTCGCCGTGCGCGAGGCCAAGGCGCAGTCGGTGCCCAAGGACGTGATCCAGCGCGCGATCAACAAGTCCCAGGGCGGCGACGCCGAGACCTACGAGGAGATCCGCTACGAGGGCTACGGCCCCGGCGGCGTCGCCGTGATCGTCGAGGCGCTGACCGACAACCGCAACCGCACCGCCTCCAACGTCCGCTCCACCTTCTCCAAGCACGGCGGCAACCTCGGCGAGACCGGCTCCGTCGGCTTCATGTTCGAGCGCCGGGGCGAGATCGTGCTGCCCGCCTCCGCCGGGGACGCGGAGACGGTGCTGATGGCCGCCATCGAGGCCGGCGCCGAGGACGTCGAAAGCTCCGAGGACGGCCACGTCGTGCTCTGCGCGGCGGAGGATCTCAACGACGTGTCCACCGCCCTCGAGGCGACGCTGGGCGAGGCCGAGTCGACGAGGCTGGTGTGGAAGCCCATGACCACCGCCGAGATCGACGCCGAGAAGGGCCGCACCCTGATGAAGCTGCTGGAGGCGCTCGAGGACGACGACGACGTCCAGACCGTCACCGCCAACTTCGAGATGACGGACGAGGTGATGGCCGAACTCGTCGGCGGCTGACCCCCCGCCGGCGCGTCGCGGCGCCATCCCGGCTTCCCCCGGAACGCACCGTCGCCTCGCCGCGGATCCGGCAGGAACGAAACCCGAACTCCGCGCCCCTCAGTCTTCGCCGCCATCGAGCTCGATGAGCTTGATCTGCCCGGTCTGCGCCAATCGCCGCACGGCCGCGACGACCTCGGCCTGGGCCTGCTCGCCCTCCTTCTGGCGCAGCTCGGGCATCGCCTCGAGGTCCTCGCGCAACCGCTCCGAGAGGCGCCGCGCGACGTTCCCCAGGATGAATTCCGCCGACGGATCGTCGAGGGCCAACGCCGTCTTCAGCGCCGTCAGCAGCACCGGCTCGTCCACGGCGCGCACCACCTGCGGTACCGCGCGCGCCGCCACGCGGGTCGAGATGTCGCTGAAGGTGAACATCACCCGCTGCACCTCCTGGGCGAGCTTGGGATCCGATTCCTCCATTTGGGCCAGGAACGCCTCCCGCGCGGAGGCCGAGACGTGGTTCATCAGCCCCGCGATCAGTTCGGTGGGCTTGCGCGCGCCCTGCGTGCGCTCGATCGCGGTCACGAAATCCCGCTCGATCGAGGACTTCAGCACCTCCATCGCGCCCGAATCGGCCGTCGGCACGCGCGACATGCGCAGCACCACGTCGTGCGCGAAGGCCGGCTCGAAACGCTCCAGCAGCCGCGCCGCCTGCTCCGGTCGGAGCTTGGAAAGAACCACCGTCGCGACCTGGGGATGTTCCGTGCCGATCCAGGTGGCGAACGGAGCGTCGGCCGCGTCCCCGAGGCGCTGCCAGATCGATCGGCCGCCCCGCGAATCCAGCTCTTCCAGCACGCGCGAGAGCTGCTCCTCGTCGAGGATCTGCCCGAGGATCCGACGCGCCTCGTCGATGCCGCCGCGCACCGTCGTGTCGTCGCCGAGACGCTCGAGGAATTCGTCGACCACGGCGACGACCGTCTCGCGCGGGACTTCGTGCAGGCGGCTCACCGCGGCCGCGAAGCGGCGCATCGGCCGCTCGTCGAACTGTCGCATGAGGTTGGCGGCCATCTCCGGCCCGAGCGCGACCAACACCACCGCGGCCTTCTCGGCCGGGTCGAGCGGTACCGCGCCGCCGTCCCGACCGGCGGGGGCGGGCCGCGGCGCCAGGCGCGCCGGGACCGTGGCGCCCGACGTCGGAGCCGGCAGATCGGGCGTGGCACCGTCCTCGCTCATGCGCCGTAGCCCCGCACCAACGCGCCGGCGAGCAGCGACCATCCGTCCGCCGCCACGAAGAAGGCGAGCTTGAACGGCAACGAGACCACGGCAGGCGGGACCATCATCATGCCCATCGACATCAGGATCGAGGCGACGACGAGATCGATCAGCAGGAAGGGCAGGTAGATCAGGAAGCCGATCTCGAAGGCCCGCGCGATCTCCGACAGGAGGAAGGCCGGGGCCAGCACCGAGAGCGGCGTCGCCGATCCGTCGGCGCCCCCGGCCTCCGACCCGTCGGGCGGCGGGGCCGCCTCGGCGGTCGCGACCGGCGCCACCGCCTGGAGCGCCGAGAGCGTGTCGGCGTCGACGCGCGTCGACATGAAATCCCTGAACGGACCCATCGCCCGCATGACGCCCTCCTCGAGCGAGATGCGCTCCTCGACCAGCGGCGAGACGCCCTCGCGCCAGGCCGTCTCGAAAACCGGCGCCATGACGAACCAGGTCAGGAACAGCGCGAGGCTCACGATCAGCATGTTCGGCGGCGACTGCTGCAGCCCGACCGCCGTGCGAAGAATCGAGAGCACCGTCACCATGAACGGAAAGCAGGTCGCCATGATCGCGATCGCGGGCGCGACGCTCAGCAGCGTGACGAGCGCGAAGAGCTGCACCGCCCGGAGCGTCAGGCTTCCCTCGCCCGTCGCCTGCGCCAGCGCCGGCTCCGGCGCGCCCGCCACGGCGAGTGCGAGGGCGAGCGCCGCCGCCGCGCCGAGGCCCCGCCGCGGTCCGGCGGCGCTGGTTCCACGCGTCTCAGACACCTTGCGAGAGGTCCGCCACTTCCGTCAGGCGCACCGCCAGCCGGCCGCTGTCGTCGTCCATCTCCTGCAATTCTCCGCGCGCGATGAGCCGGTCGCCGATGAGGATCTCCACCGGGTCGTCGATGCGGCTGTCCAGCGCGAGCACCGAATCGCGCTGCAGTTCCACCAGTTCCGAGACCAGGGGGCGCGCGCGCCCCACGCAGACCACGATCTCGATCGGCACGCCGAGCACTGCGCCGCCGCGGCGGCGGGCCGGCGCGCTTTCCGCCGGCAACGGGGCGATGTCTTCTTCAGCCATGAGCGGGCCTTCTCCTCTGCGTCTCCAGGTGGCGGTCGAGGGCGATGCGGGCGGCGCCGATCGCCGCGTCGAGGTCCACGGCGTCGGCTCCGTCGCCCCAGTCGATGCGGGCGCCGAGGTCGCCGAGTTCCGGGTCGGGAGTTATCTCCGCGGCGACTCCGGCGCCCGCGAGCGCGCTCGACACCGCCTCGGCCTGGTCGGGCGAGACCCGGACAACCGGGGACGCCGCGGCGCCCGTCCGCTCCTCGAGCCCCTCGGCCACCGCGGCGGCGACCTCGGCGGCGAGCCCGGCCCGCGCGAAAGCGGGCGCGAGCCCGGTCAGCAACGCCTCGCAGATCTCCGCCGCCGCGGCGCCGACGGCCTCGCGCCGTTCGGCCATCGCTAGGCGACAATCCTCGATCCGCTCCCCGATCTCGGAGAGGGCGAGTCGCAGCGCAGCGTCCGCACGCGCCTCGGCCTCCGCGACGCCCGCGGCGTAGCCTTCGGCGCGGCCTTCGCCGCGGGCCCGGGCCAACCGCGCCTCCGCCTCGCGGGCGGCTTCCGCTTCGCGCCGGACCGCAGGCGCCGGCGGTCGCTCCGGATCGTGCGGCGATGCCGCGCGCTCGAACCGCTCCAGCGCCAGGACGCCTCGTCTCATGCCCGTTCTCCCTTGCCCCGGTCGGCGTCGAGCCAAGCGGCGAGCAGCGCCGCCGCCGCTTCGCTGCGTTCCTCGGCCGCGTGGCGCAGCGCCTCCAGCCGGTCGCGGTCCACGCCGTCGGCGCCCAGGGTTTCGCCGGCCGCGGCGATCTGCGCCTCGATGGCCTCGGGCCCCTCCAGCGCCTCGGGCGCACCGCGACCCTCGAGCACCATCGGCTCCGGCCGGCGCGTCAGCAGCGGACGCAGCACGAACAGCCCCAGAAGCAGCGCCACCCCCGCGAGGATCGCCATCTGCAGCAGCGTGGCGGCGTTGGCGCGCAGGAAGTCGCCCGCCCCCTGCTCGGCCGTGACGCCGAGTTCGGCGCCCTCGGCGAATCGCAGGCTGCGGATGGTGATGACGTCGCCGCGCGCCGCGTCGTAGCCCACCGCCGATTCGACCAGCGCGCGCAGCGCCTCCAGTTCCGCCTCCGGTCGTGGCTCCCAGACAGGGGCGCCGTCCGGGCCGGGGGCGGTCACTCCGTCGACCAGCACCGCGACGCCGATCCGTCGAATCTCCCCTGGCCGGCGCACGCGCTCGCGCACCACCTCGGAGACCTCGTAGTTCACGCGCTCCCTCGTTTCGGTGCTGGAGTTCTTGGCGCCGCCGCCGGTCTCGCCTCCGGCGTCGCCGTCCGGCAGGTTCGAGGCGACGGTCACGCCGGCGCCCGGCCCGCCCTCCGAGTTCGCGGCGCTTTCCTGAACGTCGGAATGCACGGCCACGCGGCCTTCGGGATCCAACACCCGCTCGCGCACCGTCTCGGAATTCATGTCGGCGTCGACCGTGACCTCGACGACGACCGATTCGGGGCCGACCCGCGCAGCGAGCAGCCGCTCGACGTTGGCCTTCAACCGCTCCGCCCGGTCCTTCGCGCCGTGCGCCGCGTCGTCCGCCGAGCCGTCGGCGATGGCGACGCCCTTCTCAGCGTCGATCACCGTGACGCCGTCCGGCGACAGGCCGGGCACGGCGGCGGCCACGAGGAAGCGCACTGCCTCCGCCTGCCGGGGGGGCAGCGCGCCGGAGCTCATGGAGACCGCGACGGACGCCGTCGGCTCGCCACCCCGCTCGAAGGGGCGCCGCTGCGGATTCGCCACGTGAACCCGGGCCCTGCGGACCTGCGGCAGCGCGAGGATCGTCCGCGCGAGCTCTCCCTCCTTCGCGCGCCAGTAGGCGGCGTCGAACATCTCGGAGGTCGTGCCGAAGCCCGAAAGGTCGTCGAGCAGCTCGTAGCCGGCCGCGCCGCCCTCCGGCCGGCCCTCCGCCGCAAGGGCCATGCGCAGCGCGTCGCGCTCGCCCTCGGGCACGAAGATGGCATCGCCCCGTACCTCGTAGGGCACCTGACGCGCCTCGAGCGCCGACACCACGCCGCCAGCGGCCGGAGCGTCCAAGCCGGCATAGAGAAGGGCCATCCCAGGCTGAACCGCCATTCGCGCCAGTCCAAGGACCGCCAAGGTCACCGCCGCGGCTGCCAACAAGGCGACGAGACGTCCGCGCGGGTCGAGCCCGCTCCACAATGTCGCGATCCGTGTCAACGCAACCCCTCTCGCGCTGGGCGCATGCCGCGCCGCCGTTCTGGCGTGACACCGGAATGGACCGCCGTGACTTAACATTCGGTTAGCCCCTTCCGCCTACATCCGCTCCCCGAGGCGTCGGCGACGACGCGACTGGGCGGAACGGAGAGGGCCGGCGCGGCGATGGTCGAAGCGACGTCATCGGAGGCGGAGGGCGCACGGCGCGGGGGGGCTGCGAAGAGCTTGCTGGCCGGTCTGGCGCTGGCGGCGATTCTCGGGGCCGGCGGCTTCTACGCGACCTCGAGCGGGCTGGTCGCGCTGCCCCTGCCATCGCTCGGCGCGGACGGATGGAAGCATCCTTCGCCTCCTCCGGGCGGCGCATCCGGCTTCGTCCCTCTGGACACGCTGACGGTCACGGTCGGCCAGGGGCCCGACATGCGGCTTCTGCGGATCTCCGCGACGATCGAGACCGTGCCGGGGGCCGAGAAACATCTGCGTCAGGTCATGCCGCGCGTGCTCGACGTGCTCGCCAGCTATCTGCACTCGCTGCGCGACGAGGATCTCGGCCGGCCCGCAATCATGGCGCGCCTGCGCGCGCATCTGCTGCGCCGGGTGCGCGTCGTCGTGGGAGAGGACGCCGTGCGCGATCTGCTGATCACCGAATTCGTCCTGCAGTGAACCGGTTCGTTCGAAAGGGAGCCCCATGGAATTGATCGCCGACGGCCTCCTGATCTCGGCCGCCCTCTGCGCCGCGATCTACTGTCACGTGCTGGCGGGCCGACTCCGTCGCCTTCGCGACATGGACGGCGGCGTCGGCGCCGCGATCGCCGCGCTTTCGACACAGGTGGACGAGATGCGCGCCGCGCTGGAATCGGCCCGCACGGCCTCGGGCGAGTCGGCGGAGACGCTGGCGCACACCGCCGCGCGGGCCGAGATGACCGCAGGCCGATTGGAGCTTCTGCTCGCCTCGGTACACGACCGTGACGGCAGTCGCCCCGCGCACGCCGAGGCGCGCCGCGCCGGCCGGTCCACGGCATTCGAAGGCCGCCCGCAAAGGACCTCCGGGGCGGAAGACCCGGATGCCGACGCGGACGACGCCGCGCTCGCGGAGGCGCTCCGGACCGCGCTCACGGCCCTCAAGCGGGAGGCGAGAGGTTGATCGGGGCCGAAGCGCTGGCCCGGATCAAGGACCGGGCGGCGGGCCCCCCCAGCCTCCGTGGACCCGGCGCCCTGCTGCTCCTCGCGCTCTGCTTCGCCGGCTCCGCCATCGCCCGCGCCGCCGACCCCGACGGCGCGCTCGTCGCCGCAGCCGTGGATCGAGCGTCCATCGCCACCCCCTCGGGCGCCTGCCCGGCGCCGGAGCCGGGCTCGCTGCTCGCGGCGATACGCGAGCGCGAGGATCAGCTCGACGAACGGGCCGGGGTGCTGGCCGACCGCGCGCGGGTGCTGGAAGCCGCCGAACGCCGCTTTCGGGCCGAGGCGGTCGCCCTCGAGGACGCCGAGCGTCGCCTTGCAGCGACCCTCGCCATCGCGGACGAGGCCGCCGAGGACGACGTCGGGCGGCTCGTCGCAGTTTACGAATCGATGAAACCGAAGAGCGCCGCGCGCATCTTCGAATCGATGGACGTCGTGTTCGCCGCCGGCTTCCTCGCGCGAATGGACCGCGAGGCAGCCGCCGAGATTCTCGCCGAACTGCCGCCCGAGCGCGCCTACGCGGTCTCCGCCGTCATCGCCGGCCGAAACGCCGCCGCTCCCACCGAGTGAGGGCGCCGTCTTGGCCTTCCGTTAACCCGGCGGGCCCATCCTCGCCGCGTCCGCCTGCTGCATCGGGAGCACCATGTTAGGAATCGTCGGCATCGCCCTGACCTTCGGGATGGTCTTCGGCGGCTATCTCGCCGCAGGCGGCAAGCTCGGCATCATCATGGCCGCGCTGCCCTTCGAGATGATGATGATCGGCGGCGCCGCCGTCGGCGCCTTTCTCCTGTCGAACGACATCTCGATCGTGAAGCACTCCCTCAGCGACGTGGCCAAGGCGTTCAAGGGCCCGCACTGGCGATCGCAGGACTTCCGCGACCTCCTGTGTCTCCTGTTCGAGCTCATCCGCGTCGCCCGCGCCAACCCGATGGACCTCGAAACCCATGTCGAGGCGCCGGAAAGCTCGCCGATCTTCTCCCGCTACCCCCGCATCCAGGCCGACCGTACGGCGACAGACATGATCTGCGACACGCTGCGCGCGGGCACCATGAACTACGACGATCCCCATCAGGTCGAGGAAGTGCTCGAAAAGCAGCTGGATGCGCGGCTGCACCACGCAATGCACACGAGCCACGCTCTTCAAGGAATGGCCGACGCGCTGCCCGCACTCGGCATCGTCGCTGCGGTGCTCGGGGTCATCAAGACCATGGCCTCGATCGATCAGCCGCCCGAAGTGCTCGGAAAGATGATCGGCGGCGCCCTCGTCGGCACGTTTCTGGGCGTGTTCCTAGCCTATGGCTTCGTCGGTCCGCTGGCCACGAGGGTCAAGGCGATCTCTGGTCAGGATCATGGCTTCTACCTGCTGATCCGCGAAGTTCTCGTCGCCAGTCTGCACAACCACTCTCCGGACATCTGCGTCGAGGTCGGTCGCCAGAACACCCCGAGAGAGGTGCGCCCGAGCTTCTCGGACCTCAACGACGCTCTGCGCAACACCAAGGCCGCCGCATGAGACCGTTCCGTTTCCTCGTCGCGTCGCTCGCCGCCTTGGCGACCGTGACGGCCGGCGCTCAGGAGGCGTCGACGCCGGAGAGGATCCTGGTCCGCGCCGGCGAGCACGCCGGCTTCAGCCGCCTAGCGTTCGACCTTCCGGCGTCGACGGACTGGCGCATCGATCTCGACGGCCGTCGCCTCCTCTTGACCTTCCCACAGCGCCGGTTCGACTTCGACGTCCGTCAGATCTTCCCGCAGCGCCGCGTCACGCGGATCACCGCGGCACGGGCGGAGCCGGGACCGGCCGGAGGATCCGCCCTTCGTCTCACGCTCTCCTGCGACTGCGAGGCCGACGCGTATCGGTTTGCGGAGACGATGCTCGTCATCGATCTGCGACCGCGCGACACGCGATCACGGGCGCCGTCGCGCGCGACCACCCGAAGCGAGCCTATGGACCGGGATGCACCGATCTCGACGCCGCCGGATCGGGCGCAGTCGCCGTCGCCCGCCGCCGCCCCGCGAGGGCCCGTCCCGGACCCCGAGGGCGAGGCCCCTGCGCCGGAGGTCCGGAGACCACCGGACCCGGAGAGCGAGCCGATTTCGGTGGCGCAAGCCCGGGATCGGCTGCTGCGCCAACTGACCCGGGCGGCGGACCAGGGGCTGATCGAGTTTCGCGACTCCGACGCCGTGCCGAATGCGCCATCCCCGCTCGAGCCTGAGTCGACGCCCGTGCCGAACGCGGCCGATGAATCGGCTTCTCCGACGGAGACCGCCACCGCATCGATCACGCCCGCGCAAGTGCAGCCCGATCCCGTTTCATCGCCGAAGTCGATGAAGGATGCCGTGCAACTCGAGGCCCGCACCGCCTTCGACCCGCCCGGTCGCCGCGACCCTCTCATCTTGGCCGACGAAGCGGCCGAGCGCGCGGCGCGCTGCCACGGCGAGGAGTGGCTGGACGCCGCGGCCTGGACCGGCGACTTAGCGCCGTCGCAGGACGTTCTGCTTCAACGGATCGGGCGGCTCCGAGCCGTGATCGTCACCGAACTCGACCGACCTGCCGAGGCTGAGGCCGTGCAGCTGGCCGAGGTCTATCTCGCCATGGGATTCGGGGCCGAGGCCCGGCAGGCGCTCTCGGCGTTCGGAGCCGCTTCAGAGCAGGTCGCGTGGCTGCGCGTCGCCGCCGCCGTGCTGGACGGAACTCCGAACGAAGCCGTCGGGCGACTGGCGTCGCGTCCGGCCTGCGGCGGGCGACTTGGAGTCTGGCGCCTGGCGGCTGGCCTGGCCCCCGCACCGGAGGCGCTCGGCGAGGATGGCTGGCGGGAGTCGATCCTGGAGGCGTTCGAGGCGCTTCCGATCGCGTTGCGCCGCGCCCTCGCGCCGCAGATCGTCGAGACCCTGCTCGCGCTCGACGCGCTCGACCTCGCGGAGGCTACGGCGCTGCGGCTGGAGCGGGCGGCCGGCGATCATGGCGACGCCTGGCGACTTGCAGCCGCCGGCCTCGCGCTGCGGCTTGGAGACGCGTCGCGCGGCGAGGCGACGCTGTCGAGGGTGGCGGCCGGCGGAGGTCCCGAGGCCGAGCGCGCCCTTCTCACGCTGACCGAGCGCGACATGGCGGCCGGCCGGGCGATTTCCGAGGATCGGCTTCAGCGGCTCGGCGCAGCGGCGTTCGCGAACCGTGGGACGTCGCTCGGCCTCGACCTCTTGGTGGCGGAAATCCGGGGACGCGCGGGTAAGGGTGAACTCTCGGCGCTCTTCGACGCTTACGCCGGGCGCCTGCCGCTGACGCGCCGATCCGACGACGCCGTCGCCGCGGCCCTAAGGCGAGCTCTGGAGACGCTCACGGCCGAAGCCGTCGGCCCGGTGGCGTACGCCGAAGCGGTCCTCGCCAATCGCCGTGCACTCGGCGACGACCCGGCGTGGGATCCCGCCCGGCGGCGCATCGCCGAGGAACTGGTCACGATCGGCCTGCCCAACGTCGCTCGCGAACTGCTGACTCCAGCCCTCGCGCGCGCCGACGAACACTCCAGGATAGCGGCCGCGCGGGCCGAAGCGGCCATGTGGCGCGGCGATCCGGCGCTCGAGCACCTCGAGACGCTCGACGGCGACGAATCCGCCGCCCTCCGAACGCGAATCCACGCCTTGGCGGGGCGATACGACGACGCCTTCCAGGCCGCGTCCGGGTCCGTTGCCTCTTCATGGCGCGGCGACCTCGCCTTTCGCGCCGGACGCTGGGAGGCGGCGCGCAAGGCCGACCTCGACGCGACCCGCGCCGCGCTCGCCGAGGCGATGATCGACGGCTTCGAACCGAGACTTCGTCTCCCGCCAGCCGACGACCCGCGCAACGCGGCCGCTCCCGCCGGAGCCCCCTCTCTCGCGGCGGCACGCGAGGCGATCGCACGCGCGTCCCGAATCAGGGACAAGGTCAAGGAGATTCTCGAGGATGGATAACGCGGTCTATGTCGCTCTCGGCCGACAGGCCGGCCTGCGGGACGAGATGCGCCTCGTCGCCAACAACGTCGCCAACATGTCGACCGCCGGCTATCGGCGCGAGGCGACCCTGTTCTCCGAAGTCGTCGCGCGCCTCCCGGTCGAAGGAGGCTCCGTCTCGATGAGCCGCGCCAGGGTCCGCGTCACCGATTTCGCACCAGGCACGTCGGAGGCCACGGGCGGCGCCCTCGATCTCGCCATCGAAGGACCGGGGTTCTTCCGCGTGGAGACGCCCGGAGGCGAACGGCTGACACGCGCCGGAGCCTTCCTGCAACGCGCCGACGGGACCGTCGCCACGGCCGAAGGTCATGTCCTGCTCGACGCCGGAGGCGCACCGGTGGTTCTGCCGCCCGGCGCCTCGGAGATCGGCGTGAGCGCCGACGGTGCCGTTTCCGTGGACGGTCGCCCCGCCGCTCGTCTCGGTCTCGTCGCGCCGACCGATGATGTCGCGCTGATCCGGGAGACCGGACAGCTGTTCGAGGCCACAGGCCCCGTCGAGCCCGTGGAGACGCACCTGCGCCAAGGCTTTCTCGAGGGCTCGAACGTCTCGCCGGTGACGGAACTCGCCCGGATGATCGCCGTGCAACGCGCCTACGAGGCCGGTCAGCGGGCGCTTGAGCAGGAGGACCAGCGTGTGCGCACCGCCGTACGGACGCTCGCGGGAACCGCCTGACAGCGGCTCGTCACCGGCGGCGCCGCCGCGGCGCCACCACCTTGGATCCAGAAGGAGACCGCCATGCGCGCGCTGAAGATCGCCGCCACCGGGATGCAGGCCCAGCAGACGCGGGTCGAGGTCATCTCCAACAACCTCGCCAACATGAGCACCACCGCCTACAATCCTCGGAGGGCCGAGTTCGCTGATCTCCACTACGAACAGTCGCGCCGGCCCGGCACGGTCAACGCCGCCGACGGCAGCGTGCTGCCCACCGGCGTCCAGCTCGGCCTCGGGGTGCGAACCGCCGCCGTGACAATGGAGATCGCGCAAGGCTCGTTGCGCAACACGGGCGGCGACCTCGACCTCGCCATCGAAGGCGACGGCTATCTCGAGGTCCTGCTCCCGACGGGGCTCTCCGCCTTCACCCGCGACGGTGCGCTGAAGCGCGACGCCGACGGCCTGATCGTAACCTCGGACGGGCATCCCGTGATCCCGGAGATCACCGTCCCCGCCGACGCCCGCGCCATCTCGATCAACGCGGACGGCGAGGTCTACGCCTATTTCGACGACCAGGTCGAAGGTCGCCAACTCGGGGCGTTCGCGCTCGCCAGCTTCGCCAACGAGAAGGGATTGGAGGCGATGGGCGGCAACCTCTACCGCGAGACCGCCGCCTCCGGCGCACCCGAGATCGGCGAAGCCGGGCGCGACGGCCGCGGCGTCTTCCGCCAAGGCTTTCTCGAGGACAGCGCCGTCGACGCGGTGCGCGAAATCACCCGCCTGATCGAGGCGCAGCGCGGCTACGAGCTCAACGCCAAGGTGATCACGGCGGCCGATCAGATGATGGCCGCTTCGGCTCAGATCCGGTGACGAGGATGTCCGCACCGCGCCTCGGTCCCCTCGCCGCCGCGCCGGCCCTCGCCGCATTGCTCGCCGTCGCGGCTCCGGCCGAGGCAGAGCCCGCGGCCGGGGACGGCGTCGTCGTCGCCGCCCGCGCGATCCCGAGCCGCACCGTCCTCGGCGCCGGCGACCTCGCCCTCGCCGAGACCGCGTCCGGCGCCGGTCTGGCGCGGGTCGACGCAGCGATCGGCCTCGAAACCCGCGTCGCGCTCTACCCGGGCCGCCCCGTCCGGGCCGAGGATCTCGGGCCGCCCGCGCTGATCGAGCGCAACGACCTCGTCGAGCTGCTCTACCGCAAGGGTGGGCTCGTGATCCGGGCGGAGGGCCGCGCCCTCGACCGTGGCGGAGCCGGCGAGCGCGTGCGCATCATGAATCTCGGCTCGCGCCGGACCGTGACCGGCCGCGTGGCCGGGCCGTCGCTGGTGGAGGTCTCGCCGTGACGGTTCCGCACGCGGCCCTCGTCGCGCTCGTCGCCCTGAGCGCCGTGGCCGGCTGCGCCCGGCTCGACCGCGTCGGCCGCGCGCCGGACTTCACCCCTCCCGGAAAGGCGCAGCAGCCGGTGCCGCCCGTCGCGCCGAGCCGGATCGCCGTCGCCTCGCCGCCGGAGGAGACGCCGCCGCCCTACGCGATGGCGTCGCTCTGGCGCTCGGGTCCGGAGTCGCTTTTCGGTGACCGCCGGGCGCGCACCCTGGGCGACATCCTCACCGTGGTGATCGAGATCGACGACGAGGCCGAGATCCGAAACAACACCCGTCGCAGCCGCAACGCGGAGGAAGACCTCTCCGTCTCCGCCCTTTTCGGTCTGCCGACGCTGATCGACGGCGCCTTCGGCGTGCCCGTCGATCCAGGCGTGGGGATCGGCTCCGGCTCCTCCTCCGTCGGCGAGGGCTCGGTCGCGCGGAACGAGGAGATCACGCTGCGCATCGCCGCAACCGTGGTCGACGTGCTGCCGAACGGCCATCTCGTCGTCGCCGGCAACCAGGAGGTGCGCGTCAACTACGAGTTGCGGGACCTTCAGGTCGCCGGCATCGTCCGGCCCGCGGACATCTCCCGCCGCAACGAGATCACCTACGACAAGATGGCCGAAGCGCGGATTGACTACGGCGGCCGCGGCCAGATCTCGGACCTGCAGCAGCCGCGCTACGGCCAGCAGGTGCTCGACGTGATCCTGCCCTTCTGAGCCCGCCGGAGTCCGCGACGCGATGAAGCTTCTCCTCCCGCTCCTGATCGCCCTTCTCGGCCTCGCCGGCGGCCTCTCCGCCGGCCACTATCTGCGGCCCGGTGCGGCGCCGTCCGGCGGGCCGGCGCAAGCCACGTCGCCCGAAGCGCCGGCGCCGACCGACGCGACGTCCGCGCCGCGGCCGGACAGCCTGCCCGGCGCCGCGCCGCCGCGTTACGATCCCGACGAAAGGCGGGATTACGTCGCCATCGACCGTCAGTTCCTCGTCCCCTTGGTCGAGGATGGGGAGGTGGCGGCCATGATGATCCTGTCGCTCACGCTGGAGATGGAGTCGGGCGCGCGAGACGCCGTGTTCGAGCGGGAGCCGAAGCTGCGCGACCGTTTCCTCGACGTGATGTTCCGCTACGCCCAGTCCGGGACCTTCGCCAGCGTGTTCACAGCCGGCCCGGCCATGCGCGATCTGCGCGGCGCGCTCCTCGAGGCCGCACGCGGCGTGCTCGGACCCGCCGTGCACGACGTGCTGGTGACCGACTTGCTGCGCCAGGATCTGTAGGAGCCGCCGGCCGCCCATGAGACCTGAAACGACCGTGGAACCCAAGGCAGCGCCCGAACGCGGACACCGCAACGGTCCGCACGGCGGGCGGGGATCGGGTGCGCCGTAGCGCCCCGCCACCGACCCGATCTTCACGCTTGAGGCGCCATTCGCCCCGGCCTCCGGCCCGTCGGCGACCGGTGCGGCGCGGTTCCGCCGGTCCGTCGCCAGCGACTCGCGCTCGATGCCCTCCGGCCGCGCCGCGCCGAGCAGCAGGCGCCGACCTCTCGCGAAAGGCGAAGCGCGTGCAGCCTCTCTTTCGCCGCCGAGCACGCGGCGGGCAGGTGAAGAGCGCGGAGACGCAGGGCCGCGCGGTGGCGTTCCGGACGCACCGGCGCCTGGTCCGGCAGCGGACCCAGCGCGTCGACGCGCTCCGGGGGCATCCGGCCGAGTTTGGGCTCGGGCTGAGAAGGGCACCGGAATAATCGGCCACCAGAGCGGCGGGGATCGTCTCCGCCGGGCGGTGGCAAATCCCGCCACGGATAGGTCTTCGAATCGTGCGATCGATCCGAAGGCGGGAGGATGTTCGGGGCGGAGCTTTACGGGCGTGTTCGGCTGGCGGTGTTCCGTGACGGCGTGAGCCACCGGCAGGCGGCGCGGCGGTTCGGGATCGACCGCGGCACGGTGGCGAAGATGGCGAGCCATCCGGAGCCGCCGGGCTGCCGACGCTCGGTCCCGATACGATGGCCGAAGCTGGAGGCGGATGTCGGCTTCATCGACGAGATCCTGCGCACGGACCTGGAGGCGCCGCGCAAGCCGCGCCACACGGTGCGGCGGATCTTCGAGCGGCTGCGCGACGAGCGGGGCTTCGACGGCGGCTGCACGACGGTGCGGGACTGCGTGCGGCCGCGGCGTCCGACGCTGAAGGAGGCGTTCGTGCCGCTGGCGCACCCGCCCGGGCACGCGCAGGCGGACTTCGGCGAGGCCTGGGCGATCATCGGCGGGGTGAAGCGCAA
>JAWLFJ010000068.1:0-20740 GCA_041685625.1 Paracoccaceae bacterium | reverse complement strand
CCGCCCACGGCGGCGGCGGCGGGGCCCTGCGCGGCGACGGGCGGCGCCGCCAGGCAAAGGGCGAGGGTCGCGGCGGTCAGGCGCAGTCTCGGCGTCATCTCGGCCTCCCGGAACGGTTTGCGGCCCGGCGACGCGCGCCGGGGCCGCTTCCGACCGAGATGGGGCGCTTCGCGCCGCCGCCAAGCCCTCAGGCGGCGACCGAAAGCCTGCCGCGCACCAGGTTCTCGTAGTCCTTGGCGATGTCGAGCGCCAACGCCCCGACCTCGAAGCGCCAGTCGCCGATCTGCCCGACCGGCGTGACCTCCGCCGCGGTGCCGGTCAGCCAGCACTGCTCGAAGCCCTCGAGCTCCTCCGGCATGATGTGCCGCTCGATCACCTGCACCCCGCGCCGCTCCAGCAGGCCGATGACCGTCTGGCGCGTCAGGCCGTTGAGGAAGCAGTCCGGCGTCGGCGTGTGCACCGCGCCGTCCTTCACGAAGAAGATGTTGGCGCCCGTCGCCTCGGCCACGTAGCCGCGATAATCCATCATCAGCGCGTCGGAGCAGCCCTTCGCCTCGGCCGCGTGCTTCGACATGGTGCAGATCATGTAGAGACCGGACGCCTTGGCGTGGCAGGGGATGGTCTCCGGGCTCGGCCGCTTCCACTGCGAGACGTCGAGCTTGGCGCCGCGGGTCTTGGCGTCGCCGTAATAGGCGCCCCACTCCCAGGCCGCGACGGCCAGGCGGACCGGGTTGCGCGCCGAGGCGACGCCCATGTCCTCGCCCGAGCCGCGCCAGGCCACCGCGCGCACGTAGCAGTCGGTCAGCCCGTTCGCCGCCATCACCTGCGCCTTCGCCGCGTCGATCTGCTCGGCCGTCCAGGGGATCTGCACGTCGATGGCGCGGCCCGAGGCCAGCAGCCGCTCGGAATGCTCGTGGCCGCGGAAGATCACGCCCTCGTAGGCCCGTTCCCCCTCGAACACCGAGGAGCCGTAATGCAGGCCGTGCGTCAGCACGTGAACCTTCGCCTCCCGCCACGGGACCATCGCCCCGTCCAGCCAGATGACCCCGTCGCGATCGTCATAGGCCCCGGCCATGCGGCGTCTCCTTCCATCCCCGGCGTCCCCGCTGGACGCCCTCTTGGTTTTAGGGTTGTGTCCCCTGTGGCGCGTGGAACGAAACAAAATTTCGTTCCCTATGACGCGCTCGGTAGCATTCCGCACTTGGACAGTCAACAAGGCTGACGTAAAAAGCCGACATGAGCCGCAAGCCCGCCTCCCGCCCGCCGCGCGCCGCCAAACCCTTCGGCGGGGAGAACCTGCTCTTCCTCACGGACGCGCAGCTCCGCCAGGGCGTGGAGCTGATGTTCTTCGCCTATCGCGACATGATCGCCGACGCCGACCGCCTGCTGGCGGACCGCGGCTACGGCCGGGCGCATCACCGCTGCCTGCATTTCGTCTGGCGCCGCCCCGGCCTCTCGGTGACCGAACTGCTGGAGATCCTGCGCGTCACCAAGCAGTCGCTGAACCGCGTCCTCCGCCAGCTCGTCGCCGACGACATGATTCGCTCCACCGTCGACGACGTCGACCGCCGCCGCCGCGCCCTGGTGCTGACCGAGGAGGGCGAGGCGCTCGCCCGCGCCCTCTCCTCCGCCCAGAACGAGCGCATGCGGCGCGTCTTCCGAGAGGCCGGACCGGAGGCCGTGCAGGCCTTCAAGACGGTGCTCGCCGGCATGATCGACGAGGACAGGCGCGACGCCGCCCTCGCCCTGATCGAGGACCGGGACGCGTGACCGAACCCTTGGAGGACCAAGGCGCGCACATCCTCGTCGTCGACGACGACGAGCGCATCCGCACCCTGCTGAAGCGCTATCTCGCGCGCTCGGGCTTCTACGTCTCCGTGGCCCGCGACGCCGCGCAGGCCCGCCGGCTGCTCGCGGGGCTCGAGTTCGACCTTCTGGTGGTGGACGTGATGATGCCGGGCGAGGACGGCCTCGCCCTCACCGCCGCCATCCGGCCGGAGATCGCGACGCCGATCCTCCTGCTCACCGCACGGGGCGAGCCCGACGACCGCATCGAGGGGCTCGAGGCCGGCGCCGACGACTACCTCCCGAAGCCGTTCGAGCCGCGCGAACTCCTGCTGCGGATCGCCGCCATCCTGCGCCGCGCCCGCCCCGCGCCGGCGCCGGCGCCGGAGCCGCCGCGCACCCTCGCCCTCGGCGACGTGCGCTACGACGTGGCCCGCGGAGAGCTCTGGCGCGGCGCGGAGCCGATCCGCCTGACCACGACGGAAAGCGCCCTGATGCGCGTCCTCGCGCGCTTCCCGCACGAGCCGGTGGACCGCCGCACCCTCCTCGCCGAGCTCGACGACGCGCAGGAGCGGGCGGTCGACGTCCAGGTCACGCGCCTGCGCCGCAAGATCGAGATCGACCCCCGCGCGCCGCGCTACCTGCAGACGGTGCGCGGGGCGGGCTACATGCTGACGCCGGACTGACGCGGAGGCCGGGACGGCGTCGCACGCGCAACACCCCTGCGGCGGGGCGCCGCCGTCCCGGCATGCGCGGGCTCGGTCCCGGAGAAGGACCGTCGCCCACGTGGCGGTCGCGTCCCCAAGGCCACGCCCGCCAAGGCCCGCCTCGGAAGCGGTCGAGGCTCTTCGTCCGCACTTCATCGCCCGAACGCGGCGGAAATCGGGCGCTGGGCCGAATCCCGGCCGAAGCGGCGCCTCGGAAAACACGCAGCCGGCATGCGACGGTCGCAAGATTCCGCTGGCGCCAGACGCCGTCTTGACTCACGATATATGGAGGAGGGTCCGCAGAAGACCCCATGATGAGGCAGTCATGCCGCCCCCTTGGGGGGACCTCGCCCGAGGGGGCCGAGCCAATGGAGCGCCGGCCATGCAGCACGCCGTCGAGCACGATCTCTCCACGGACGACCTTCACCCGATCGACATGGTCGAGACCCTCGCGCATCGCCGCGACTGGGAGTTCGACCGCGTCGACGAGGACCAGATCGCCATGGCGGTCGCGGGGGCCTGGCGCACCTACACCCTCAGCCTCGCCTGGTCCGCGCACGACGACATGCTCAAGCTCGTCGCCACCTTCGACATGAACCCGCCGGCCCGCCGGCGGAACGAGCTCTACAAGCTGCTCGACAGGGCCAACGACCAGCTCTGGGGCGGCGCCTTCAGCCTCTGGCCCGAGGACAAGCTGATGGTCTACCGCTACGGCCTCGTCCTCGCCGGCGGCGGCAGCGCCACCGGCGGGCAGGTCGAGGCGATGCTGCACAACGCGGTGGAGGCGTGCGAGCGCTTCTATCCCGCCTTCCAGCTCGTCTGCTGGGGCGGGGCCAAGGCCGACGCGGCGCTGGAAATCGCCATCACCGGCGCCTACGGTCGCGCCTGATCGCCGCCCCCCGGGCCCCTCGCCCGGCCGCTCCGGGCGGCCGAGCGAGGGAGATCCGAGACATGACCGACGCCGCCCTTCCGAAATCCGTCACCCTGCTCGGCTGCGGCAAGATGGGCGGCGCCATGCTGGAGGGGTGGCTCGCCCGCGGCCTCGCCCCCTCCGCCGTCACCGTGATCGACCCCAAGCCGTCCGAGCGCGTGACCGCCCTCGCGGCCGAGGGACTGACCCTGAACCCGGAGACGCCGGGGCCGGCCGAAGTCTGCCTGCTCGCGGTGAAGCCGCAGATGATGGAGGGCGCGGTCCCGCAGGTCGCGCCGCTCGCCGGCGGCGGCACGCTCTTCGTCTCCATCGCCGCCGGCACCTCGATCCGCTGGTTCGAACAGGCGCTCGGCCCCGTCCCTCTGATCCGCGCCATGCCCAACACCCCGGCCGCCGTCGGGCGCGGGATCAGCGCGCTGATCGGCAACGCCCACGCCGGCGAGGCGCACATGACCCAGGCCGAGACGCTTCTCTCGGTGATCGGAGAGACCGTGCGGCTCGAGGACGAATCGCAGATCGACGTCGTCACCGGCGTCTCCGGCTCCGGCCCCGCCTACGTCTTCCACCTGATCGAATGCCTCGCCGCGGCGGCCGAGGCCGAGGGGCTCTCGCCAGACCTCGCCATGCGCCTCGCGCGCGCCACCGTCTCCGGCGCCGGCGAGCTCGCGCATCGCTCCTCCGAATCGGCCGGACAGCTCCGCGTGAACGTCACCTCCCCCGGCGGCACCACCGCCGCCGGCCTCGCCGTGCTGATGGACGCCGAGACCGGGCTGCCGCCGCTTCTCCGCCGCACCGTCGCCGCCGCCGCCGCCCGCTCGCGAGAACTGGCCGGCTGACGCTCGGTCAGGAGTTTTTTGTGCGCCGCAGCAGAGAGCCCCTTGACGGTCGTGCTGCGCTGCACAATATTCCTCCCATGAGACGAGGGCGATGGAACGCAGCGCCCGGCGACCAGAAACCAGCCCGAGGAGCGACCCGGATGTTCGACAAGTTTTACAACTTCGACGCCGACAAGATGGCCGAGATGTTCAAGATGCCGACCGACATGAACAAGATGTTCGAGGGCATGAAGGTGCCGGGCTTCGACGGCCAGGCGATCATCGATGCTCAGAACAAGAACATGGAAGCCTTCGTGGAGGCCAACAAGGCCGCCGCCGCCGGCTACCAGGAAGTCTTCAAGGCCCAGGTCTCGATGTTCGAGGAGACCATGTCCTCGCTGCAGAAGCAGATGTCCGAGATGAAGATGGACCAGATGACGACCGAAGGCGCCTCGCGCCAGATCGAGCTGATGAAGGAGACCTTCGAGAAGGGTCTCGCCTCCCTCACCGAGCTCGGCGAGACGGCGCAGAAGGCCAACACCGAGGCGTTCGAGATCATGCGCTCGCGCATGCAGACCTCCCTCGACGAGATGAAGGACATGGCGGCCAAGGCCGCCAACTGATCCTCGACCGCATCCCGGCCCGGCCAGGAACGCGGGGCGGATCGCGCCGGCGCGCCTCCCTCGCCCGTCCGGTCCGCCCCTTCGGCCCGCCCGCGTCCTCCCCGCGGGCGGGCCTTTTCGTGTCCGGACCTCGGGCGCGCGCCTTCGCCGCCGCTTGACCGCGCCGCGCCGCCGGCCCAGAACCCCGCCGGCGGAAAGAGGGCGCGGCATGGCGGGCGAGACCCCGAACATCGACATCGACGACTTCCTCAAGGTCGACGTGCGCGTCGGCCGCATCGTCGCGGCGGAACCGTTCCCCGAGGCGCGCAAGCCCGCCCTCAAGCTGCGGATCGACTTCGGAGGCGCCATCGGCGAGCGCAGGTCCTCCGCCCAGATCACGCGCCATTACGACCCGGACGCCCTGATCGGCCGACAGGTCCTCGCCGTGGTCAACTTCCCTCCGCGCCGGATCGGCCCCTTCCTCTCCGAGGTCCTCGTGCTCGGCCTGCCCGACGCCGAGGGCGAGGTCGTCCTCGTCGGACCGGACCGCGAGGTGCCGGTGGGCGGCCGCCTGCACTGAAGCCGGCCACGCCCGAGCACGGCGCGACGCTTTCGCGGGGCGACGGATCACGCGCCGACCGGGCCGGCGAGCGTGAAGCCGTGCCGGGACCCCGAAGACGCCGGAGCGTCTGCAGGTCATCCCCGCGAAGGCGGCGCGCCTTTCAGAAGATCATCCCGAGCGCGTCGCCGATCGAGAGGTTCTCGCGGGCCCTCGAAAGTTCCCCGAGCGTGATCTTGCCGTCGTCGTTCGCGTCGGCGGAACTCAGATCGGTCACGATGCGCTCGTTCCATTCTTCACGGGTCAGCTGCCCGTCGCCGTCCACGTCGAGAAGGCCGAAAAGCTTCTCCAGCAACTCCCGGTCCGTCTGCTCCGGCACGATGTGCTCCGGCAGGTTGCGTCCGACGAAGTCGCTCCTGGAAATCGGATCCCCGGCGACACCGGCGAGGGCGTCGTAGACCTCGTCGCTCCTGGCGCGGATGTCGTCCAACGTGACGTAGAACCCTTCCACCACGTCCGGCGGAAGCTCGATGTTCTCGTCCGACGCGACGCCGGGAAGGCTCATGGACAGGACGAGCGCTGCTGCGGCGGCGACCTTCATTTCGTCTCCTCCCAACCCTTCGCACCCCAACGTTCCGGCGGCGGATCGGTTTCGACCTCTCGCGCCATCGTGACGAACCACCGCCGCGACGCCCCGTCACCGGAGCCTCGGCGCGGCGAGGCTTCCCCCGACGCTCCGGAACGACGAACGGCGCAAGGATGGCGATGCAGGAGAACCCGACATCCCGCGGAACGATACCCGAACGCCATGCCGCCCCGCAGCGGAACGAAACCCGAACCGATCGCCTATCGCGGGAACCGCAGCACCGCCCGCAATCCCCCCAGCCGCGCCGAGTCCTCCAGCTCCAGCGTCCCGCCATGCCCCCGCGCGATGTCCAGCGCGATGGCGAGACCGAGCCCGACCCCCCCGCCGCGATCCTGGTTGCGCGCCGCGTCGAGCCGGGCGAAGGGCCGCAGCGCGCGCTCACGCTCCGCCTCCGGAATGCCGGGCCCGTCGTCCTCCACCGCGAACTCCACCCAGCCGCGCCCGATGCGCAGCGAGACCAGGCAGCGCGACCCGTAACGCGCTGCGTTGGCGATGAGATTGGCCAAGGCGCGACGGACCTCGGCATCCCGCAGGACCGGCTCGGCCGCCTCGGCTCCGGGCTCCCACTCGACCTCCACGGCGGCGCCGGTCCGCCGCGCGTCCGCCGCCGCCGCCTCCAGCAGAGCGAGGGCCGAGACCGGCTCCGCGGTCTCGCCCTGCCCGCCGCGGGCGTAGTCGAGAAAGGCGTCGAGCATCCGCTCCATCTCGTCCACGTCGCGCCGCAGTTCCTCGGTCTCCGGCCCCTCGTCGGCCATCGCCAGCGCCAGCTTCATCCGCGTCAGCGGCGTCCTCAGATCGTGGCTCACGCCATAGAGCATGTTGCTGCGTTGCTCGATCGCCCGCTCGATCCGCCGGCGCATGTCGAGAAAGGCCGCCCCCGCGCGGCGCACCTCCTCCGCGCCGCCCGGCCGGAACGGCTCCGCCCGGCCCTTGCCGAAGGCCTCCGACGCCGCGGCGAGCTGGCGGATCGGCCGCACCTGGTTGCGCAGGAACAGCACCGCGACGACGGTCAGCAGAACCGCCGTCGCCACCATCCAGACCAGCAGGATATGCGGGTTCGACGCGATGGTCCGCTTGCGCGGGATCAGCGCCCTGAGCGCGCCCATCTCCGTCGCGATCCGGACGTCCGCCGCCCCCTCGTGGCTCTCGAGATCGACGGACATCGGCCGATCCACCACACGCTCCAGCGTGGCGGCCAGCGCATCGCCCGAAACGTCGTAGAACGGCGCCCGCCGCCCCGGCTCGACCTCGGCGCCGGGAGCCAGCGCCAGGGTCAGCCCCAGCGGCCGCGCCAGAGCTTCCAGCCGCCCGCGGGCGTCCTCCACGGTCTCCGCCCGCTCCACCTGCTCGACCGCGTAGCGCAGTTCCAGCCCCACGGAGCCCGCCATCTGTTCCGTCACGCCGGCGTAATGGCGCTGCACGAACAATCCGGCGACCACCAGCTGCAGCAGCACGATCGGCGCCAGCAGAATCACCAGCGCCCGCCCGTACAGGCTGCGTGGCAGGTATCGCTTGTGAAGGTTGGCCATGCATCCCAAGCTGCCGCGCCCGCCCCACCTGCGCAACGCCGAGCGAGGAGCCTGATGACCGCCGCGCCCGCCCCCTTCGACCGCGATCCGACCGTCCGCCACGAGACGCCCGAGCGGATCGAGCCGGGGCTGCGCCGGATCACCTGCGCCAACCCCTCGCCGATGACCTTCACCGGAACGCAGACCTACCTCCTCGGCGAAGGCGCGGTGGCGGTGATCGACCCCGGACCGGAGGCGCCCGGCCATCTCGAGGCGATCCTCGCCGCCCTCGGGCCGGAGGAGCGGGTCGAGGCGATCCTTCTCACCCACACCCATGTCGACCACTCGCCCGGGGCCGCGGCGCTGAAGGCGGCCACCGGCGCGCCGACGGTCGCCTTCGGACCGCACGGCGAGGGCATGACGGCGCGGATGCACGCCCTCGCCGCCTCCGGCGCCGATCTCGGCGGGGGCGAGGGGGCGGACCGCGCCTTCCGGCCCGACCGCACCCTCCGCGACGGCGAGCGGCTGGAGGGCGGAAGCTGGGCGGTCACGGCGATCCACACGCCCGGCCACCTCTCGAACCATCTCTGCTTCGCCGCGGAGGCGGAACGGCTGGCGCCCGGCGCGGTGCTTTCGGGCGATCACGTCATGGCTTGGGCGACGACCATGGTCAGCCCGCCCGACGGCGACATGGCCGCCTTCATGGCCAGCCTGCGCCGGATGCAGGGCCGCGGCGACCGCGTGTTTTTCCCCGGCCACGGCGGCGCGGTGCGCGACCCCGAGGCGATGATCGCCCACCAGATCGCCCACCGCGAGGGACGCGAGCGCCAGATCCTGGACGCCCTGCCCGGCGCCGGCTCCGGGGCGACGCCGGCCGAACTCACCGCCCGCATCTACGCCGACGTCGACCCCGCGCTGCACGGCGCGGCGGCGCGCAACGTGCTCTCCCACCTGATCGGGCTGGTGGAGACCGGGCGGGCGGAGCACGACGGCCCGCTTTCGCCCGCAAGCCGTTTCCGCCTCGCCTGACGGTCGCGGCCATCCGTCACCGGGAGCGCTCCCGCCCCGCCGGCGTCTCCCGTCTGCGGGGGACGCCGCGCGGTGGGGCCGGGCGGCGCGGTGGGGGCCTCTGCGAGGCCCGACACCGCGCCGCGGGCGCGCCGATCGAGGCGATGGCGCCATGCGGGGGCGGAGGCCCCGAGCCGGGCGCCTCATGCCTTCGCGCGCCCCCCGTTCGGCCGAGGCCGAGGCTCCACGGGTTTCGCTGGCCGGGCCCCGGAGTCAGCCGCAGATCTGCTGCAGGGCGATCCAGTCCGCATCGTCCAGAACGGGATCGTAGGCGCCCTCCCCCACGCGGTCCGCGGCCCGCGCCGCCTCGGCGCGCGCCTCGAGATCCGGATGGCTCGCGAAATGCCTGGCGAAGCCCTCGGCCGCGGCGCCGCGATCGGCGAGGCTCTCGAAGAACCCGGCGAGGGCGGAGGCCGGCAGCCCGGCCTCCCCCAGCACCCGATGCGCGAAATGGTCGGCCTCCGTCTCCGCCTCCCGCGAATAGGCGGCGGAGATCGCGGCCTCAGCGGTCGCGACCACGACGGCGCCGCCGAGGAAGTCGCCCACGAAGAGGCCCAGCAGCCCCGCGGTCCCCGCCTGCCGCAGCGCCGCGCGCAGCGGATCGCGCGCCGCGACGTGGCCGAGCTCGTGCGCCAGCACCGCCGCCACCTCCTCCGGTCCGTCAGCCGCGTCGATCAGACCCGACAGGATCACGATCCGCCCGCCCGGCACCGCGAAGGCGTTGAGCATCGGACTGCGCCAGACCGATACCTTCACCGGCGTCTCCAGCGCCGCCGCCTCGGTCAGCCGCAGGGTCATCCGCGCCAGCGCCGCGCGGCCGGCGGGCGCGGCGCAGACCTCGCCCCCGCCCATCACCGGGCCGATCCGCTTCAGCACCGCGTCGCCGAGCGCCGCCGCGCGTTCCGGCGGGATCATCGGCGCCAATCGCTCCGCCAGGGCCGGCACGATCACGAAGACCAGCAGCGCGATCGAGGTCACCGCCCCCGCGGCCCAGAGCGCCACGCGCCGCCAGCTGCCGTTCGAAGGCGGCGCCTTGTCGAGATCGGGGCACACCGCGCGGATCGCCTCGATCATCTCCGGGTCGCGCAGCACCAGCCGCTCGTCGCCGTCGGCGTCCGGCGTCAGGCGCAGCGTCCCCGGCTCGCCCGGCGTGTCGATCCGGCGCAGGCCCGCCAGCGCCCAGTGCGCCAACGGAGTCTCGTCGAACCCGTAGAGGGTCAGCGAAGCCCGACCGAACTTCACGATCACCTCGCGCGGCCGCGCCGTCTCCCCGTCCCACCAGTCGCCCACCGCCTCGAGCCGCGCGTACCGCGCCAGCGCCGTCGCCGGAGGCTCCCGTCGCTTCGCCATGCCTCAGATCCCGATGTCCACGTCCAGCGCCTCGGCGAAGCCGCCGGCCTCCTCCGCCGGGTCGCGCGGGCGCTGCCGCGCGGCGTCGAGGGCTTCGGCCCGGTGCAATGTCAGGCTCCCGGCATAGGCGCGGATCAGCGGACGCACCAGCGCCACCTCGCGCACCATGCCGAAGCCGACGAAGCCGAGCGCGTAGGCGAGCGCCAGCGCCGCCACCGCCACGCCCTGCGGCTGCGGCATCAGCCGGCCGCCGACGGCCTCGAACCCGAAGGCGGCCGCCGTCGCCGCGCCGAGCGCCAGCACCAGCAGCGCATAGGCGATCCCCGCCGCGAGGCGGATCCGGATCAGCCGCCCCGCCCGCAGATCGGAGGAGAAGCGCGCCTCGCCCAGCGTCAGCCCGCCGGAGAGCACGCGATGGGCCGCCGCCTCGTAGCGCTGCCAGAGCAGCCAGACCGCGGCCACGGTCGCCGCGCCCAGCGCCACGGTGGTCACGGGCCGTCCGGTCGGCGGCGGGGGCGGTCCGCCCCGCGCCTCGAGGGCGGCCGAGACGCTCTCCCAGCCCACGGCGACCGTCGCCGCCAGACCGAGGGCGCCGACGCTCCAGAGCAGCAGCCAAGGGCCCATCAGCGCGCGCCAGCCGCCGTCCTGCGCGAAGGCCTGGTCGCCCCAGAACGTCCGGTCCATCACGTAGCGACGAAGCGAGAGCTGCATCGCCGGACGCGCCAACCCCAGCGTCGCGATCAGCGCGAGGACCCAGAGCGTGCCGCGCAAGGCGTAGGCCCAGGCCCCGCCGGCCCTCATGCCGAAGCGAAGGCCCCGCCAGCGGGTCCGGGCCGCGCGATAGCGACGCGCCTTGTAGCCCGCGAAGAACCAGAGCGGGAGCAGCACCGGCAGCGCCGCGTTGAACGCCGCCTCCGGCGCGAAGCCGGCGGTCACGCCGCCGAACACGAGCGCCAGATTGGCGAGGCCGAGCAGCAGGCCCAGCGCCACCGCCGCGATCAGGAAGCCGAGCAGCAGCTCCACGCCGCGTCCGGTGTATTCGAGCGCCTCGCCGCCGATGCGGATGGCGCTCCAATGAAAGCGCCGCAGCCGGGTCAGATACCAGAAGCGCCATACGCCGAGCGTCAGAAGCGTCAGCCCGTTCCCGACGAAGGCGAGCCGCGCGAGACGGCCCGGCGGTCCGGCGTAGACGGGGCGCAGGGTCGCCTCCGCCGCCGTTCGCCCAGATCCGTTCGTCCCCGTCGCCACGTCCATGGCGAGACCCTACCTGCCGCCCGGCGCAGGGTCGACGTCAGAAGCCGGCGCCGAGGTCGAGGGCGTCGGCGAAGCCTTCCGCGTCGCGGTTGGCGCCACGGGCCCGGCCGCGGCCGTCCTCCAGCGTCTCCAGCCCGTGCACCGTGAGGCTGGCGCAGAGATGGGCGTGGATGCGCTTGGCGTAGACCGCCGTCCAGAGCCACATCGTGAACACCGTGGAGATCGCATAGGTCGCGCCGACGCCGAGCAGCAGCATCGCCTGCGCCCGCCACGAGCCCATGGCGCCGAACAGCGCCTCGCCCAGGCGGTCGAGCTGCGGCACGCCGAGGCCGGCGGACCCGTCCGCCTCGATGGAGATCGCGCCGATCACCGCAAGGACCATCACCGCCACCGAAAGCAGCCAGACGCCCGCCCCCGGCCAGATGTTCCGGCCGAGCACCGCCATCAGCCCGTCCACCAGGTTCCAGACCGAGAAGTCGCAGTCCGCCCGCGCCCCCAGCAGACGGCGCGCCCGCCAGAACAGCCGCGTCTCCGCCGCCCGGTAGCCGAGCCAGAGCAGCCCCAGCACCGGGACCGCGGCCATGGCGGCGATCACCACGGCAACCTGCAACGCCGTGGCGGGCGCCAAGCCGAGCGCCCCGGCGAGACCGCCCAGCGCCGCCCGCCCCGCCGGCAGGGCGAGCGCGGCCACGCCACCCGCCGCGACGCTCCAGAGCGGGAGCCAGTGCAGGAACAGTCCGAGCGCCGAGCCCTCGAACCCGAAGCGCTCGCGCCCCCAGAGGGTGCGGCGCATCAGGTGCCGCTCCCGTGCCCAGCGCCAGAACGGAAAGGCCAGCCCGGCGCTCAGCACGACCGCAGGCAGCCAGAGCAGCCAGAGCCCCACCAGCGAGAGGCCCGAGCCCTCCATCCCGAAGCGAAGGCCGCGCCAGCGCGTGCGGCTAAGCCGGTAGCGGCGCGCCCGGAACAGGGCGTACTGGAACAACGGCGGCAGGCCGAGCGCCGCCGCGAGGACCATCGGCAGCATCTCCGTCGGAGCGCCGCCGAGATCGGGCAGCGTCGGCATCGCCGCGAGGCCGAGGAACGTCAGCGAGAGCTGCGCCGTCGCCAGCATCGCGCCGAGGAACACCATCGCGATCAGCGCGCCGAGCAGAAGCTCCACCCCCCGCCCGAGATATTCCAGCGGCTCGCCGTCGAGCTCGGTGTGGGACCAGACGACCTGCCGCTGCTCCGTCGTCTGCCAGAAGCGCCAGACGCCCAGCGTCAGGACGGTTATCAGCCCATGCAGGACGACCACGCCGCTCAGCAGGCCGCGATCGTCCCTGAACACGACCTCGCCGGAGCGGGCCGGGGCGCCGCCGCGGGGGCGCGGCGCAGCCTCGGCCGGCGGGGCGGGCGGCGCCTCGGGCGGCTCCGCCTCACCGTCGGCGCGGCTCGGCGCGGGCGCGTCAGGCGCCGCGCTCTCGTCGTCGTCGAAGAGAAAGGCGGGGCGGTCCTGAACCACGTCGCCGAACAGCTCGGCGATGGGCTCGTGATCCCGGCGGATACGCTTCGCGGCCATGAAAACTCACGCAAACTGACGAACACACTCGGCGCATGCTAGCAGGAAATGAAGCCCGAATGAACAGAAAAGGGCGGCGGAGCCCGCTCCGCCGCCCTTTCGTTCCGCTTCGGAACGGCCTCAGGCCGCGAGCGCGTCGGTCCGCGACAGCCGCGCGAGCGCGTCCGCCGGCGGCGCGAATCGCGTGCCCCAGCGCTGGGTCAGCGCCTCGGCCCGGCTCCGGAACGCCTCCAGCCCCTCGCCGCGCGCGAACTGGATCGCGCCGCCGGTCGAGGCCGGGAAGCCGAAGGCGAAGATCGAGCCGATGTTGCCGTCCCGTTCCGAGGTCAGAACGCCTTCCTCGAGACAGCGCAGCGTCTCCAGCGACATCCGGTAAAGCAGCCGGTCGCGCGCCTCCTCCAGCGTCACGGCCTCCGACCGCTCGGCGAGATCGGCAAGGCCGGGCCAGAGCCGCCGCCCCCCCTCGCCGTAGTCGTAGAAGCCGCCGCCGTAGTGCCGGCCGCCGCGCCCGGCGGCGAGCATCTTCGCCACCACCGCGCTCGTCGCGGTCTTGTCCGCCGGGAAGCCGTTCTCGACGCCGAGGCGCTCGTCCAGCATCCGGTGCGCCTCGGCCACCTTGTTCGACAGCTCCAGCGACACCTCGTCGAACACCTGCAGCGGCCCGACCGGCATGCCGGCGACCCAGCCCGCCCGCTCGATCAGCGCCGGCGCGGCGCCGTCGCGCAGAAGCGCGCAGCCCTCGTCGAGATAGGTGCCGAACACGCGCGAGGTGAAGAAGCCGCGCCCGTCGTTGACCACCACCGGGATCTTGCCGATCGCCTGCACGTAGTCGAACGCCTTGGCCAGCGTCTCGTCGGAGGTCTTCTCGCCCCGGATGATCTCCACCAGCTTCATCTTCTCGACCGGCGAGAAGAAGTGCAGTCCCACGAACCGCTCCGGCTCGGGGCACGCCTCGGCCAGCAGACTGATCGGCAGCGTCGAGGTGTTGGAGCCGTAGATGCCGCCCTCCGCGAGCTTGGGGAAGGTCTCGGCGATGATCCTCTCCTTGAGCGCGAGATCCTCGAACACCGCCTCGACGATCACGTCGGGCCTGCCGAGATCCTCGTTGGTCGAGGCGCACAGCAGCTTCGCCGCCGCGTCTCGCCTCTCCGCGCTCAGCCGGCTCTTCTTCGCGGCCTCGTCCAGCAGGCCGACGGCCTTTCCGCGCCCGGCCTCGGCCTTTTCCGCGCTCCGATCGGTGACCACCGCCGAAATCCCGCGCGTCGCGTGGGCGTGGGCGATGCCCGACCCCATCATCCCGGCACCGAGCACCGCGGAGCTTTTCGGCGCCCAGCGCGGCGCCTCGGGGCGGGAGCCGCCCTTGTTCAGCGCCTGCATCTGGAAGAAGAACGCCGTGGTCATGTTCTTCGCCTCCTGCGAGCGCACCACGCCGCAGAAACGCCGACTCTCGAAACGCAGGGCCGAATCGAAGCTCATGCGCAGCGAGTTCGCGGCGACGTCGAGGATCGCCTCCGGCGCCGGGATCAGGCCCCGCGTCTCCTTGACCAGCATGGTCGGCGCGAAGGCGATGACCTGGCGCACCTTGGGGTGCTGCGCGCCGCCGCCGGGAGGCACGAACCCCTTGCGGTCCCAAGGCTGCACGGCCGACTCCGGGCTCGACCTGATCCAGTCCTTGGCGGCGGGGACCAGATCCTCCCGCGTCGGCACCATCTCGTCGACGAGGCCGAGCTTCAGCGCCTCCTCGGGCTTGTGGGGCCGCCCGCGAAGCAGGACCGGCAGCGCCTTCTCCAGCCCGATCAGCGCCGGAATGCGGACGCAGCCGCCGGCGCCGGGCAGCAGGCCCAGCGTCACCTCGGGCACGCCGACCGTCGCCTTGGGGTCGTTCACGACGATGCGGCGGTTGCAGGCGAGGCATATCTCGTAGCCGCCGCCGAGCGCGGCGCCGTTTATGGCGGCGACGACCGGAACGGGGAGCTTCTCGAGCCGGCGGAGGAAGCCCTTGCCCTCCTCGACCCAGGCGAAGAAGTCGGCGCCGGCCTCGGTCTCGGCCACCAGCATCTTCAGGTCGCCGCCGGCGAAGAAGGTCGATTTGGCGGAGGCGAAGACGACGCCCGCAAGCCCTTGTTCGGCCTCGAGTCTCTCGACCGTCTCCTTCATCGCGTCGCGGTAGGCGGCGTTCATGACGTTGGCGCCGCCGGGCATGTCCATGGTGACGACGACGATTCCGTCCCCGTCCTTCTCGTAGCGGAACATGGCTTGGAGTCCCTCCCTCGGGGGGTCGTTGTTCGGGTATCGTTCTCGCAAAGGCGGGGCGCCCGGAAGGCGCCCCGCGGAGGTCGCTCAGACCCGCTCGATGATCGAGGCGATGCCCATGCCGCCGCCGACGCACATGCAGAGGAGCGCGCGCTTCAGGTTCCGCCGCTCCAGCTCGTCGAGCATGGTCGAGATCAGGCAGCCGCCCGTGGCGCCGAGCGGGTGGCCCATGGCGATGGCGCCGCCGACCACGTTCAGCTTCTCGTCCGGCACGTCGAGGTCGCGCTGGAGCCTGAGCGCCACGGAGGCGAACGCCTCGTTGATCTCCACGAGGTCGATGTCGTCGATGGTCAGCCCGGCCTTGGCCAGCGCCTTCTTCGAGGCCGGACCCGGACCGGTCAGCATGATCGTCGGCTCGGTCGCGGTCAGCGCGATCGACACCACCCGCCCGCGCGGCGTGAGGCCCAGATCCTTGCCGGCCTTCTCGTTGCCGAGCAGCACCAGCGAGGCCCCGTCCACGATCCCCGAGGAGTTGCCCGGCGTGTGGACGTGGTCGATCCGCTCCACCTCCGGATACTTCCTCAGCGCGATGGCGTCGTAGCCCGCCTCGCCCATCGCCGCGAAGCTCGCCTTCAGGGCGCCGAGCTTCTGCATGTCGGTGTCGGGCTTGATGAAGTCGTCCCGCTCCAGGATCGCGAGGCCGTTCTCGTCCCGCACCGGCACCACCGAGCGGTCGAACCACCCCGACTCCCGCGCATGCGCCGCGTTCTTCTGCGAGCGGACCGCGAAGGCGTCCACGTCGTCGCGGCTCCAGCCCTCCATCGTCGCGATCAGGTCGGCGCCGATGCCCTGCGGCACGAAGCCGGTGCGGATGTTGGTCTCCGGATCCTCGGCCATCGGCCCGCCGTCCGAACCCATCGGCACGCGGCTCATGCTCTCGTAGCCGCCGGCGACCACCAGATCCTCCCAGCCCGACGCCACCTTGGCGGCGGCGGTGTTCACCGTGTCGAGGCCCGAGGCGCAGAATCGGTTGACCTGCGCGCCCGCCACGCTCTCCGACCAGCCGGCCTTCTGCAGGGCGATCTTCGGCAGCACCCCGCCCTGCTCGCCGACCGGCATCACGCAGCCGAGCATCACGTCGTCGACGCGCCCGGTGTCGAGGTCGTGGCGCCCCTGCATCTCGGTCAGGAGCGAGGTCACGAGATCGATCGGCTTGACCTCGTGCAGGGTTCCGTCCGGCTTGCCCTTGGAGCGGGGCGTGCGGATCGCGTCGTAGATGTAGGCGTGCTCGGCCATCATGCGGCCTCCGGATGTTCGTAGCCCATGGACTGGAGCTTCTTGCGGAGCTCCAGCTTCGAGATCTTGCCCGTCGCGGTGTGCGGCAGGGCGTCCATGTAGATCACGTCGTCGGGCAGCTGCCACTTGGCGAAATGCTCGGCGATCAGGTCCATGATCTCCTCCTTCGGCGGTCTCGCGCCGTCGACGCCGACCACGCAGAGGATCGGACGCTCGGACCATTTCGGGTGCGGCACGCCGATCGCCGCGGCCTCGGCCACCTGCGGATGGCTCACGGCGGCGTTCTCGAGGTCGATGGAACTGATCCACTCGCCGCCCGACTTGATCACGTCCTTGGAGCGGTCGGTGATCCGCACATAGGCGTTCGGGTCGATGGTCGCCACGTCGCCGGTGTCGAACCACTGGCCCTCGCCCACCGCGTCCTCGTCCTTCTGGTGGTAGCGCTTGACCACGCCCGGCCCGCGGATCAGCAGGCGTCCCTGCTCGCCCGAGCCCCAGGCGATCTCCTCGTCGTCGTCGTCCACGATCTTGATGTCGACGCCGTAGGGCGGGTGGCCGACGGTGGTCTGCACCTCCAGCTTCCTGTCCTCGGGCAGGTCCGCCACCTCCGGCGTGAAGGTGCAGACGGTGCCGAGGGGCGAGGTCTCGGTCATGCCCCAGGCGTGCACGACGAAGACGCCGTACTCCTTCTGGAACGCCTCGATCACCGCCCGCGGACAGGAGGAGCCGCCGATCACCGTGCGCTTGAGGCTGGAGAACGTCAGCCCCTCCTTGCGCAGATGCTGGAGCATGGCGAGCCAGATCGTCGGCACCGCCGCCGTCACCGTCACGCCGGTCTCCAGCATCTCGTAGAGGGCGGGGGAGCTCATGTCGCGGCCCGGCATCACCATCGCCGAGCCCGAGAGCGGCGCGGTGTAGGCGAGGCCCCAGCCGTTGGCGTGAAAGAGCGGCACCACCGGCATGATCACGTCGCGCGAGGAGAGGCCGAGGCAGTCCGGATGCGAGGCGTAGAGCGCATGCAGCACGTTGGAGCGATGCTCGTAGAGCACGCCCTTGGGATTGCCCGTGGTGCCGGAGGTGTAGCAGAGGCCGCAGGGATCGCGCTCCTCGCCCGGTATCCAGGCGAAGTCGCCGTCCTGCTCCTCCACCCACTCCTCGTAGCAGATCGCGCCGGGCAGCCTGGTCTCGGGCATGTGCGCGCGGTCGGTGAGGATGATGTAGTGCTTCACGCCGGTCAGCTTCGGCAGCAGCTGCTCGATCACCGGCACCAGGTCCGCGTCGACCATGATGGCGCGGTCGTCGGCGTGATTGACGATGTAGTCGAGCTGCTCCTCGAACAGGCGCGGGTTCAGCGTGTGCAGGATGCAGCTCGCGCCGGAGACGCCGTACCACACCTCCATGTGCCGCGGCGTGTTCCAGGCCATCACGCCCACGGCGTCGCCGGGCTTCAGGCCGAGCCGGACGAGGCCCTGCGCGACCTTGAGCGACCGCTCGCGGATCCCGCTCCAGGTCGTCTCCGCCAGCCCGCCCTCGGCGGTGCGCCCCCGCACGGCGCGCCCCGGATGATAGCGCGCGGCGTGGTCGATGATGGTGGAGACGCGCAGCGGCCAGTCCTGCATGGCGCCGATCATGGTCCGTCCTCCCTGAGACAAGGTTTGGGGCGAAGGTATCATCTCGCGCTCCGAGGGGAAGAGCCGGCTGGACCGGCGCCCCACAGGGGTTAAGCTCGACCGGGGACAAGCCAGGGAGGTCCGCCATGATCCGCATCGCCGCCGCCGCCGCGTTCGCGCTCGCCGCCGCGCCCGCGCAGGCCGAGGAGGTCCGCTACGAGGTCGGCGGGGAGACCTTCGTCGGCTGGTTCGAGGGGGTCGAGTCGCCCCGCGGCCTGGTCCTGATCGTGCATGACTGGGACGGACTGACCGACTACGAGAGGCGCCGCGCCGGGATGCTGGCCGAGATGGGCTACGACGCCTTCGCGGTCGACCTCTTCGGCCCCGACACGCCGACCGAGACGGTGGATCACCGCCGCGCCGCCACCGGCGCGCTCTACGACGACCGGGCGCGGATGCGCACGCTGCTGGAGGGCGGGCTGGTCGCCGCGCGGGTGGCGAGCTCGGCCGAGGGCGTCGTCGCGATGGGCTACTGCTTCGGCGGCGCCGCGGTGCTCGAGATGGCGCGCGGCGATCTCGGCGAGGACGTGGAGGGCTACGCGACCTTCCACGGCGGCCTCTCGACGCCCGAGGGGCAGGGCTATTCCGCCGAGACGCCGCCGATCCTCGTGATGCACGGCGGCGCCGACGCCTCGATCACGATGGACGACGTGGCGGGGCTGTCGCGGGAGCTGGAGGACGCGGGCACGACCTACGAGATCCAGGTCTATTCCGGGGCGCCGCACGCCTTCACGGTGTTCGGCTCGGACCGCTATCAGGCCCGGGCGGACGAGGAGAGCTGGGACGCCTTCACCGATTTTCTGGAGCGGCGCCTCGGCGGCTGAAGAGCGCGCGGCGAGCGCACGGAGTCTTGCCCTGGCGTTAACGGGCTGTTAATCGGCGGTCGGGAAATCCTCAAGAGGGTCCGATCATGTCACTGATTCACCGCGCCAGCCTCGCTGCCGCATTTCTTGTCGTGGGTGTCGCCGCCGCTCAGGCTCTGGCCGTTCGTCCGGGGTTCGAGACGGACTTCCTCGCGGCCAACGACGACGGGTCGTCGGCCGCGGTGACCGTCGGGTTCGACCTGAACTTCTTCGGCGTCACCCGCTCGTCGCTGTTCGTGAACAACAACGGCAACGTGACGCTCGATTCGGCGCTGAGCACCTTCACGCCGTTCGACCTGACCTCCACCTCGCAGGAGATCATCGCGCCGTTCTTCGCGGACGTGGACACGACCGGCACGGGCACCGTCGGCTGGGCGCAGGGGACGGTCGGCGCGCGTTCGGCCTTCGGCGTGACGTGGCGCGGCGTCGGCTACTTCAACAGCCGGACGGACAAGACCAACACCTTCCAACTGGTGCTGATCGACCGCTCCGACACCGGCGCCGGCAACTTCGACATCGAGTTCAACTACGACCGGATCGAGTGGGAGACCGGCGAGGCGAGCGAAGGCGTCGACGGACTCGGCGGCTTCTCCGCGCGCGCCGGCTATTCCAACGGCACCGGCGACCCCGGCAGCTTCTTCGAGCTGGCGGGCTCGGCGGTGAACGGCGCCTTCCTCGATTCGGGGCCGACCGCGACGGCGCTGATCTTCAACTCGATCGGCTCCGAGGTGGACGGGCGCTACGTGTTCAACGCCCGCGAGGGCTCGATCACCGAGGGTCCGGAGACGCCGGAAGCCGCCGTGCCGCTGCCGGCCGCCGCGCCGCTGCTGGTCTTCGGCCTCGCCGGCTTCGCGGCGCTGCGCCGCCGGCGCTGAGCCTTCGCCGTCAGCGCGCCCTCGGGTGCGCGGCGGCGTAGACCTCCATCAGCCGCGCCTCGTCGACGCCGGTGTAGACCTGCGTCGTCGAGAGCGAGGCGTGGCCCAGCAGCGCCTGGATCGCCCTCAGATCCCCGCCCGCCGCCAGCAGATGCGTCGCGAAGGCGTGGCGGAGCGCGTGCGGCGTCGCGGTCGCGGGCAGGCCCAGCGCCTGCCGCGCCCGCTCCATCCGCTTCTGCACCATGCGGGGCGACAGCGCGGCGCCCCGCGCCCCGCGGAACAGCGGGGCGTCGGGCGCCTCCGCCCAGGGCGCGGCGGCGCGATAGGCCTCCACCGCCGCCCGGGCCGCGGGCAGCACCGGCACGATCCGCTCGCGGCCGCCCTTGCCTCGGACGCGCAGCGTCTCGGGCAGCGGCGCGTCCCGGCCGGTCAGCGCCAGCGCCTCGGAGATCCGCAGACCGCAGCCCCAGAGCAGCGTCAGCACGGCGCCGTCGCGCAGCGCCGTCCAGTCGGCGGGGTCCTCCGGCGCGATCAGCGCGCGCGCCGCCTCCGCCTCCACCGGGCGCGGCAGGCG
Source organism: Paracoccaceae bacterium (assembly GCA_041685625.1). Classification (GTDB taxonomy): domain Bacteria; phylum Pseudomonadota; class Alphaproteobacteria; order Rhodobacterales; family Rhodobacteraceae; genus Albimonas. Next base: position 426 of record JAWLFJ010000068.1, on the reverse strand, counting down.
GGCCGGGGCCTTCGGTCCGCGCGCCGCCAGAACCAGCGGCGCCTCGATCCCCTCGGCCTCCGCCAGCCAGCGGAAGAAGCTCCGGACCGCCGAGAGACGCCGGCCGAGCGATCGGGCCGAAAGGCCGCGCCCCCGCTCCCAGGCCATCCAGGCGCGCAACTCCGCGGTCCCGATGGCGGCCAGCGCCCGCGGCGCCGGCGCCTCGCCCAGATGCCCCGTCAGGAAGGCGAGGAACCCCTTCACGTCGCGCCGATACGCCTCCAGCGTCGCCGGCGAGGCCCCGCGCCCGGCGTCCATCCAGCGCAGCCAGCGGGTCACCAGCGCCTCCGCCGCCGCATGCGCGGCCGGCGGATCGCCCCGGGCGCCCCCGCTCACCCGCCGCGCCCCGCGCCGGGCCGGGCGCCCCTCGCGGATCCGCCTCCGGCG
>JAWLFJ010000192.1:0-5078 GCA_041685625.1 Paracoccaceae bacterium | reverse complement strand
GCATCGCGCTCCGCTGCGAGAAGACCAAGACCAACTTCGCCTCCTTCGTCGCCCTCGCCATTGGATTCATCTTGGTCCAATCCGTCCACACCGCCTAGCGGTTCGCCGACCGGCTGAGCAGGCGGCCTCGATCGGGTGGTTACTGACCAACGTGCTGTCCTTCCGGCGCGGCTGTGAGGTCCCTTCTGGCAGCTGCATCTCCTTGCGGCCGCCGCCCTTCACGATGCGGAACGGGACGTGGAGCGTCACCGTCTCGGGGATTGGCGTCCTCCGGATCATGCCTCCGGCCAGACTATCCTCACGAGGCCATGGGTCCGTAGACCCGAAATCGCAAGTTTAAACCATCAGCGCCAACGTCGACCCGATCGACCGGCGGCGCTCCGATACGGGCCAGGTCAACGGGGAGCAAGTTTGTCCGAAAACGGTACGACTTGGTCTACTACGGCCATGTTCGCGATTTTTGATTGGAGCGGTAGGAACGCTCGAAAGCAAGACGGATCAGACGACCGGATCGCTGATGACTTGAGGTGACGGTTCGGTTTCCCGAAAGGACGGCCGCTTCCCCAACCGGTCCACGTGCGCGACGAGACCGGGACAAAGCTCGCGCCATGAGATCTCGGGAAACCGCACGTCGATGTAGCCGGCGACGGTCCCCACGGCGATGTCGCCGAGTCCGAAGCGCTCGCCGACGGCCCATTCCCGGCCGCCCACCAACCGCTCCATCTCCTTCATACCGCCATCGACCTTGCGCCGTTGCCGCGCGATCCATTCCGGGCTTTGATGCTCGGGTCGCCGCCTAAGCTCGAAGAAGCTCAGCACCAGAGCGTCGCATATTCCGTCGCAAACGACTTCGAGCCGGCGGGCCGCGAGGAGATCGTCGACATCGTCCGGCAGAAGACGCGGTTCGGGATGCTTCAGTTCGAGGTACTGCAGGATGAAACTGGACTCGTAGACGGGAGGCCCGTGCTCGGGGATCAGAACGGGCAACTTCTCCAAAGGATTGTAATTCGGGGTGCTCGTCGTCCTGTCCCAAGGAACTTCTGTGATCAATTCGAAGGGTATGCCTTTCTCGGCCAGAGCGATCCGCACCTTCCTGGCGTAAGGGCTCGGCGTCGCGCTGATCAGCTTGTACGATTTCGGCATATCTCGGTTCTCGGTTTCAAGGGACGGTGCGCGTTCCACAGTGGGCGGCTCACGGCGGATCGAGATCAAGTTACCTCCGCGGAAGACCCGTCGTATGAGATGAACTCCAGCAGCGACCCGTCCGGGTCGCGAAAATAGACGCTCAGACCCTGACCGCCCGCGCCGGTTCTTTCGACCGGGCCGAGCTCCACCGGCACGCCGCAGGCGTCGAGGTGGGCCGTCGCCTCGCCGATCGGCCCGCGCCATTCGAAGCAGAGGTCGCTGCCTCCCGGCATCACCGGCAGGCGCGCCCGCGGAAATCCGATCTGCCCGGGCCCGTGCGTATTGAGCTGGAAGTCGCCGAAGCGAAACACGAACCCGCGGCCGTAGGGACCGATCTCGGCCTCCAGCACGTCGCGGTAAAAGGCCATCGAGCGCTCCCATTCCCCGACGTGGATGACGCAGTGATCGAACCCGATCTTGCTCATCAGGGTCCCGCCCCCGGGTCTCGGGCCACGGCCGCCGCGCCGGCCGTCATCTCGCGACGGAGCCGGACGGCGGGACGCGCCTCGTCCATCGACACGTCGTTCATCGAGAGGATCTCGCCGGCGCCGACGGCCCGCGTCAGCTTCACGCCGTGGGCGAGGCCGATCGGCAGCATGCGGCCCTCCTTGCTGCGCCAGGCGGGGGCGAGGCGGCCGTAGACCGTGTAGCCCCCCTCGCCGTCGAGCGTCTCGCCCTGCGCGAGATCGCGTTTGGCCACGGCGGCGACGTCCGCGCGCCACTCGCGCGTCGCTCCCGTCGGCTCGCCGCGCAGCGCGGCGCTGAGGACCGAGACGGAAAGCTCCATCCCGATGAAATGGAAAGGCTTGTACATGGCCGCGTAACGCCCGGTGGCGTCGGTCGGAAGTCCGTATTGCCGGAAGCAGGCGGCGGCGTAGTCGTTCGGCGCCTTGATCACGACGTAGACGCCCCAGCGCAGATCCCGGAAGACCGGGCGCCTGTCCCGCTCGAGCGAGGAGACGACCTCCACCATGCCCTCGCGCTCGAGGCGACCGCCGAGGTCCGTGGGACGCATCACATGCGCCAGGTCGTCGACCCCGCAAGGTGGGAACGCGAGACCGTTCTCCGGCGCGTCGAGCCCGCAGGCATTCGCGATCGCGGCCATCTCGAGCGCGGACTTCGTGCCGTCGAGGAACGAGTTGAACATCTGCGGATTCATGCCGGCGGCTTGCGCCTCGTCGGGCGTCAGACCGTAGTGCCGCCAGACCTCGTCGGGCGTCACCGCATGGTATTCCGGGAGGTATTTGGTGCCCTTGCCGGCGGCCACCACGGCGAAGCCGGTCGCTCGCGCCCAGTCCACGAGTTCGGCCACGAGAGCCGGCTGGTCGCCATACGCCATCGAATAGACGACGCCGCGTTCGCGCGCCTTCGCCGCCAGCATCGGCCCGGCGAGAACGTCGGCCTCGACGTTGACCATAACGACATGCAGGCCCGCATCGATCGCCGCCAGCGCGTGAGCAATTCCGGCCTCCGGATGTCCGGTCGCCTCCACGATCACCTCGACGCCGCCATCGCTCCAGATCGCGGCGGCGTCGCTCGCAAAGGTAGTGTCGGCGATGAGCCGCTCGTCCCAGCCGACCTCTCGGCAGGCGGCGCGGGCCCTGTCCGGATCCAGATCGGCGATGACTGCGACCTCGAGCCCCGGAATCGTCGGGACCTGCGAAAGAAACATGGAGCCGAATTTGCCGGCGCCGATGAGCCCCACCCGAACCGGGCGTCCTTCGTCGTCCCGAGCCTTTCCGAGGGCTGCAAGGTTCATGTCTTCAAGCCTCGATCAGGTGTTCCCGGGGGGAGGCTTGCCGCCGGTGCGAGGAATGTCAATTCGCGGCGCGCCCCAGCCGCTACGGCTCGCGCCGCATACTTGTTTCGAGGAGAGCACTAAAAGTGCAGCATCTAATCCATGTGGTTCGTCAAGGAGTAGAAGGCTTTTTGTCTTTGCCACTCCAGCGGAAATGGCTCCAGCACCTGCGCCAGCGTCACCTCCTGCCCCTGCTTCCCGTCCAGGATCGCCTCGACGATGTCCGGCGCGAGCAGGATAAAGCGCAGGACGCGGGTCATGTAGGACGGTGCGATCCCCTCGCGTTCGGCCAGCTCGGCGATGGTCGCGAACTCGCCAGATTCGACCATCCGCTTCCAGCGGAAGGCGCGCCAGCGCCTTGACCAGCGTGTTGTCGGTCCGCCGAGGCTGAGCGACGCCCCTCCGGCATCTGCATCTCCTTCCGTCCGCCACGCTTCACGACGCGGAACGGGACATGCAGCGTCAGCGTCTCGGGGATCGGCGTCCTGCGGATCATGCTGCCGCCTCGATACCGCCGGCCGGCATCTCGCGCGCGAGGCCGCGGAGGCCGTCAACGCGGAGACGGACGTCCAGGCCGTCCGTGATGACGTCCACGCGCTCGGCCAACAGCGCCACGATTTGCGCCTGCTCGGCGGGGAAGAGTTCATCCCACAGCGGATCAAAGCTGATGCAGGGCGGCACGGGCGTCGGCTTCGCTGATGTCGTCGGCGTGGGCGCGCGCCGCCTTCCATGTGCCCGCCTCGATCTCGGGTTGACGGAACATGGCGCGGAGCTGGTCCATGGCGGGCGTCTCAAGTCCGCGGGCCGAAGTGTCTCCCAGCGGTTAATGACGGTTCACCGAATTCTTGAAATTTCTTCACGGGGCCTTGCGTCATAGCCAGATCAGTTCATCGCCGCGTCTAAAAATAAGGTATGCCATTTCCCTATATTTGCGCATCCAGATAATTTTGGAATTAATCGAATATTATCGTGGGGGAGGAGATTTTTGAAGAAACTTCCAATCTTTCTTTTCGATCCATCTGAATGCCTCCTCTCGGATCGGAAGCCCGCGCGGCTCCGACAGGCGCAGCTTCGCGCAGCGGGCATGGCCGGCAGTCACCATGCCGTCGCGACATCGCTTTCGAGCCGCAACGGCGATCTTCGACTCGACCCTCAACGTAGCCGCCGAGCACGTTGATTTCACTGAAATGCAGGCAAAATCGGGGCTTGCGCACGAATCGCAGTTCACCATCTTACGACACGCAATCCACTGGAGGATCTGATGAGCGCAAATGTCTCCCACGAGTCCTTGATCGCTGCCGAACATGCGTTGGGCCCTGACCGCCTTGCCACCAAGGTCTCGGTTTCGATGAGAAGTAGGCTTCTCGCACCGGAGCCGAGCAGTCTCTACGGCAGCGGCGCACTCACCGCCGCATCGGTTCGGATGGCAGATCGTTCCCGCTCTGAGCCGTGAGCGACAATCGCCAAGCCGACGCAATGACCCCCCTTCTGACCACCGACGAGGTGGCCGAGCTGTTTCGCGTGAAGCGGCGCACGGTCACCGAATGGGCGACCTCGGGCGTCCTACCCGCGATTAGGGTTAGGCACCGCTGGCTGTTCACGTATGATGTGGTCATGGCGGAGCCCGTCCGATGGAGGACCCCATGTCTCAAGACCAAGCCGCCGGTCGCTACCGGCGCGCCGACAAGCCGTTCATCTGGATCGAGATCCGGATCCCCGGGCAACGCAAGATACGCTTCTCTTCTCGCACGGACGACGAGCAGGAAGCCCTTGCAGCAGCCCATGCGCGGCTCGACGCGCTCCAGTCCGTCAGCTTCCAGGACGCCGTCGTGAACCTCTTCGAGAACGCTCCCCTCAAGGAGTCAACTCGGCGGGGCTACATGACCGCGCTTGGGCATCTGGACGGACGCTTCGGCGACAAGGCTCTCTCGGAGATCACTCGGGAGGATCTGCTCGCCCACATCAATTAGGAACGCGAGAGAGGGGTGAGCAACGCCAGCATCCGCCTCGACCTCGCGTTCCTCTCCACCGTGATCTCCTGGGCGCAGGACACCATGTCGAACGCCCCGGAGCACAACGTCGTCCGGAACCTGAA
>JAWLFJ010000006.1:7667-62992 GCA_041685625.1 Paracoccaceae bacterium | reverse complement strand
GGAAGGCGGCCGCGGTGGTGGGCCGAGGCCGGGCGCGCCCCTCGGCCGGCGGCATGTCGCGGCCCCCGGGGCGTGATCGCCGGGATCCGGCGCGTCAGGCCGCCAGCTGCGCGCGCATCCTGCACAGCACGGCCCGCGGGGACGCCACGACCGTCGTCACCGCCGCGTCGTCTCCGGCCGGCGCCGAACCCGCTCCTCGAACCGCCCCGGGCCGGGCGGCCGAGCTTCAGGCCGGCCTTGCGCGGAACGCGCTCGGACCGCGTTCTCGAAGGAGCGCATCTCGTCGCGCAGGCTCCGCCGCGAGGCCGGCGGCGAGCGCTGCAGGCGGGCCCGGCGCGACTCCAGGGGCCCCGCCGGAACCAGCCCGTCGGCATGATCCGCGCCAGCGCGCGCAGGCGTCGTTTCCGTCGCTCCTGTTCGGCGGGGTCCGCCCCGCGGCTTTCGCCGTCCGGGTCACGATGCAGACCGCGGACCACTCGGCCTCGCGCAACCCGTCATGCAGCCACGCCGCAGGCGGGCCGGCCTCCGGGCCGACCCTCTCCGGCGGCATGGCAAGCGCTTCGAGCGCCTCCGCCAACGCCTCCCGATCGCCCGGCGCGCGCAACTCCTTCAGGAGCGATCGCGTCTCCCGGAGCCGGCCGGTGGGCGGCGGCCGATGCGGCGTCGGGAGCGCCCATTCCGCGGCCGCGACACCGCTTTCGCAGGGCAGGCGCGCGGCGCGGCGGGTGGTCGGGGTCCATGTCGCGGCTCCGGGAAGGCTTCGGCAACCCACCGGACTCAGGCGGCGCCCGACCGCTCAACCCGTTTCGAGACCGCTCCGAGGCTCGATCCGCCGGCGCGCGGCACGCGGAGATGCCGGGGCCGACGGTTGACGCGCGGAGCGCATCGTCCCGTCGCCGCGGGGCCGGATGCGGAGACCGCGGCGGGCCTTGGCGCGCGCCGTTCCGAGGAGCTGCACCGAACGGAGACGCCTGCGGCTTGGACGGGTCCCCAGGGGATCCGGGCGTGTGCGTCCGGCGACGGCGCTCCGACAGGCTCGCGCAGGGCCATCACGCTGCCACGATGTCGCAACGCGACGGGAGCAGGTCATCGAGCCGCGTGATCCTGCGCTCGGCGATGCGCCCCGGGACATCCGACGATCACGCCTGCGGATCGACGCCGCCGATGCTCGGCTGTCTCGATGAGGGGTGCAGGCTGCGGCGGCGGACCGACCGGCGCGGCATGAGGACCCACCGGAAGCGGAAGCCCGCGCAGGGCTGTGTGGGACGCACGCCTCGACAGGCCCGGGCGCGGCTCAGGCGCACCGGCCGGCCAAGGGACGTGTCGCCGCGGTCGGCGCCGACCTACAGCTCGATCGGCCGCGAACCCGGTCATTCCGCGCAGAGGGTCGGCGTCGGCGCTCTTTTCGACGAGAGCGCTGGCGTCCGTCATCGGCTTGGACATCGGGTCCGTCCCTCGGTTCGGCGTGGCGCAGGGCGTGCGCGATCGCGATGTCAGGCGCCGGGCCTTGGCCGCGCCCTAGCCCCCAAGGACGCCGCCGGGGGTTCCGCCCGCGCTGCGGCCTAGCCGTGGGATCGGAACACCGTCACGCCGCCCTCGCGCCCGATCAGGAGCGTGTCGAACGGGTCGCGCCGGCCGCCCATCTCCATGCCCGGCGACCCGACCGGCATGCCGGGCACGGCGAGGCCGAGCGCCGCGGGGCGCTCGGCCAGCAGTGCCTTCACGTCCGCGGCGGGCACATGCCCCTCGAGCACATAGCCGTCGACGAACCCCGTATGACAGGAGGCGAGTTCCGGCGAGAGGCCCGCGCGCGCCTTCAGACGCGAGAGGGCGTCCTGATCGAGGTCGCGGGCGGTCACCTCGAAACCCGCCTCGACGACGTGGTCGATCCAAGCCGAGCAGCAGCCGCAGGTGGGCGACTTGAACACCTCGAGCGGCGGCGTCGCGGCGAAAGCCGTGCGCGCGAGAAGCGGGGCCGTGAGCGCGGCGAGGAGAAAGCGTCTGCGATCCATGGTCACTCTCCGTGGTCGTTCTCGGATCGTTCCCCGCCTCCGGAGGGGCGCGGACCCGATCGTCCCTGAGGCGAGCCTTAGCACGGCGCCGGTTCCAAGACAGCCTCGGTCGGGTCCCCGAAGGCCGGGAGACGGCCGCCCGCGGGCGGCCCGGTCCACGGCGCACGGTCGACGTCCGAAGGCGACGCGGCGACGCGTCGCGTCGAACCCCGGCCGCGACGCCCTCTCGAGACCGAGAGCCCGTCAGGCCGCTTCGGGTCGCGGCGCCGCGTCGCGCGCCGCGGACCCGGTGGACAGCACGGCATAGAGCGCCGGAACCACGATCAGCAGCAGCAACGTCGAGGCGACGAGGCCGAAGGCGATGCTCGCCACCATCGGCGTCAGCACCTGCGCCTGCCGGCTCGTCTCGAAGAGGAGGGGCGCGACGCCCGCGACGGTGGTCACCGTCGTCAGCAGGATCGCGCGGAAGCGGGTCCGGGCCGCGCCCGCCGCCGCCGTCTCGAGGTCCGGGCAGTCCGGCAGGCGCCGCTTGATGTCCTGGATCAGCAGGATCGCGCCATTCACCACCACGCCCGCGAGCGAGACGACGCCCAGCATGCTCGGCAGCGAAAAGGTCACTCCCATCGCGAGATGGCCGAGCGTCGCGCCGATCACGGTCAGCGGGATCACCGTCATCACCGCCAGCGGCTCGAGCCAGCTGCGGAACTGAAACGCCAGGAGCGCGTAGACCGCCGCGAGCCCCGTGGCGAGGCCGCCCAACATCGAGGCCTGGGTCCGCGCGCCCTCCGCCGCGGCGCCCTCGGCGCCGATCCGGAGTCCGGGATGGCGCGCCCGAAGCTCGGGGTGGAAGCCCGTCTCGACGGCGCGGAGGATCTCGCCGGCATTCGCCCTGGCCGGGTCGACGGAGCCCTCCACCGTGATCGTCGGGCGACGGTCCACCCGGTGGATGCGGGTGACGTCCCGCCCCTCGACCAGATCCGCGACGGCGGAGAGGCGCACGCGCCCGCCGCCGGGCGTCGTCACCTCGAAATCGGCGAGGCCGCCCAGCGAGTCGCGCGCCTCGGCGTCGAGCATCGCGACGACGTCGAAGCGCTCGGCCCCGATCAGGACCTCGTCCGCCGTCTCGCCTCGGAAGGCCGTGCGCAGCTGGCGGCCGAGGCTGCGTGCGTCGAGGCCGAGGGCCACCGCCTCCGGACGCGGCACGATGCGGATCTCGGGCCGGCCGAGTTGGGAATCCAGCGTCAGGTCGGTCACGCCGACATAGCGTGCGAAGCGGTCCCGCAGCGCTTCGGCCGCCGCGCGCAGCGCCTCCGGGTCGTCATGGGCGAGGCGGACGGAGATGTCCTTGCCCTGCGGTCCCACGGCCGGCTGCGTCATGGTGAGCTGCTCGAGGTCCAGCGTCGCCGGGACCGCCGCGCGCCAGGCGGCGGCGACGGCGGCGAGACGCGTCTCGCGCTCGGACGACGGAGCGAGATCCACCGCCACGGTCGCGAGGCGCCGGCCCGTCACGCGCGCGTCCGCGTTCTCTCCGAAACGCACCACGACGCGCCGCACGAGGTCTGGGCCGTCCGGCGTCTCCTCCGCGGCGCGCCGAAGCGCGGCGACGACCGCGTCCACCGCGCGCTCGGTCTCGGCCAGCGTGGCCGCGGGCGGCAGCATCAGCCTCGCCTGAAGATGATCGCCCTCGGTGTCCGGAAAGGGCGCGATCTTCACCAGACCGCCCGCGAAAAGGGCCACCGTCGCCAGCAGCAGCCCCGCCGCGCCGCCGAGCGCGAGCCACCGGAAGCGCACCGACCAGGCGGTGAGCCGCACCGCCCGCTCGCGCAGGGCGTCGATCCAGCGCTCGGCGCGGCGCGGGGCCGCGTCGCCCCCGACATGGGCGAGATGGTTCGGCAGGATCAGGAACGCCTCGGCCAGCGAGACGACCAGCACCAGCAGCATCACCAGCGGCACCGCGCCCAGGATCTCGCCCAGCCGGCCCTCGAGGAAGATCAGCGAGCCGAACACCGCCGCCGTCGTCGCGAAGGACGAGAGGACCCCCGGCGCCACCTCCCTGGTTCCGGCGACCGCCGCCTCGAGCGGCGCCGCGCCCCGCGCCCGATGCGTCGCGATGTTCTCCGAAATCACGATGGCGTCGTCCATCAGGAGGCCGATCACGATCAGGAGGCCCAGCAGGGTCATCATGTTGAGGCTCAGCCCCAGCCACCCCATCAGCGCGATCGCGCCGAGGAAGGAGACCGGCAGGCCGAGCGAGATCCAGAACGCCCGGCCGAACCCGAACACCAGCCACATCGTGCCGAACACCAGCACGAGGCCCTGCGCCGCGTTCACGGTCAGCATCTCGAGCCGGTCGGAGACGATGGAGGCGCGATCGTCCGTGACGACCATCTCCACCCCCGGCGCGGCGCGGCTCCGTTCGACCGCCAAGGCGGCCTCGACGGCGGCGAGCACGTCGAGCGCGTCGTCGGCCGGCGTCTTGAGCACGTCCAGCAGCGCAGCGCGCCGCCCGTCGAGCCGCACCGCCGCCGGGTCGTCCGAGAAGCCGAGGGAGAGCTCGGCGATCTCGCCCAGCCGTATCAGCGCGCCCTCCGGCGTCGCGGCGACGACGAGGTCGCGGAAGGCGTCGAGCGTCTCCGCCCCGGCCGACAGACGCAGGCTCGTCACGCCGTAGGGCGAGGTCACCTCGCCGGCCGGGGTGTCGGCCGTCTCCGCCCCGATGCGGGCCGCGAGATCGCCGGGCGAGAGGCCGAGGACGCGCAGCGCCTCCGGCCGCGTCTCGACGCGCAGCTGCGGCTCGGCGAAGCCGCGGATCTCGACCCGCGGCGCGGCGCCGGCGCGAAGCAGCGCCTCCTTGAACTCTTCGGCCAGGGCCTTGAGCGCCACCGGATCCTCCGGCCCGGTCAGCGCGACGGAGGCGACGAAGTCCGTGCGGCCGAGGGGACGGATCACCGGCCGCTCGGCGAGGTCGGGGAAGTCGTCGATCGCCTCGATCTCCGTGGCCACGTCGTCGGCGAAACGCGGCATGTCCCCGCCGCGCGCCATCTCGGCGACGGCGATGGCGAGGTTCTCGCGCGCGTCGCAGCGCATCTCCTCGAGCCCGCTCACCCGGTCGAGCGCGTCCTCGAGCCGGCGGCAGAGTTCGCGGTCCGCCTCGGCCGGCGAGGCGCCGGGCCAGGCGACGCGCACTTCCACCTCGGTCTCCGCGAGGCGGGGGAAGGTCTCCCGCCGGAGGCCCGGCGCCGCGAGGAGGCCGAGCAGGACCAGCCCGCCCATCAACAGGTTGGCCGCCGTCGGATGCGCGGCGAAGAAGCGGATCATCGGGCCGCCTCCCCGGCCGCGCCCGCCGCCGCGGCGGCGAGACGGGCCGCCGCCGCGGCGTCCTCCACCGGGGCGAGGCGCATCCCCTCCACCGCCGCCGGCAGGTCGGTCAGCACCACCCTGTCTCCGGGCGAGAGACCCGCGCTGATCAGGGCGGCGCCGTCCGCCGTCATCGCCACCGTCACCGGCCGCCGGCGCAGCCGCTCCTCCGCGTCCGCGACGAAGACGGCGCCGCCCCGCACCGCCGCGCGGGGGACGGCGAGCGCGTCCTCCAGCACCGGCCCCGCGATCCGCGCCTCGACGAAGAGCCCGGTGAAGAGGGGCGGCCGGCCGAGCATCGGGTCGCCCTCGAACGGATCGTCGACGCCGAGGATCACCCCGAAGGCCCGCGCCGCCGGATCGACCGAGGCCGAAGGGCGCGAGACCTCGGCCGGCCAGGTCGCGACGCCGTCCTCGAAGCGCAGCCGCAGCTCGGCCGAGAGCCGCGCGCCGGCGTCCGCGGCGCCGAGCGCCGCCGTGGGCGAGACGCCGGAAGGCCCGAAGACGAGCCGCCCGAAGTCCCGCATCCGAGACTGGGGCAGCTGCACGTCCACCTCGGCCCGCGCCGTGCCGTGCAGACGGCCGAGCGTGGCGCCGACGGGCACGAACTGGTCCCGCTCGACCGAGACCTCGGCGACGCGCGCGTCGAAGGGGGCGACGATCGCCGTCCGCGCGAGGTCGAGTTCCGCCCGCTCCAGCGCGGCCTCCGCGACCGCGCGCTCCTGCTCGAGGGCGCGGCGCTGCTCGGGCGCGAGCGCGATGCGGTTCTCGAGGTCCTGCACCCGGGCGCGCTGCACCAGCGTCTGCCGCTCCTGCGCGTCCAGCGTCGCGGCGGAGGCGGCGCCGCGCTCCACGAGGTCGCGCTGGCGGGCCAGTTCCCGGTCGTGGAGCGCCAGCGACTCGCGCTCGAGACCGAGACTTTCGCGCGCGTTGGCGACGTTCAGCTCCAGCTCCGCCAGACGCGCGTCGATCGCGGCGAGCTGCGCGGCCGCCTGGGCGCGGGCGATGCGGTAGTCCGCGTCCGCGATGCGCGCGACGGTCGTTCCCGCCGCGACGCGGGCGCCGCGGCGGAAGTCCGGCGCCAGCTCGGCGACGCGGCCGGCGACCTGGGCGGTCGCCGCCCAGCTGCGCGCCGGCTCGACCACGCCGAAGCCGGAGACCCGCGGCAGGAACGGTCCGGGCGCGACGGTCAGCACCCGGACCGTGCGCGCCGTCTCGGCCTCAGGCCGTTGGCCCGGCGCCTCGCGCGTCGCCACCGCGAGGGCGAGCAGGCCCGCTCCGGCGAGGATCGGCGGCAAGGCCAGCAGCGGCCGGAGGCGCGCGAGACGTGACGGGCGGGTCATGGCGGTCGGGCCTCCTCTCTGCGCGGCGCGGGCCGCTCCGTTCCGTAGAGCCGCGGGCCGGTCGGCCACAAGAGGCCGCCGCCCCTCGCCCCCGCGGCCAGACGGGGTGCAGGCCGTCCATCCTGACGCGGCGCTCGTCGTCGCGGCCGAAGCGGACGAGGTGCGGGAGGTCGGGCGGCGGGCCGGCGTGGGCGCGCGGCGTCTCCTCCGGCGCCCCGGAGCGCCGGGGGACGAGGGCGACGGCGAGGGGAGCACCGTGCGCCAGCCCGGCGCGGCGGAGGCGAGGAAGCCGAACGGCGCGGGGAAGGCCGTCACCGTCAGCGGCAGGGCATACGAGCACGATGCCGATCGGCGTCCGGTACGGCATCGGGATCGACGCCGGCGTCATCGACGCGATCATCGGCTTCTCGGTGGTCTGCAAGGCGCTCGACGATCTCGGCGTCTCGCGGGGCGTGGTTAGGCGTACAGCCGAACACGCGCGGGGCGACGCCGGCCTTCGGGCTGCGGCACGGGCTCGGCCTCGCCAGCAAGGTCCTCGGCCGCGAGATGTCGGAGGAGGGGCTGCCGCCGAACCGGCCGGCGTTCAACCTCGGCGTGGAGATCGGCCGGATCCTCGCGCCCGCCGCGATCCCGATGGCGGTGCGTCGGCGGCGGCGAGGCGAGGGACACGCAAGGGCGGACGGTCACGAGACCGGATCGGAAGAACCGGCATGGACGCCGCAGCGCCGCCTTCGAGCGCGGGGGCATCTCGGGCCACCCTCGGGGCGATCGCCGCCGGTCACCCCGCCGGCCGCATCGATGAGCTCCTTCCCTGGAGCTTCCAGCCGGCGTCGAGCTGACACCCTCAGGGCCCTCACGCGCCGCTTACGCTCGACACGGCCGCGGGCGGGGGCGCCGAATACGCCTGCAGCGCGGAAGGCGGGCGCATCGACTTCGACCCGCACGGCGACGTCGCGGGCGGGTCCGTCACCGACGAGACGGGCCGCGGCCGGACTGCGGGCGAGGGCGCTTCACGGCGCCCTTCGTCGGCGGGCGCGGCTGGTTCCTGCGCGACCGCGACGACGCGGCGGTGACGATCACGCTCCAGGTCCCCGGCGACGACGCCGCCGTCACGCGCGCCGCGTGACGCCGGCGGGCGCCCGCGGTCCCGGCCGCGGGGGTCCATCGCGAGCCGGGCTCAGCCCTCCGCGCCCGGCGGACCGCCGAGGGTGGTCATCGCGGCGGTGGCGAGAAGGATCGCGAGCGCCAGCGCGGCCTCCGCGGCGATCGAGCGGCGCAGCGCCCGGCCGGCGCCCGGCCGGTCCGCGGCGAGCGCCGGCGCCAGGCGCAGCTTGTTGAGCGCCGCGAGCGCAAGCAGCCCTACGACGGCCACGAGCTTGAGCGCGAGAAGCCGGCCCCAGCCGGTCTCCAACGCCGCGAGGGGCGATCCCGCGATGAGCACGAGGAGCCCGACCCCCGCCGCGACCAGCAGGGCGACGACGCCGAGCGCGCCGCGGCCGAAGGCCTGCGCGAGGCGCGCGGCCTCCGGCGGCGGCGCGTGCCGGGCGGCGCGACGCAGCGGCGCGAAGCCGCCGAGCCACCAGGCCGCCGCGGCGACGTGCAGCGTGACCGTCACCGCCAGCGCCGCCCGCGGGTCGCGCAACGTATGTCCGGCGAAGGCGAACGAGGCGGCGACCGCCAAGGCGCCCAGCGCCGCCGGCGCGCGGCCGGCCGGGCCGACGGCGAGCGTCGCGATCAGCGCGAGGCCCAGGGCGCGGGCCGCCTGCTGGGCGCCCACGGGGCTCTCCGTCACGACGCCGAGCAGCAGGGGATCGAGCGCCGCGGCCGCGTCGCCGCCGACGAGGAACAGCGCCTCGCCGAAGACGACGCCGGCGGCGAGCCCGACGCCCGAGAGCGCCGCCGCGACGGCCAGACGACGCGTGGCGCGCGCCGTCTCCGCGTCCGGCCGCAGCGTGACGAGAAAGAGCGCCGAGCCGGCCGCCAGCAGGCTCGCCGCGTAGGCGGCGGCCCTGACGGCGATCCGTACCCAGGTGAGCGCGTCGATCTCGGCGAGCGCCGTCATTCGACGGCGAAGGACCAGCCGCCTTCCATGGTGTGGCCGTCGGTCGAGATCCCGCGCCACTCCACCGTGTAGTCGCCGGGGGGCAGCGCGTCCGGGGTCGCGGTGAAGGTGGTCACCGGGGCCATGCGGTCGGTCCGCTCGAGCGCGTGAGCCTTGCCGCTCGCATCGGTCAGCGTGATGCGCGTGATGCGCATGGCCCCGTCGAACTCCATGCGGATCTCGGGCGGCGAGCCGGCGACCGACGCGCCCTCGGCGGGCGTCACGATCTCCTTCGAGGAATGGGCGAGAGCGGGGCCGGCCGAAAGGAGGAGCGCGGCGGCGAGAGCCAGGATGCGGGACATCGGGGGGTCTCCCTTGTCGAAGGATCGGAGGCCGATCGGGTATCAGTACATGAGCCGGACGCCGAGGACGACGGACAGCGCATCCGCGTCCCCTCCGGCGCGGCGGGTCCGGTCGGCGGATTCGCCGAGCCGACGCTCGTAATGGACGCCGACATAGGGGGCGACCGCGCGGTCGACGAGGTCGTAGCCGAGCCGCGCGCCGATCTCGACCTTCGGGGCGAAGCCGCCGAGGTCGAGCGCCTCGTCGTCCGCGAGCGGCAGATCGACCTCCAGCGAAGGGACGAGGATGACGCGGTTCGTGATCAGCGCCTCGTATTCGGCCTCGAAGCGCGCCGAAGGGTGGTCCGACAGGAACAGATCGGCGTCGACCTCGAACCATTGCCGCGCGAGTCCGTGCACGCCGAGGACGGCGTGAACCCGGTCGGGCCCGCCCTCGGGCGTGTCGAGGCGCACCCCGGCCACGGCGTCGAAGAAGGTCGAGACGGGGGTCTGAAGACGCAGCTGGTTCTCCAGCGCCTCGAAGGCGCCGTGCTCGAGCTCCGCCTCGCTGCGCAGGACGAGCTTCAGCTCGTCCGTGCCGACGAAGGCGTCGCCGTCCCAGGCGAAGGCCTCGGCATCGCCGAAGCGCCCTTCGAGCTGCTCGACCTGGACGCCCCAGTAGATCGGGGCTTCGGCCGCCGCCGCGGCGGCCGGAAGGGCGGCGAAGAGAAGCGCCGCGCGGACCAGCCGGTCAGCCTCCATGACGCATCCCCCCGTGACCGGCGTGGCCGCCCTGCATGCCGGACGTCGCGGCGCCCTCCGCGGCGTCGACCGGCCCGTCTTCGACCACGATCCGGCGCATCATCCCCGCCTTCATGTGGTAGGCGAGATGGCAGTGCAGCAGCCACATGCCCGGCTCGTCCACCTCGACCTCGATGGAGGCGGTGGCGCCCGGGGCCACCGCGACGACGTGCTTGGCCGGCATCCCGGAGCCCGAGCCGTTGTCCAGCAGCGACCAGAGGCCGTGGATGTGCATCGGATGGGTCATCATCGTCTCGTTGACGAAGGTGATCCGCACCCGCTCGCCCAGCCGCAGGCGCATCGGCTCGGAGTCCTCGAACTTCACGTCGTCGAGCGACCAGAGATAGCGTTCCATGTTGCCCGTCAGACGGACGACGATCTCCCGGTCCGCCGCACGGAAGTCGTAGAGCGGCTCCCGCGCCTCGAGATCGGCGTAGGACAGGAAGCGCCCGCCGTTCCAGGCCGTCGGCGTCAGGCCGCTGCCGAAGGCGTAGAAGGGATCGAAGGGCGGGGGCGGGCCGTCCGACGCCGCCATGCCGCCCATGGAGTCATGCCCGGAATGGTCGCCGTGCGCCATCCCCATGTCGGCCATGGTCAGGCGCGGCGGCTCGCGCAGCGGCGGCAGCGGCTCGGGCGTCATGCCCTCGCGCGGGGCGAGGCTGGCGCGGGCCATCGTCGTGCGCGCCATCGATTCCGCGATGACGGAATAGACGCGGTCCTCGGTCGGCGTGACGATCACGTCGTAGGTCTCGCCGACGCCGATGCGGAACTCGTCCACCTCCACCGGCTTCACGTCGTTCCCGTCCGCCTGCACCACGGTCATGGTCAGTCCGGGCACGCGCACGTCGAAGAAGCTCATGGCCGAGCCGTTGACGACGCGCAGACGCACCCGCTCGCCCGGCTCGAAGAGGCCGGTCCAGTTCTGCGCGGGGCTCATGCCGTTGATCAGGGGCGCATAGCCCTGCACGTCCTCGATGTCGGTCGGCATCATCCGCATCTCGCCCCAGTCGGCGCGGTCCGCGAGCGCCGCGCCGAGGCCGTTCTCCCGCGCGTCGGAGATCAGGTCGCCGAGGGTGCGCTGCTGGCGGTTGTAGTAGTCGGGCGACATCTTGAGATTGCGCATGATGCGCGATGCGGCGTGCGGATGCGCGTCGTTCAGCAGCACGACGTGCTCGCGGTCGTACTCGAAGGGCTCGGGGTCCTTCGGCTCGATGATGATGGCGCCGTAGGCGCCGTCCGCCTCCTGCGCGCCGGAATGCGAGTGATACCAGTAGGTGCCCGCCTGCTCGACCGGGAAGCGGTAGGTGAAGGTCTCCCCCGGCGCGATGCCGTCGAAGCCGTGACCCGGCACGCCGTCCTGATCGTAGGGCAGGATGAAGCCGTGCCAGTGGATCGACGTGGTCTCGTCCAGCGTGTTGGTGACGTGGATCACCGCCTGCTCGCCCTCCTTGAAACGGAGGATCGGGCCGGGCGAGCGGCCGTCATAGCCGAGGGCGGTCTTGCGGAAGCCGCCGGTGTCGATGGTCGTCTCGGTAACCGAAAGGCGGAGTTCCTGCGCGCCGGCCGCGCCGGCCGTCAGGAGGAGGGCGGCCGCGAAAGCGGCGCCCCGGAACGGGAGTCCAGACATGGTCGATCTTTCCGTCGTGGCGGGTCGCCGGCCACGCAGGCCGGCACGCGCCGTCCGTCCGAAGGGATCGGCCGCTTCCGCCGACAGGGGCGGGGACGGCCGAAGGGATGGCTCCGCCGCCTCGCGGGCGGCGGCGACCTCAGCCCTTCGGCGGTCGGTCGAGGCGACGGGGGGACGTCCCGTGACCGACGACGTCGCGATGCCTCGCGCGGAGCCCTCTCTCCGCCGCCGGCGCCGGCGCGGCTTCGGACGCGGAATGGGCGAGCAGGCCCGCGCAGCCGAGGGCCATCGCGGCGCAGTCCTCGGTGGACACCCCGTCGGGGTGACCGTGATGCACGGCGAAGGCGGCCGGCGCCTCCGCATGGGCCGCATGGGCCGCATGCGCCTCGGCCGTCGCCGAAGTCTCCGTTCCCACCGACGACGCCGAGGCCCACGCGATCCCGAAGGTCGCGAACGAGAGAAGGGCGGCGAGGAGGAGGGCGGTCAACTGGCGCATCGGCGGCAGCATACCCCCTTCGCGGCGCCGATCAAGGCCGGACGGGCGGGCGAGCCGCCCGTCCGCGCCCTCCGTCACATCATGCCCATCAGCGAATCGGCCGTCTCGCGCTGCTCCGGGTTCAGCGCGTCGTAGAGCGGGCCGACGGCCTCCTCCATGGCGCGCAGCGCCTCGAGGCGTGCGGTCATCATGTCCTCCATCATCGACATGCGCTCGGGCAGCGACGGCGGATCCTGCATCGACGTCATCTTGCCGTGCATCTCGCCCATGGTGGCGGCCGAGGCGCGCGCGGCCTCGGCGAACGCGTCCCACTCGTCCTCCTGCTCGGAGGTGATGTCGAGTTCGGCGCGCAGGAAGGCGAGCCGGCCCTCGATGCGGTCCGACGGGTCTCCCATCATGCCGTGCATGCCCATCATCGGGCCGTGGCCCATGCGTCCGCCCATCATGCCGGGTCCCATCGGCCCGCCCTGGTCGCCGCCCATCATGCCTGAGCCGCCGCCCATCATGCCGGAGCCCTGGGCGCCGGCCGGCGCCGCAAGCATCGCGGCGAGCGGAAGGGCGAGCAGCGTGCGTGTCACGGGTCTCATGGCAGTCTCCTCGATCGATGCGCCGCGCGGGAGCGCCGGCCGGAGCCGGAGCGGCGCTCCCCGCCGCCGCGGCGCGGAACGGCGAGAAGCGGACGGATGTCGTCGGCCCGGCCCCAGGCTCCCTCGAACCGAGGCGCCGACGTTCGCGGCCCGGGGCAGGCCGAAGTCGCGTCCCGGTGCGGCGGCGCCGTCTCTCGAACCGGACGCCCGCGAGCCGCGCGGATGCGCCCGGCCCATGGCGCCCGTGCGCATCCCGCCGCCACGCCGCTCACCTGAGCTTCACGCCGCGCAGCCGAAGCGCGTTGCCGACCACCGACACGGAGGACAGCGACATCGCCGCCGCCGCGAAGATCGGCGAGAGCAGGATGCCGAAGAACGGATAGAGAACCCCCGCCGCGATCGGCACGCCCGCGGCGTTGTAGGCGAAGGCGAAGAACAGGTTCTGCCGGATGTTGCGCATCGTCGCCTGGGCCAGCCGGCGCGCGCGGAGGATGCCGAGGAGGTCGCCCTTCACCAGCGTGACGCCGGCGCTCTCGACGGCGACGTCGGCCCCCGTGCCCATCGCGATGCCGACCTCGGCCGAGGCCAGCGCCGGCGCGTCGTTCACGCCGTCGCCGGCCATCGCGACCCTCGCACCCTCCTCGTGCAGATCGTCCACCAGCGTCGCCTTGTCCTCGGGCGAGACCTCGGCGCGCACGTCGTCGATGCCGAGCGAGCGCGCCACCGCCTCCGCCGTGCGGCGCGAGTCGCCCGTCGCCATGACGAGGCGCAGGCCCGCCTCGTGCAGACCGCGGATCGCCTCCTCCGTCGTCTCCTTGACCTTGTCGGCCACGGCGACGATGCCGGCGACGCTGCCGTCGACGCCGAGGAACATGGCCGTCGCGCCTTCGTCCTGCAGCGCCTCGGCCCGCTCGGAAAGGGCGGCGGGATCGGCCCCGACCTCCTCCATCATCGCCCGGTTGCCGAGGGCGACGTCGCGTCCGTCCACGCGGCCCCGCACGCCCTTGCCGGTCACGGCGTCGAAATCCTCGTTCTCGGGAACGGAGACGCCCCGGTCCTCGGCCCCGGCGAGGATGGCCTCGGCCAGCGGATGCTCCGAGCCGCGCTCCAGCGCCGCGGCGAGGGCCAGGACCTCGTCCTCCTCGAAGCCCTCGGCGGGGACGACCTCGGTCAGGCTGGGCTTCCCTTCGGTCAAGGTGCCGGTCTTGTCGACCACCAGCGTGTCGACCTTGGCGAAGCGCTCCAGCGCCTCGGCGTCGCGGATCAGGATCCCGGCCTGCGCGCCGCGCCCCGTCGCCGTCATGATCGACATCGGCGTGGCGAGGCCGAGGGCGCAGGGGCAGGCGATGATCAGGACGCTGACCGCCGTGACCAGCGCGTAGGTCAGCGACGGCTCCGGGCCGACGGCGAGCCAGACCGCGAAGGCGACGACGGCGACCGCGACGACCGTCACGACGAAGTACGCCGCGACCGTGTCGGCCAGGCCCTGGATCGGCGCGCGGCTGCGCTGCGCCTTGGCGACCATCTCGACGATGCGCGAGAGCATGGTGTCGGCGCCGACCTGCTCGGCCTCCATCACGAAGGAGCCGCTCTTGTTCAGCGTGCCCCCGGTGACGTCGGCGCCTTCGGTCTTCTCGACCGGGATCGGCTCGCCCGTCAGCATGCTCTCGTCGACCGACGAGCGGCCTTCGAGCACCGTGCCGTCGACGGGCACGCTCTCGCCCGGTCGGACGCGCAGGCGATCGCCGACACGGACCTCCTCCAGCGGGACGTCCTCTTCGCCGTCCTCGGTCACGCGGCGCGCGGTCCGGGGCGCCAGGTCCAGCAGAGCGCGGATCGCGTCGCCCGTCTTCTCGCGCGCGGTCAGTTCCATCACCTGGCCGACCAGCACGAGCACGATGATCACCGCCGCGGCCTCGTAGTAGACCGGCGCGCGGCCGGCCTCGTCCAGCATAGCCTCGGGGAAGACGCCCGGCGCGACCGTCGAGACCAGGCTGAACAGATACGCCGCTCCGGTTCCGAGTGAGATCAGCGTCCACATGTTCGGGCTGCGCGCGACGATCGAGGCCCAGCCGCGCCTGAAGAAGGGCGCACCGACCCATAGCACCACCGGCGTCGCGACGACCGCCTGCAGCCAGACATGCAGGTCCGCGCCCAGCGCCTCGCGCACCGGCAGGCCGACGTGCCGCCCCATCTCCAGCGCGAACACGACCAGCGCCAACGGCGCGCCGACGATCAGGCGGCGACGGAAGTCCACCAGTTCCGGGTTCTCTTCGTCGTCGCGGCTGGGCGTCATCGGCTCCAGCGCCATGCCGCAGATCGGACACTCGCCGGGGGCGTCGCGCACGATCTCGGGGTGCATCGGACAGGTGTATTTCGATCCCGGGGGGGCGGGCTCGGGGGAGGAGTCCCCGTCGGCGTAGGCTTCGGGATCGTCCTCGAAGCGCTCCCGGCACCGTTCGGAGCAGAAGAACCGGGTCTCGCCGTCATGCCGGGCGACCTGCGGAGCGGACGCGCGCTCCACGGTCATGCCGCAGACGGGATCCTCGGCGGTCAGCCAGCGCTCCGGATCCTCGGCGAAGCGATCCCGGCAACCCTCGGAACAGAAGACGTAGCGCCGGCCGTCGTGGTCGTGCGTGGCGACCTCGTCGCCCGGCTCCACCGTCATGCCGCAGACCGGATCGCGCGTCAGGGTCTCGGCTTCGTCCGTCGTCATCGCGACCTCCCTTGCCAGACCTCCTGTCACATGGGGGTTCCCGTCGCTGGAAGGTCAACCCCGTCACGGGTCGCCGAGGATGACGGCCAAGTCCGCGGCCGCGCCCCCGCCGAAGCAGCAACGTGGCGGAGAAGGGTCGGGGGGCGCCTTGCGGCAGATAGATCACGCATTCGTGATGACCGTGCAGGCGCATGGTCTCGGCCTGCATGACCGGCCCAGCGGCGCCCTCGACGACCCGGCCTGCTGGCGCCGAGCGGATATCGCAGCCCGGAAGCGCCGCGTGCGGTCGACGACGACGACGCGCATCGCGGCCTCGACGCCGCGCCGGTCCGGCGGCCCGGCAGGGTCGCGACGACGCGTCAGGCCCGGTCGCGCGCGCCCCGCTTTGCTTCGCCGCCGGCCGGCGCCACATCCCCCTCATGATCGGCCTTCGCGCATTCGCTGCGGCGCTTCTTCTCGGCGGGCTTTTCGGGCTCGCGTCTGGGCAGGAGGGCGGCCAGGATCCGCTGACGGTGGTGGCGACCACGGTCGACGGCCCCATCGGCCCGCCCGCCGTGCGTCGGATCGAGGAGTTGATCGAGGCCGGGGAAACGCGAGGCGCGGCGCTCGCCGTGATCCGCATCGACACGCCGGGCGGCCTGACCACCTCGACGCGGGAGATCAACCGCGCGATCCTCGGCGCGTCGGTCCCGGTGGCCGTCTTCGTCGCGCCCCCGGGCGCGCGGGCCGCGAGCGCCGGCGCCTTCATCCTCTACGCCAGTCACCTCGCGGCGATGGCGCCGGGCACCAACATCGGCGCCGCGACGCCGATCCGCATGGGCGATGGCGGACCCGCGCCGGACGGCGATCCGCCCGCGCCCGACGACGCGCCGTCCGACGGAGAGGACGGCGGATCGCCGGATCCGGCTCCTCCCGAGGACGCGGCGTCCCGCAAGTCGCTCAACGATGCGGTCGCGCAGATCCGCAGCCTCGCGGAGCTGCGCGGGCGCGACGCCGACTGGGCCGAGGCGGCCGTAAGGGAGGCGGCCACGCTGACGGCGAAGGGCGCGCTGGAGCGGGACGTGATCGAGATCGTGGCGAACGACCTCGCGGCGCTGCTCGCCGCGGCGGACGGACGCGAGGTGAGCCTCGGCGACCGCACCGTGACGCTGGAGCTCTCGGGCGCCGAGGTGATCGAGCTCGAGCCGAGCCTCGTGACCGAGCTGCTGACGATCATCTCCAACCCCAACGTCGCGCTGCTGATGATGACGCTGGGCTTCTACGGCATCGTCTTCGAGCTGGCCAATCCCGGCCTCGGTCCCGGCATCCCGGGCGTCATCCTGCTGCTGCTGGGGCTCTACGCGCTGAATCTCCTGCCTGTGGACTACGCGGGACTCGCGCTGCTCGGTCTCGGCCTCGCGCTGATGGCGGCGGAGGCGGTGACGCCGAGCTTCGGCGTGCTCGGCCTCGGCGGGGCCGCGGCCTTCGCGCTCGGCGGCACGATCCTCGTCGACACCGACGTCGCCGCCTACCAGGTCTCGCCCTACGCCATCGCCGGGGCGGCCGGGCTCAGCCTGCTGATCCTCACGCTGGTCCTCGGCGCGGTCTGGCGGACGCGGGGCGCGGCGGAGCGGAGCGGCGCCGCCGCGATGGTGGGCCGCGGGGCGCGGGTGCTCGACTGGTCGGAGGGAGAGGGCCACGTCTTCGCGGAGGGCGAGCGCTGGACGGCGCGCGGGCCGAACGCGCTCGAGGAGGGGGACCGCGTGGAGATCGCCGCCCTTGACGGACTGACGCTGGAGGTCCGCCGGCCCGCCGGCGGCAGGCATGAAAGGACGCCGCCATGAGCTACGTCGAACTCGCGATCTACGGCCTCGTCATCGTTCTGATCGGGCTGTTCCTGGCCTCGGGCGTGCGCATCCTGCGCGAATACGAGCGGGGCGTGCTGTTCACGCTGGGGCGCTTCACCAAGGTCTCCGGCCCCGGCTTCCTCTTCATCGTGCCGATCATCCAGCAGATCGTCCGGGTGGACCTGCGGGTGTTCGTGGAGGACGTGCCGAGCCAGGACATCATCTCGAAGGACAACGTCTCGGTGAAGGTCAACGCCGTGCTCTACTTCCGCGTCGTCGACCCCGAGAAGGCCGTGATCTCGGTCGAGGACTTCGCGGCCGCCACCAGCCAGCTCGCGCAGACCACGCTGCGCTCGGTGCTCGGCAAGCACGAGCTCGACGCCATGCTCTCCGATCGCGAGAAGCTCAACGCCGACATCCAGACGATCCTCGACGAGCAGACCGATCCCTGGGGCGTCAAGGTCGCCAACGTGGAGATCAAGCACGTCGACATCGACCCCTCGATGGTGCGAGCCATCGCGCGGCAGGCGGAAGCCGAGCGCGACCGCCGGGCGCGCGTGATCTCGGCCGAGGGCGAGGCGCAGGCGGCGGCGAAGCTCGTCGAGGCGGGACGCGCGATGGCCGACGATCCCAACGCCATGCAGCTGCGCTACCTCAGCTCGCTGCAGGACGCGGCGCAGAGCCCGGCGACCACGATCGTCCTGCCGCTGCCGATCGAGATCCTGAAGCGCCTCGGCGCGTGACGCGCCTCGCCCCAGCCGGAAGACGAATGCGGGAGCGCCGGCGTCCGAGGCTCAGGCCGATCCGGCCTTCGTCGGGTCGCCTCCCGATTCGGCCGAGCAGAATGCCCCGCCTTGGAACCGGTCGGCCACCGGGTCGCCCGTCTTCGCCGGGGTTTCGGCCAGAACCCGTTCCGCATGATCCTCGGCGCGGTCCTCGGGCCGATAGCCGACGCGCAGGGCGTTGGAATTGTCCCACCAGGCGCGCGCATTGTCGGACATGCCGTAGACGATCTCGAAGCCCAGGCCCTCGTGATCGATCCCGATCGAGACCAGCTGCCCGAGGTCCCGCGGGCTGATCCAGATCGCCAGCCGCCGCACGTCGCGCGGGCGCTCGTCGACGTTGCCGATGCGGATGCAGAGGGACGTCACGTCGTACTTGTCGGCATAGAGCCGCGCGAGGCTCTCGCCGAACGCCTTCGACAGGCCGTAGCGGCCGTCTGGTCGCGGAAGGGCCTCGTGGTCGATGGTCTCGGTCCGTTCGTAGAAGCCGACGGCGTGGTTGGAACTCGCGAAGACGACCCGCCTCACGCCCGCCTCGCGCGCGGCCTCGTAGACGTTGCGAGTGCCGACGATGTTGGCCTCGAGGATCGCGTCCCACGGTCCCTCGACCGAAAACCCGCCGAGATGGACGACGGCGTCCACGCCCTCCACGGCGCGGCGCACGGCGTCGATGTCGGCCAGATCCGCCGCCACGAAGCTCTCCCCTTCGCCCAGGTCGTCGATCCCAGCGAGATCCGACAGCCGGAGGGCGTAGCGCCCGGCCAGCTCCCGCCGGAGATGCCCGCCGACGCCCCCCGCCGCGCCGGTCATCAGAACGGTCTTCATGGCTTCCTCCATTCCGCGGCCCCGTGCCCGTCGGCCGTCCGGCGAACGTCCCGCCCCGGCGACCGATTGTCACGAGGCCGTCGCACGTGCATCCTCTCCCTCAGGCGGACGGGCGAGCCCGGTCGGCTGATCAGCCTGGGACCGCCCGCGCCCAAGCGGCGTCCACCGGGGCGTCTTCGACAATCGGGAGCCGGACGAACCGGCTCCAAGACTTCGGGAGGAAGTCCAGATGAGACAGATGCTCACCGCTCTCGTGGCGGCCGGCACGGCCTTCGCCGCGCTCGCGACCTCGGACGCCGCACGCGCCGAATATCCGGAGCGTCCGATCACGCTGCTGGTTCCGTGGTCGGCCGGCGGCGGCACCGACGCGACGGGCCGCATGATCGGGCGCCTGTTGCAGGACGAGCTCGGCGTGCCGGTGAACGTGGTCAACCGCACCGGCGGCGGCGGCGTCGTCGGCCACCAGGCCATCGCCTCGGCCGAGCCCGACGGCTACACGATCGGCATCGTGACGGTCGAGATCGCGATGATGCACTGGGTCGGCCTCACCGACCTGACCTACGAGGCCTACACCCCGATCGCGCTCTACAACGCCGATCCGGCCGGCCTGTCGGTCAACGCCGACAGCCCCTTCGAGACCGCGGGCGACTTCCTCGAGGCCGCGAGGGAGGACCCCGGCGAGATGAACGGCTCCGGCACCGGCCAGGGCGGCATCTGGCACCTCGCCCTCGCCGGCATGCTGGTGGAGGCCGACCTCGAGCCGGACGCGGTCGTCTGGGTGCCCTCGCAGGGCGCGGCGCCCGCGCTGGCGGATCTCGCGGCGGGCGGCATCGACGTGGTCACCGCCTCGGTGGTGGAGGCCCGCGCGCTGCGCGAGGCCGGCAAGATCAAGGTGCTCGCCGTGATGTCGGACGAGCGGCTGCCGGCCTTCCCGGACGTGCCGACGCTGGAGGAATCCGGCGGTCCGGCCTGGACCACCGCAGCCTGGCGCACCGTCGCGGGCCCGAAGGGGCTGCCCGAGGAGGTCCAGGACAAGCTCGCCGCGGCGATGGAGAGCATCTACGAGAGCGACGCCTTCCGGGAGTTCATGGAGAACCGCGGCTTCGCCATGACCTGGGCGGGCCCCGAGGGCCTGGCCGAGCATTACGCCGAGTCGGATGCGAGCTACGGCGAGGTCCTGAAGGCGGTGGGTCTGGCGGAGTAGGCGCCGGCCAGTCGAGGGCGGTTCCGTGAAGCTCAACGACGCCCTCATCGGCGCCGCCCTCATCGTATTCTCCCTGATCGCCGGGCTCGAGGCGCGGAGCTTTCCGCAGGTTCCGGGCCAGAACTACGGCGCGGCGCTGTTCCCGCTGATCATCTCCGTCGGGCTCGGCGTCACGGGGTCGATCCTCGTGGTGTCGGGCCTGCGGCGATGGCGGGCGGCTCCGCTCGTGGATCTCGGCGGGGCACCGGGCCGGTTCGTCAACGTCGGCCTCGTGATCGCGGCGCTCGTCTTCTACGTCCTCGCCTCCGAGACGCTCGGCTTCATCCCGACGGCGTTCGTGATCGTCGCCGGCCTGCTGCTGCGTCTGCGCGGGCGCCCGCTCAGCTCCATCGTCATCGCCGCCGGGACCGTCCTGGCGGTGCATCAGGCGTTCAACGAGTGGCTCCTGGTGCCCCTGCCCTGGGGCGTCCTCGAGCCGCTCGTGTTCTGACCGCTTCCGCCGGAGGGCCGATGCACCCGATCTTCGACGCCCTGCCGCTGGTCCTCAACTTCGAGGTCCTGACGGTGATGCTCGCGGCCGCCGTCTTCGGGCTGCTCGTGGGCTGCATTCCGGGCCTGACCGCCACCATGGCGACGGCGCTGCTCGTGCCCATCACCTTCTTCATGGATCCCGTGCCCGCCATCGCGGCGATGGTCACGGCGACGGCGATGGCGATCTTCGCCGGCGACCTGCCGGGGGCGCTGCTGCGCGTGCCGGGCACGCCGGCCTCCGCCGCCTACGCCGCCGAGGCCTACGCCATGACCCGCAAGGGACTGGGGGAGCAGGCGCTCGGCACGGCGCTGATCTGCTCGGCGATCGGCGGGCTCGTGGGCACGACGGTGCTTGTGCTCTCGGCCCCGATGCTCGCGGAGGTGGCGCTGCAGTTCACGCAGTTCGAGTACTTCTGGCTCGCCTGCCTCGGGCTCACCTGCGCGGTGTTCGTCTCCACCGCCTCGCCGCTGAAGGGCGCGGTCTCGCTGCTGATCGGCCTCTTTCTGGCGACCGTCGGCCTCGACGTCACCGCCGGCCATCCGCGCTACACCCTCGGCGTCCCCGACCTGTTCGGCGGCGTCGCCTTCATTCCCGCGATGATCGGGATGTTCGCGGTGGCCGAGATCATGCGCAACGTTCTGCAGACCCAGGACGTGCCCGCCCCGCGCCTGCAGGGCCTCCTGCACGTCTTTCGCGGCGTCGGCGGGATCCTGCGGCGCTACTGGAAGGGCATCGTCAGGGGCAGCGCCATCGGCACCGGCGTCGGCGTCCTGCCCGGCGCCGGCGGCGACATCGGCGCCTGGGTGTCCTACGCCCTCTCCAAGCGTTTCTCGAAGGAGCCGCAGAAGTTCGGCACCGGCCACGTCGAGGGGATCGTCGACGCCGGGGCGTCGAACAACGCGGCGCTCAGCGGGGCATGGGTGCCGGCGCTCGTCTTCGGCATCCCGGGCGACTCCATCACCGCGATCGTGATCGGCGTGCTCTACGTCAAGGGAATGAACCCCGGGCCGATGATCTTCATCAACTCGCCCGAACTGATCTACGGCGTCTTCGTCGCCTTCTTCATCGCCAATCTCGCGCTGATCCCGCTCGGCTTCCTCGCCATCGGCGGGGCGCGCTACATCCTGCGCATCCCGCGCAGCGTGATCTGGCCGATCGTGCTGCTGCTCTCGATCGTCGGCGCCTATGCCATCGACAACTCGCTGTTCGGCGTCGTCATCGTCCTCGTCATGGGCGTCCTCGCCTTCATCATGGAGGAGAACGGCTTTCCGGTCGCCCCGGCGATCCTCGGCCTGGTCCTCGGACCGATGCTGGAGGGCAACTTCATGACGGCGATGATCAAGGCCGACGGCGACCTGCTCGCGTTCTTCGAGCGTCCGATCGCCGCCGTCCTCGGCGTCCTGGTGCTGCTGGTCTGGCTGCTTCCGCTGCTCTCCGCGGCGTGGCGCGGGGTCGCGGGCCGCCCCGCATCGCCGATCTCGTCGGAGGAGGAACGCGACGCGCGATGATCGCGGGCGCCGGGGCGCCGGGTCACTCCCGCCGCGACAGATCCGACCGAGCGCCGTCTCGGCGAACCTCGAGATTCGGAGCGAGGTGCTGACCCAGAACGTCGACGACGCCCGCCGAGGCCCCGATGGCCCTGTCGAGGGGCAGGAAGCCGTGGATCTGCCCCGGAACGCGCCACAACGTCGCCACGCCGCCTTCGGCGGCGAGCCGCGCGCCATAGGTCTCGCCCTCGTCGCGCAGCGGATCGTGGCTGGCGGTCAGCACGAAGGCCGGCGGAAGCCCCGCGAGGCTCGCCGCCTGCAGCGGCGAGGCGCGCCAGTCCCCGATCGGCCCCGCCTCGCCCAGATAGTGGCCCCGGAACCACCGCTGCAGCGCCGCCGTGAGAAAGTGACCTTCCGCGAACAGCCGCTGGGATTCGGTCGCCATCGCGAAGTCGAGCGCGGGATAGATCAGCATCTGGAAGCGCAGCCGCGGCCCCGGCGCGTCGCGAAGGGCCAGACAGACGGCGGCCGCGAGGTTGCCCCCGGCGCTGTCGCCGCCGACGGCGAGCCGCTCCGGATCGACGCCGGGCCCGGCCGCGCCCTCGGCGACGGCGCGGGTCGCGGCCAGCGCGTCCTCGAAGGCGGCGGGGAAGCGGTGCTCGGGGGCGAGCCGGTAGTCGACGGCGACCACCGCGCAGCCGGCGGCCGCGGCAAGACGCCGGCAAAGGCCGTCATGGGAGTCGAGATCGCCGAGAACCCAGCCCCCGCCATGAAAGAAGACGAGCGCCGGCAGCGGCCCGTCGGCCTCCGGCCGGGGCCGGTAGAGACGGGCGGGAATTTTCCCCGCCGGCCCCTCCAGCGCGAGGTCGCGGATCATGGGCAGCGGGATCGGTTCGAGCGTGGTCGCCGCGCGGGCGGCGCCGTAGGCGGCGCGGGCCTCGGCCACATCCATCCGGTCGAAGGGCGTCCGCTCCGGGTCGTTCAGCGCCGCGAGAACGACGGCTGCATCGGGGTCGAGCTGCATCAGGCTCCTCTCGGCTCGCGGGCGGGCGGCGGTCAGATCGACAGGTAGCGCCGGGTGATCTCATCGTTCCGGCGCAACCCCTCGATGGTGTCGGCGTAGACCACCACGCCCTTGTCGACGACCGTCGCATGGGTGGCGACGTTCAGGCAGAAGTTCATGTTCTGTTCGGCCATCAGGATGGTGACGCCCGTCTCCTGCAGCCAGCGGATCAGCGCCCCGATCTGCTGGACGATGATCGGCGCCAGCCCCTCCGACGGCTCGTCGAGCAGCACCAGATCGGGATTGCCCATCAGCGTCCGGGCGATGGTGAGCATCTGCTGCTCGCCGCCCGACAGCCGGCCCGCCATGCGCCGGCGCATCCCGGCGAGCGTCGGGAAGACCTCGTAGATCGCCTCGCGCGTCCAGCGCCGTTCCCCGTCCGGGCCGCGCTTCTCGCCGATCAGGAGGTTGTCCTCCACGCTGTGCTCGGGGAAGACCTGCCGGTCCTCGGGCACGTAGCCGATCCCCGCCCGCGCGATCCGGTAGGACGAGGTCCGCGCGAGATCCCGTCCGCGCAGCCGCACCGCGCCCGCCCGCGGCGGCGCGATGCCGGCGACGGCCTTGAAGGTGGTGCTCTTGCCCGCGCCGTTGCGGCCGAGAAGCGCCATGATCTGACCCTCCTCCACCGAAAGGCCGAGGCCGAACAGCACCTGGCTGGCGCCGTAGAAGACGTCGAGCCCCTCGACCTCCAGCAGCGGCGCGCCCGAGAGCGCGCCCGCCGCGCCCGTCTCGCTCAGCGTCTCGCTCATGGGGCGCTCTCCGGCTCCGCGTGTTGGTGATCCTGCCCCAGATAGGCGTCGATCACGTCCTGGTTGCGCCGGATCTCCTCGGGCGTGCCGCGGGCCAGCACCTTGCCGTAGCTCAGCACGTCGATCGACTGGGCGATCCTGAAGACGATGTCCATGTCGTGCTCGATGAAGATCACGGTGAGGTCGGTGGCCTCCCACAGCGCATGCACCTTCTCGATCATGCGCCAGCGCTCCTCGGCGCCCATGCCGGCGGTAGGCTCGTCCAGCAGCAGCACCTTCGGCTCCAGCGCCAGCGCCAGCGCGATGTCGAGCAGCTTCTGTTCGCCGTGCGAGAGGTTGCGCGAGAGCGCCCCGGCGCGCGCCGTCAGGCCCAGGAGGTCCATGATCTCCCGCGCCCGCGCCCGCGCCGCCGGCAGCGGCGCCCGGCGCAGGAGCGAGAACAGCTCTCCACGCCGCGCCGTGGCGGCGGCGGTCAGGCTCTCCTCCATGGTCATGTCGGGGAAGATGCTGGCGACCTGGAAGGCCCGGCACATGCCCCGGCGCACGATCTCCCGGCTGGAGAGGCCGATCACGTCCTCGCCGTCGAGGCGGACCTCGCCCCGATCGGCCGGGACATGGCCCGAGATCAGGTTGAAGAACGTGGTCTTTCCCGCGCCGTTGGGACCGATCACGGCGGTGAGCGAGCCGGCGGGGAAGTCCAGCGACACGTCCTTCATCGCCTCCACGCCGCCGAAGGACTTGGTCAGGTTCGAAATCTCCAGCATCAGTTCCCCCGCGCCGGCCGCAGCGGCCCGTAGGTCCGCCAGGAAGGACCCGAGAGCCAGCCGCCGTCCACCGGCAGCGTCGCGCCGCTGATCGCCGAAGCCGCGTCGCCGGCCAGGAACGCGACGGCCTCGGCGATCTCCTCCGGCCGGACCAGCCGTCCCATCGGCGTCACGTCCTCGATCAGGGACACGTCCCGCTCGCCCTTCTCGATGGCGTCGCTCAGCGCGGGCGTGAGCGTGTATCCGGGCGAGACCGCGTTGACCCGCACGCCCGAGCGGCCCCATTCGGCCGCCAGGCACTCGGTCATGGAGATCACCGCCGCCTTGGCCGGCGAATAGGCGTGCAGCGGCATGGACCGCATGCCCGCCACCGAGGCGATGTTCACGATCGCGCCGCCCCCCCGCAGCGCCATGCGCCGCCCGAAGGCGAGACAGCTCGCCCACACGCCGCGCTGGTCGACGGCGGTGACGCGGTCCCACTCCTCCATCGACAGGGCCTCGGGCGGCTGCGGAACCTGAATGACGCCGGCGGAGGTGACGAGGATCGCGCACGGCCCGAGTTCGGCCTCCGCCCGGGCGGCGAGCGCCTCCACCGCCTCGGCGTCCCGCACGTCGAGGGCGTGGGCCGCGTGCCCGGCGCCCGGCAGCTCCGAGGCGACGCGCTCCGCGCCCGGAAGGTCGATGTCGGCCACCGACACGCTCGCGCCCGCCTCCGCCAGACGGCGCGCGCAGGCCGCGCCGATGCCGCTCGCGCCGCCGGTGACGACCGCGACGCGACCCGTGAGATCCGTGCTCATGCCTCGCCTTCCTTCGCCGCCGGCAGGCGCGTCGCCGCAGGCTCCCGCCCGAGGGCAGAGGCGCTCTCGGCCGCCCGACGCTCGCGCCGGCTCTCGAACCGCTCCCAGACGAAGTCGGCGAGACCCCGGCGCATGCCGAGCACGGCGGCCACGATCACGATCCCCAGCACCAGCCCATGATGCTCGGTGAACGCCGTGACGTAGTGATTGAGCCCCTGCAGCAGCACCGCGCCCAGCAGCGGCCCGAGGAAGACCTGCGAGCCGCCGAGCATGATCATGAAGATGGCCTGCCCGGACATCGTCCAGTAGGCGAACTCGGGATAGGCGCCGGAGGCGAACAGCGCCAGCAGGATGCCCCCGACGCTCGCCACCGAACCCGCCAGCACGAAGGAGGTCAGCTTCGCGCGGTAGACGTCGATGCCGAGGAACTCCGCCCGCTGCGGATTGTCGCGGATCAGCCGCAGCGTGTAGCCGAACGGCGACTGCGTGATCTGGCGCAGGATCACCACGCAGATCAGGAACACCCCGACGCAGAACACGTAGAAGCTTCCCGCGTCGGCCAGGTCGATCCCCCAGAACACGGGGCGCGGGATGCCGCCCATCAGCCCCTGGTCGCCCCCGGTCAGGGAGACCCAGGTGAGGATGATCGAATGGAACATCATCTGGAAGGCGAGCGTGAGGAAGGCGAAGTAGATCTCCTTCAGGCGCACGCAGATCGCCCCGATCACGAGGGCCAGCAGCGCGCTGAAGCCCACCGAGAGGGCGAAGGCGGCCGGGATCGAGACCGCCCCCGACTGCATCAGCAGCCCGAACGAGTAGGCCCCGCCGGCGAAGTAGGCGGCGTGCCCGAACGAGACGAGGCCCGTGTAGCCGGTGAGAAGGTTCAGCGACATCGCCAGCAGCCCGTAGGCGGCGACGTAGATGATGAAGTCCACCAGCGCCGGGTTGGGAAACGCGGCCGGGACGACCAGCAGCAGCGCGAACGCCGCCGCGGCGAGGGCGAGATCGCGGAGAAGCCCGTTCGCGGTCATGCTCACACCTGCCGCCCGAACAGGCCGCTCGGCCGCAGGATCAGCACCATCGCCATCATCACGAACATCGCCAGCAGCCCGTAGGCGGCGACGTAGATGATGAAGTCCACCAGCGCCGGGTTGGGAAACGCGGCCGGGACGACCAGCAGCAGCGCGAACGCCGCCGCGGCGAGGGCGAGATCGCGGAGAAGCCCGTTCGCGGTCATGCTCACACCTGCCGCCCGAACAGGCCGCTCGGCCGCAGGATCAGCACCATCGCCATCATCACGAACATCGCCCCGTCCACGAAGAGCGGAAAGCCGATCGCCCCGAGAGCGCGCGTCAGCCCGATCAGGAGGGCGGCGACGAAGGCCCCCACGATCGAGCCCATGCCGCCGATCACGGTGACGATGAAGCTCTCGATCAGGATCGAGAGGCCCATCCCCGGCGTCAGCGAGCGCACCGGGGCCGCCAGCGCGCCGGCGAGCCCCGCCAGCAGCGAGCCGATCCCGAAGACGCTGGCGTAGAGCAGCTTGGTGTTGACCCCGAGCGCGCCGACCATCTGCGGATTGTGGGCCGCCGCGCGCACCAGCTTGCCGAACCGCGTGCGCGAGATGCCGAGCCACAGCAGACCGCCCACGACCACCGCCGCCCCGATCATGAAGATGTAGTAGGGCGGCACGGGGCCCCCGGCGACGAAGACCGGGGGCAGCGCGAAGCTGTCCGGCATGCCCATCATCTTGTAGTCCGCGCCCCAGACGATCTTCACCATGTCGTCGAGGATCAGCACGAAGCCGTAGCAGAGCAGCAGCTGCATCAGCACGTCGCGCCCGTAGATCCGGCTGATGAAGACGCGCTCGAACACCGCGCCGAAGATCGCCACGCCCAGCGCGCCGGCGATCATCGCGGCCACGAAGTTGCCGGTCAGCCCGTAGGCGGCGAAGGCGAGATAGGCGCCGAGCATGTAGAAGGCGCCGTGGGCGAAATTGATCACCCCGAGCACGCCGAAGATCAGCGAGAGCCCCGAGGCGACGAGAAACAGCAGCATGCCGATGATCAGGCCGGTGGAGACCTGGGTCACCGCGCACGCGGCCGAGGACAGGCAGCCCGCGAGCGCCGTGAGGTCCATGAGACCCTCCTGCTGGGATCGTGGGGAAGGCGCCCGCCCCCGGCGTCGGGCCGGGCGACGGGCGGCGCGGTCAGGCTCCGGCGCGGGCGCTCAGAGGTAGCCCTGGCGCTGCTTCCACTCGGTCTCCCTCTCGAGGATCTCGCCCCAGTCGCCGCGCACCCAGTTCCCGAAGCCCTTGGGCTCCGGTATCGAGCGGCCCCAGGCGACCGGGTAGCCGACGATCGTGTGGTCGTCGGCGCGCATGGTGATGGTCCCGCTCTCGGTGAACGGAGAGTCGACCTCCATGCCCTTCACCTCGGCGGCGAGCGCGGCGCCGTCGGTGTCGCCGCCCGTGCGCTTGAGCGCCTCGGTCATGAACTGCACGGCGGTGAAGTTCTGCCAGGACCAGTTCGTCGGCTGGGTGTCGCTCAGCGCCGTGTAGTCCGCGTGGAACTTCCTGTTCGCCTCCCCGTCCGGATAGTCGGGATCGTAGCGGAACACCGAGTGCAGGTCCGGCGGAAGCTGCTTCAGCGCGTTGACGATCGGCGGATCGGCGAGCCCGCCGGAGAAGAGGGTCGTTCCGGAACCGAACACCTGGTAGAGATTGGCCTGCTCCAGGAACGACACCAGGTCCCCGCCCCACAGCGCGGAGTAGATCGCGTCCGGCTTCACCTGGAGGATGCGGGTCACGTAGGCGGTGTAGTCGGGTTCGAACAGCTTCGGCCAGGCCTGGTTCACGATCTCGATCTCCGGCGCGAAGATCGCGAGATACTCGATGAACTGCGCCGTGTTGTCCCGCCCGTAGGCGTAGTCGGGCGAGCAGGTCATCCAGCGCACGAGGCCCTTCTCCTTGGCCAGATCCGCCGCGTAGCCGCCGCCCGCGACCGCGTCGTGGATGCCCTGCCGGGCGGCGCGGAAGGCGGTCGGCACGTGCAGCTCGGGATCGGCCGTCAGGGACGAGGTCTCCGAGCAGGTGTGGATGCACAGGACGCCGAGGTCGCTGATCACCTCGTGCACCGCGAAGGCGCCCGAGGACGCCTCGGCGTCGATGATGATCTCGCAGCCCTCGGAATTGACCAGATCGCGGGTCACGCGCGCCGCCTCGTCCGGCTGCCCGCGGGAGTCGCGCACCACCAGTTCGATCTCGCGCCCGTCGACGCCGCCCGCCGCGTTGAAGCGCTCGACCGCCACCCGCGCCGCGTCGCGGCTGGACTCGCCGAGGATCGCGACGCGCCCGGACAGGATGGTGGGCATGCCCACGCGGATGACCTTGCCTTGGCCGCGCGCGATGCTCGGCGCTCCCAGCACCGAACTCACCGCCGCCGCCCCCGCGACGGCCCCGGCCGATTTCAGCAGGTCGCGGCGGCGGAGAATCCGCTTGGAATCGATCATCTGGGTCGTCTCCTCCCTGGCCGGACGCATCATTGGCGCGCGCCCTCGGCTGTGCAGCGATCGCGCTGCGTTGTCTCGTCGCGCGACCGGACGTCATCCTGACCGCTGCGTCGACGCCGGGTCAAGCGACGCGTCCGCGGAGAGACGCCCTCGGCGGGTCCGCGCCGGGAGGGTCGGCGCCATCCTCGGCGCAGGCGACGGAGCCGTGAGGCGCGGCGGGATCGGCGGGGCGCAGGCCCGCGAGCCGCGTCGACGGCTTGGGATCGCCTCCGGCGGCTCGCCCGTCGCGACGGACGGGTCCCCGCGCGTCGCCCGGAAATGCGACGGCTCGGCCCTGCCCCGAAGCGACGACGCCGCCGTGCCGGCGCGTCTCCACGCAGTGCGCTTCAGGGAGAGCCGGAGCGCGTCGACGCGGCGTCTCGATACCCGCGCGGGAAGGCTCGGAGGGCGTCTAGGGAGGGGCGGCAGAAGGCGCGGCGACGCGGAAGGGGGGCCGGCCTTCCGTCCGCGGCAGGGATCACGCCGTCAGGTGCTTCCGGATGACGTTCTGGTCCCGCAGGCCTTCGCCGTCGATCTCGGCCGTGGCGCGGCCTTCTCCATCACGTAGGCCCGCTCGCCTGTGGCGTGGATCGTGTCGAGGTTCCGCTCGACGAAGAGGGTCGTGGCGCCGAGTTCGTCGCGGATCGCCCGGAGGCGATCGCAGACGTCTCCGACGACGCTCGGCCGGATGCCCTCGGACGGCTCCTCCGGCAGCATGAGCGAGGGGTCTCCGATCAGCGCCCGGCCGGCCGCATTCGGGAGCGCGCTCGGTTCGGCCGTCGCGTCGCCGACCGCGAGACACTGGTCGCCAAGCTGCGCGTGACATGGGCGCAATGGAAGGCGG
The DNA here is from genome assembly GCA_041685625.1 of Paracoccaceae bacterium. GTDB lineage: Bacteria > Pseudomonadota > Alphaproteobacteria > Rhodobacterales > Rhodobacteraceae > Albimonas. Next base: position 33,249 of record JAWLFJ010000006.1, on the reverse strand, counting down.
CCGGCCGCTTCGCCGAATGCGAGATCGTCGAGGTTCTCGCGCGGCCGTGGGCCGTCCGGACCCGATTGGTCGCGCGCGAAGCGCCTTCGCAAGCGCATGTCCTCCGCAACCGAAAGCCGTGGCTTGTCTCCCACATATGCTGTATCATACATGACAAAGGAGGAGGCGAAACATGCCCAGAAAGATAACCGCCGCCATCGCCGCCGCTGCCATCGCAACCGGCTTCGCACCGGCTCTCGCCGAGACGCCTTATCGCGGCGACGGCCACATGATGATCACGCCGGACGCGCTTGACTGGGGCCCGATCGCCTCGATGGCGGCGCCCGCCGAGATCACCGTCATCGAGGGCGACCTGAGCGCCGCCGAACCGTTCACCTTCCGGCTCCGGCTTCCGGATGGCTACCGTATCTTGCCACATGTGCATCCCGCCTACGAACGTGTGACGGTGCTGCAGGGCACGCTTCACTTTGCGCATGGCGAGGAATTCGACCGCGACGCCACCACCGCGCTGCCGCCGGGCGGCGCCGCCATCATGGCGCCGGGCGAGCCGATGTTCGGCTATGCCGAGGGCGAGGTCATCATGCAGCTGCACGGGACGGGTCCGTGGGGAATCACCTATATCGATCGCGCCGACGATCCCCGCTCGGACAGCTGAGCGGGCGGGGCGCGCTCGAAACGCCCGTCCGGCCACGGGGGAGCGCGATGTGCGACGGGATCGGTTCGGGCGGCTGCGCCGAGGAGCCGCGCTGCAGAACCGCCGATGCAGGACGGGGCCGGTGACGGCAGGGTCCCGCGGCCGTGCCCCATCGGAAAAGGCGGCTCCGTCGCCGCGGCGCCGGAAACGCGCCGCACGCCGGACGGAACACGCGAGCCGGCCCTTCATGCGCCGCTGCGCCGTCGGGCGTTCCGGAGCCCGAGATCTCCGAGGATCGAGCGTCCACCGGGCCGGAAGACGTGGACCGCCTCCCGCATAGGCTGTGGCGACCCGGCCCTGACGCGGAGCGCGGCGCCCGAGATCACGACATCGAACCTCGCGGAGGGAACGGCGGCTCCCTCACATCGCCTTCATCCAGATCGAGTTCGACAGCGGGAATCCTGGCGCGGCTGCCAGCTTCCGTCTGGAAAATCGCTCTTGGCGCAGGCCGCGGGCCCCTGCCGGGTGCGTCCCGGCAAGGGCCGCCCCATGCTCGGCATTTGATGGAGTTGCGGGGCCATCCGCGGAGACCGGCGAATGGACGCCGAAAACTGGACCGCGGTTCCGGCCGTCTTGGTACGTCTGGGGAACACGGCCCGAGCGACACCACCAGGCCCTGCGGCAGCATCAGCACTGTGGCGAGCAAGCAGGAACCCCATGAAGACCAGGGCGTATTGCTCGCTGCAGATCGTGAGGCTCCGGAACGCGATCCGGAGCAGGAAGGCGCCGAGCATCGTCGCCGTGATGTCGCTCCGCCCGCTGGGACGATCGGCGCGGCGGCGGCCGGCAGTCCCACGCTCGTCGGCGTGATGAACTGACTCCAGGCCGTGTGGAGCGCGGCGCCGAGACCGGCGAGGACCGAGCCGATGACGAAGCGGCGAGCCGGTGGCGCGCACGTCGTAGCCGAGCAGCTCCACCCTCTGCGGGTTCTCCCGAATGGCCACCGGCGCGTTGCCGAAGCGCGAGTTCACGAGGATCCGCAGCCCCAGATGGACGATCACCATCGATGCGAAGCTGACGTCCATGCCGGCATGGACCATCGTGGCGGTCACGTAGGCGCCGCACATGACGGACTCGCCGTGCGCCATGTTGATGATGCCCATCATCCCGAAGATGATGGCGAAGCCCGCGGCCGAGAGCACGCGGAACGTGATCACGTCGGCGAGCGCGCAGAGCGCGGCGAAGGTCTCCGCCAGCATCCGGCGTCTCCATGTCTCGGAGGGCAGAGGCCGGCGCGCCTCGGCGTGCCGGCGGGAACGCGGTCGGTATCCGCCGCTCACTGCGGCGGATTGGTCGGCGTGGACGGCGCGTCGGGGTCGTTCTGCGTCGGATCGCAGCCGATCGGGCCCAGCCAGCAAGGCTCGATGACGCCGAAATCCTCGATGACCTTGACCGTGTGATCGGCTTCGACCTCGATCATCCGCATCCGGTGCGAGGTGCGCCGGCTCTCGGGATCGATGCAGATCCCGCCGTCCGGGGAGTCGATGCGGGCGTCGCCCTCGGCGATCGCCTCGCGGACCGCGTCCTTCTCGAGCAGCCCGATCTTGATCGGGTCGGCCGCGAAGGCCGCGCCCGCCATCATCGCGGGGCCGGCGGCCGCGCCGACGCTCTTCACCCGTGCGCTTTGTCGATGGCGGAGGAAATGCCCGCCAGTCGGGGCGCCCCGAAGATCCGGCTGCGGCGGCGCGTGCCGTCGCCGAGGACCTCCGCCACCGCCAGCGCCGTTTCGTCGCAAAGGATCGGGAGCGGCATGCCGCCGAAGAACGCGAAAACCTCCACGTGCCCGTCGCGGAACGCCTCCGCCGCCTCGGCCGGACACGCCTTCACGAAGATCGCGTCGTCGTGCGGCAGGTCCATCACGAAGCGGCGGTGCTTGCGCTTCGCACCGCCGATCGACGGCGACCCCGGGGCCGCGCACCCCGCGCGCGAGGCCGGCGAGACACCGCCTTCGGCGATCTGCCGCGACACGTCCATGAGCGGCCGACAGCGGACTTCGGTGGTCATCGAGCGCCCATATCGTCGCAAAAGGACCCGTGCGAGAGACGAATGACGTCATCCGGAGGCGAAATGACCGAGAGCCGCGATCTCGCCGCACTCGGCCGCTCCGCCCGCCCGGAAGGCGGGGCTCGGTCCTGCCGGAGGGTCCCACACGACCGCGGACGCGGCCCCCTCGCCCCCGGCGTGCGTCGCCGCGGGGCGCGCGTCAGCCCCGCGCGTCCACCTCCGCGAGGAAGTCGAGCACCGCCCGGTCGAACGCCGCCGGCTGCTCGATGTTGGAGAGGTGGCCGGCGTCCTCGATGATCTCGAGCCGGGCGCCGGGGACCTTGTCGACGATCTGGCGGGCCATCTCGGGCGTCGTCAGGCGGTCGAGGTCGCCCACGACCACCAGCGTCGGGGCCTTCACGTCGGCGTAGAGCTCCTTGTGGTCCATGCTCACGGAGGCCTCGATGGTCTTGATGTAGCTCTCCTTGTGGAGGCGGTTCATCGAGTCGACGAGCTTGTCGAAGGCCTCGCGGTGGGCGGGGTTCCCGATCAGGGTCTCGGCCACGACGGGAGCGATGTCCTTCGGCTCCTTGCCGTTCACCAGCGGCTCCTTGCGGAGGCGCACGAACTCGGCGCGGCGCTCGGGCGTGAAGGCGGCGAAGCCGAGATGGGTGTCGCAGAGCACGAGGGACTTCACCCGCTCGGGGAACTGGGCGTTGAAGCTCGCCGCGATGCGCCCGCCCATGGAGAGGCCGACGACGTGGGCGCGCTCCGCCCCGAAATGGTCGAGGACGCGGGCGAGGTCGCGGGCGAAGTCGTCGAAGTCGAGCGGGCCGTCGTAGTCGTCGGACTCGCCGTAGCCGCGGGCGTCCCAGGCGACGGCGTGATACTTCTCCGCGAAGGCGGGCAGGTTGTCGTGCCAGTTGCGCTTGTTGCCGCCGATGCCGTGCAGGAACACGACGAGCTCGCCCTCGCCCGCGTGGTCCACCGCGATGTGCGGGGCGGGGCCGATGCGCTCGGTCTTCATGACTGTCCTCCGGTGTTGATCGACCAGCGCCGGGCGAGCGGGCGCAGGAGCAGCCCGTCGACCAGCGCGAAGATGACGACGATGACGAGGCAGGCGGCGAACACCGTCGCCGCGTCCGCCCGCGTCTGCGCCTGCTGCAGCAGCCAGCCGAGGCCGGAGGAGGCGCCGAACAGCTCCGCCACCAGCGCGATCTTCCAGGCGATGCCGTAGGAGATGCGGACCCCGGCGATCAGGAAGGGCAGGATCAGCGGCAGCTGCAGCTTGGCGAAGCGCCGCCAGCGCGAACGCGAGAGCGAGCGGCCCATCTCGTCGAGCTCCGGGTCGATCTGGCGGAAGCCCTCGATCGCGTTGATGAGCATGAAGGGCAGCACGATCATCGTCTCGATGAAGATCACGGTGCCGTTCGAGACCGAGAACCAGATCACCCCGAGGATCGCCCAGCCGACCGAGGGGAAGCTGTTGAGCACGACGAGGAGGTTGCGCTCCACGATGGTCGCGGCGACGGGGCCGGAGCGGACCAGCGCGGCGAGGGCGACGGCGACGACGAGCGCGGCCGCGACGGCGCCGAGGACGCGCAGGAAGCTGATCGCGACGTGACCGGCGAGGTCGGGGTCGACGGCGAGCGCGCCCATCGCGGCGGCGACGTCGAGCGGGCCGGGGAGGACGAAGTCCGGCAGGTCCTTCGCGGTCAGCCACCAGCCGAGCAGCATGAGGAGGATCGCGCCCTCGGCGACGGCGCGCTCGGCGAGGGGACGGGCGCGGGGGGCCTCAGCCACGGGCGTAGCGCCGGTCGAGCGCGCGCTGGGCGGGGCGGAAGGCGACGAGTTCGGCCAGCGCCACGAAGAGCAGGATGAAGAGGATCACGGCGAAGATCGTCTCGGTGTCGAACTCCTGCCGGGCGGTGTTCAGCAGGTAGCCGATGCCGCCCGAGCCGCCGAAGAGCTCGGCCGTCAGCACCACCTTCCAGGCGACCCCGAAGGAGGTGCGCAGCGTCGCGAAGGCGTAGGGCGCCAGCATCGGCAGCGTCAGCCTGAGGAAACGGCGGAGGCGCGAGCGCGTCAGGCTCTCGCCCAGCTCGAGGAGATCCCGGTCCAGCTCCGAGAGGCCCGTGCGCAGGTTGATGATCGCAAAGGGCGTCAGGATCATCGTCACCGCGAAGATCACGGTGGTCGAGTTGATCCCGAACCAGAGGATCGCGAGGAACAGCCAGCCGATGCCGGAGAAGGCGTTGAGGAAGGGCGTCAGGCGCCCGTCCACCAGCCGCCGCGTCGCCGGCAGCGCCGAGGGCAGCACCGCGAGCGCCGAGCCGACGACGAAGGCGATCGCCATCGCCGCCGCGACGTGGCCGAGCGAAATGCCGAGCTGCAGCGCGAGGTCCGCCTCCGTCGCGAAGTCGGCCATGCGGGCGAACACCGCCGCCGGCCCCGGAAGCTGATAGGCGGGCACCGTCAGCGAATAGAGATGCCAGACGCCGAGCGCCGCCGCCCAGAACAGGACGGAGACGACGGTCTCGGTCGTCCGCCGCCGCGCCGCCGCCCGGTCGGGGGCGGCGGCGCGGGGCGTGCGCTGCGCGGCGTCGGCGAAGCTCACCGCGGGCTCAGCCCTCGGCCTCGGTGACGGCCTGGTCCCAGATCGTCTCCTCGACCGGGGGCACGTCCTCGAGCAGGCCCAGCTTCTCGGCCTCGGACCAGAGGATCTCGATGGCCTTGCGGTCGTCCTCCGAGATCAGCACGGGGAAGCTGGAATATTCCGCGAACCAGCGCTCGAAGAAGGCCGGATCCACGCCGGTCTCCTCGGCCACCGCCGGGAACACCTCGTCCGGATTGGCGACGGCGTATTCGGCGGAGGCGTCGAGCAGGCGCAGGAACTCGCGGTACTTCTCGGGCTCCGCCTCCAGCTTGTCGCCGTAGCCGGCGAGCACGGCCGAGACCATGCGCACGCCGAAGGCCTCGACGTTGTCGACCGCGGTGGAGACGACGGAGCGGAACTCGCCCGTCTCCTGCGCCGCGAAGGCCTGCGCGTGGATCAGCGTCGCGGCGTCGACCCGGCCGCCGGCGAGGGCGGCGGGCATGCCGGGGGGCGGCATCTCGACGAACTCGAGGTCGCCCGACTTCAGGTCCACGTCGAGCCCGTGCGTGTTGGCGAGCGCGATGCGCACCAGCGTGATGCCGGAGGAGCCGACGGAATAGACGGCGAGCTTCTTGCCCTTCAGGTCCTCGGCGGAGCGGATCTCGCTGTCGGCGGGGACCCAGATGTCGGCGCCCTGCCCGGCGTCCTGGTAGCGGAGCGCGGTGCCGATGATGCGGAGGTCGAGGCCCCGGGCCCGGGCGCGCGGGATCGCCATGCCGGCGGTCTGCACGACGTCGTAGCTGCGCGCGGCGGTGGCCTGGATCAGGGCCGGGATCTGGAGGGCGGTCGCCTCGATCTCCACCGTGTCGGAGGCGACCTTGCCGTTCTTGATGGCCCACATCACGGCCTCGTGGCTCGGGTCGGCGAGATAGCCGAAGCTCACCACGTCCTTCGCCGAGGCCGGCAGCGCCATCAGCGCCGCGGCGGCCGCGATCAGAATGCGTCTCATCGGGTCAGACCTCCTCTTCCGTCGGTTCGCCGAGCTCCCGGAAGATCTCCAGCAGCCGGCGGCGTTCGGCGCGCAGCGCCTCGTCATGGTCCACGTCCCGCGGGCGCGGGGCGGCGGGCTCCACCACGGCGCGCACCCGCGCCGGCTTGGTCGAGAGCACCACGATGCGGTCGGCGAGCTCCAGCGCCTCGTCGACGTCATGGGTGACGAACAGCACGGTGCGGCCGGTCTCGCGCCAGAGATCGACGATCTGCAGGCGAAGGCGTCGGCGCGTGTCCGGATCGAGCGCCGAGAAGGGCTCGTCCATCAGGATGATCTCGGGTTCGAGCGCCAGCGCCCGGGCGATGGCGACGCGCTGGCGCTCGCCGCCGGAGAGCATGGCGGGGGACTTCGCCATGTCGGCGCCGAGGCCGACGCGCTCCAGCTGGCGCGCGGCGCGGGCGCGGCGCTCCTCCCGCGGCATCTCGGGGCGGCGCATCTCGAGCCCGAAGGCGGCGTTGTCGAGCGCGTCGCGCCAGGGCAGCAGGCGGGGCGACTGGAAGGCGTAGGCGATGCGCTCCCACATCTCCCGCGGGGCGCGCCCCTCCACCGTCACCTCGCCGCCGTAGCCGCCGAGCAGATCGCCGACGAGGCGAAGCGCCGTCGACTTGCCGCAGCCCGAAGGCCCCAGCAGGCAGACGAACTCCCCCTCGGCGACCTCGAAGTCGAGCCCGCCGTAGATCTCGACGCCGCCGAGCGCGAGACTCACGTTCCGGAACGCGATCGCCGGCTCGGGCATGGGCGGACCTCTCGGGCGGCGCGCCCGGACGGTTGATGGACGCGACGGGAGATGAGCAGGTTGTCCGGACAAGCGCAACGGTGGGAGAGGGGCGGATGACCGAGCACGCGGTCTGGCTGGGGCTGACGCAGGCGGAGTTGGACAGGCAGTACGATCAGCGGGCGCTGGTGCCGGACATGACGGACTACATGGCGCGCTGGGCCGCGGCGGGGGAGGCCCTGCGCCGCCGCAGCCCGCCCGCCGTGCTGCGCTATGGCCCGCATCCGGACGAACGGCTGCACCTGCATCCCGGCGCCCCCGGCGGCCCGGTGCACATGCACCTGCACGGCGGCGCCTGGCGCGCCCTCGGGGCGGACGACGCCGACTTCGTCGCCCCCGCGCTCGGCGCCGAAGGGGCGACGGTCGTCGTCCCGAACTTCTCGCTCGCTCCGGCGGAGCCCCTGCCGGCGATCGTCGCCCAGATCCGGCGGTGCTTCCTCTGGCTGCGCGCGACCGTGCCGGGGGCGGAACGGCTCTTCGTCTCCGGCCATTCCTCCGGCGCGCACCTCGCCGCCTGCCTGCTCGACGCGGAGTGGCGACGGGAGGCCGGCCTTCCCTCCGACGCGCCGGCGGGCCTGACGCTGGTCAGCGGCGCCTACGATCTCGAGCCGGTGCGCCTCAGCGCCCGCAACGACTATCTCCGGCTGAGCGCGGCCGAGGCCGACGCCCTCTCCCCGATCCGCCGCCTGCCGGCCGATCCGCCGCCGGCCGCCGTGTTCTGGGGCGACGGCGAGCACGAGGAGTTCAAGCGGCAGTCGCGGGAGCTCGCCGCCGCGCTCGGGGCGGCGGCTGTCGTGGCCGCAGCCCTCCCGGCCAACCATTTCGAGATGTACGACGCCTTCGCCGACCCCGCCTCGCCCGTGGTGCGGGCCGCGCTCGCCCAGATGCGCGCGATCGGCTGAGGCTGCCGGCGTATCCGGGCGCGCCGGACACCGGCGGCGAGATCTCGTCTGGCGCGCACGAACGCCGCGCCGACCGCCCGGCCGGAGGTCCGCGGCGGATCCGCGGCCGCCGCGGGAGGGCGTCACCCGAACGGCGTGAGGATCTCGATCCGGACCGGCGGGGTGCGCTCGCCGATCCACTGGCGGGTCTTCCAGACGAACCCGCTCTCGGGCTCGACCCAATGCAGGTTCACGAAGCTCCCGGTCGAGGTCGTGCAGCGTTCCTCCACCCGCACCAGGTCGTAGCGCCGCTCGAGGATCTCCACCCGCTCCTCTTCGGCCGCCCGCGGCCGGCATTCCGCCGCGCGCACCGTCTCGCGGCCGAGCCCGTCGCTGAAGCGCCAGGTGCGGACCAGCCGCGACGGCCAGGCCTCGAGCGGCATGCGCGTGACCAGCGGATCAGGACCGGGACCCGCGGCGTGCGACACCAGGCCCGAGCCGACCCCGCGGATCGAGCTGACCGCCGCGCCGTGCAGGATCAGGTTGCGCCGGTCGGCGGCCGAGTAGGTGACGTAGTCCTCCGTCGCCGCGGCCGCGACGAGGAACGCGCGCGGCCCGTCGTCCGTGAAGCGCGCCGCGATGGTGGCGAAGCCGATCGCGTCGATCTCGGCGCGCGTCGGCTGCGGCGGCGGCGGCGGGTCGACGAAGCCGCTCCGCACGGCCGAGATCACGGCGCCCGTCGGCGTGCTCTCGAGGTTGCTGCAGCCCGCCGTCGCGGCCGCGGCGAGAAGCGCGCCGAAGACCGCCGCGCGGCCGAGGACGAAGGCCGGCCCGGTCATTTCCAGAAGTTCCCCCAATCCTCGCGCAGCCCGCGCCGGTCGAGGTCGCGGACGTAGCCGTAGAGCCGGTTGTCGATCTGCAGCCGCGCGCCGCCGTCCCGGGTCAGCGGCCGGATCACGGTCGAATACTGCGCCTGCCCCGCCCCCGGCAGCGACCAGCCGAGCGGGATGGTCAGCCGGATGCCCTTGTCGAAGCTGCCCTCGCCGAACTCGTCGAAGGGGACGTCGGTCAGCGTGAAGAAGCCGCCGACCTCCCAGCCGTTGCTGAAGCGCCGCGTCAGCGAGAAGGTGCCGCCCCAGTCGCCCGCCAGATAGCGCCCGGCGTCCACCTGAAGCTCCATGCCGCGCCAGCCGGTGTCCCAGTAGACCGAGCCGTGGCCCGTGACGACGTCGTAGTCCTGCAGGTCGAAGTCCATGTCGAAGCCGCGCTGCACCGCGTAGTTCAGGTCGGCGCCGAGGCCCCAGTCCCGCCTCGCCGGCTTCCACAGCACCTCGCCCCCGACGCCGGCGAACATCTCCTCGAAATAGCCGAAGGAGCCGCGCGCATAGGTTTCGGGGCCCAGCTTCAGCACCTGATCGAGCGTCAGGCGCTCCATCACCGGGGTGTCGTTCGCCAGGTAGCGCCGGATCTCAGAGCGCACGCGCGGCAGCTGCGAATCCGAAGTCCGGTCGATGTCGCCGAGCTGACCGTAGAGCCGCTGGGTCACGCGCCCGTTCAGCGTGAAGGCGGGCGTCACCTCCAGCGCCGCGTCCGCGCGCAGGCGAAGGTCCGTGCGCAGCGGCTCGTCCGGGTCGAACAGACCGAGCCGCAGAAACGGGTTCACCCCCCAGGTGATCCGCGGATAGGCGTCCTCGACCGGCCGCATCCCGCGCATCTCGGCGGAGGGCGCCTCGCTCAGCGTCGCGTCGAGCCAGCTCAGCCGCGCCGCCTCGGGCCGCGCGTAGCGACGCTCCAGCGCGCCGCGCCGAAGGGTCACGGTCGCCGCCGGAACGCCGCCCCCGACCAGCGTCACCTCGAGCCGCTCGACCGACGGCGGAAGCAGCCCGGACACCGCCGCGACGCTGCGTCCGATCGCCTGCGGCGCCGCCCGGTAGGTCGGATTGCGAAGGTCGACGGCGAACGTCGTCGGCTCCAGGCGGTAGGCTTCGACGATCAGCCCCTCCGCCGCCACCGCCGCCACGGCGGCCCGCGCGGTGCGCCGGCGCGTCTCGGGATCGGCGTGCCAGGCGGTGTCGCGCTCGGCGGCCGGGGCGCTTCGCCCGGCGACGTGCTCGCGGCCCGCCTCGCGCAGCACCACGCTGCAGACGGGCTCGCCGCCCTCGCTCCGCAGCGTCACGCCGTCGACGACGCCGAGCCAGGCGTCGATCTCCCGCGCCGCGTCCACCGGGCAGGCGTCGCCCGGCTCGGCGTCGACCGTCGCCTCGGCCCAGCGCGCCCCCTGCGTCTCGACCGAGAGCGTCATCTCCGCGACGCGCGTGTCGGAGCCCTCCGCCGCCCCCTCGCCGATGCGCTCCAGCACCGGCCCGAACTCCGGCGCCGTCACCGCCGGCAGGGAGGGGCGCACCCGGAACGGCGCCGGCCCGGATTCGGTGTCCGGCGGCGTCAGCGGCTCCGACGGGTTGAATGACACCGTGGCCCGCAGGCCGACGGCCGTGCCGTGCATGGCGTAGGCGCCGAAGCTGACCGGCGCGAAGCCGTCGTACTCGATGCCAAAATTGAAGGGGATCTCCTGCTCGAAGCCGTTGAACCTGCCGTCGCGGGCGTAATCGTCCGAGGAGTACTCGCCCTTCAACACCAGCCCCGGCAGGAAGCGCGGCCGCCACTCGACGCCGCCGAAGAAGCCGATCTCCTCGCCGCGGAAGAAGTTGCCGAACTGCACCTCGCCCGCCTCGCCGAAGCCCTCGCGGCTGCAGGCGCTGTCGCGGATCGAGCAGACGGGATTGCGCACCCCGTTCAGGCCCGACAGACGCCCCCAGCCGAAGCCGCCGGTGACGGACAAGGTCTCCCCGAGCTGCTTGGTGCCGACCAAATACTCGGCCTGATAGATCCCGGTGCCGAGGAAGTCGCGCAGACCGAAAGCGACCGCCGGCAGGTTGGGCGTCTCGTCCGAGATCAGGACCTTCAGGTCGAAGCTGCGGTCGTAGAGGTTGACCCCGCCTTCGAAGAAGTCGTCGAGGATCGAATATCGGAACGAACCCTCGATCCGCGGCAGAACCTGAAAGGTCAGCGTGTTGCGCAGGAACGGGCCGAAGCCCGCGCCCGTGAGCGAAAGCTGTCCGTCCTGCTGCATCCGCGCGGACGGCATGTCCACGAGGCCGGTGGCCCCATAGAGGTTGAAACTCGCCGGCTGGCGCGTCTCCGCCGGCTGCGATGCGGCCGATCCCGCCATGACCATAGCCAACGCTACGCCGCGCGACGCCACGCTGCCGGCGCCCCGACGCTTCGCCCCACCTGCCTTCATCACCTCGTCCGCCGTTCGCCGTCTCGTTCGCTCCCGCGGCGGGAACCTGTTGGCACGGCGCGGCGCGGCGGTCCACAACATGGTGGGGCGCCGTCACCGGTTGACCACCGCATGTCTCTAGCGCACCACGTTCAGCATGCGGGACACCATGTGCCGCCAGCCTTCGCGCAGCCGGCCGCGCCGCGTGCGCACGAAGGCGCGCTCCTCATGCAGCCAGTCCAGCACCCGCTCCGGCGTCGCGGGCAGCCGGGTGCACGGATCGACGTAGCGCGGATAGAGGATCAGCGCCGCCGCCGCCAGGGCGTCGAGGCTGAGGCGCCGGCCGCGGTCGAACGGGTCCCCGGCGGCCGCGGTCAGACCCCAGCCGTGGTAGAAGGGCCGCCCGTGCACCGCCACCGGCTTGCCGCGCAGCAGCGCCTCGAAGCCCATCAGCGAGGTCATGGTCTCCACCCCGTCCGCCCAGTCGAGACAGGCCTCGGCCGAGGCGTCGGGCGCCACGGCGTCGGCGGCCTCGGCCAGCGTCGCGGCGTCGACCGCCCCCTCGCGCAGCCCGGTCAGCACGTCCGGATGCGGCTTGTAGAGCAGGAAGGCGTCCGGGTTGCGCGCCCGCGCCGCGCGCAGGAGCTCGGCGTTGCTCCGGATGGCGGGGGAGCCGAATCGGAGCGAGGCGTCGCCTTCCACCTGCCCGGGCACCAGCAGCCGGCGCCGCCGCGTCTCCGGCAGCGCCGCGGCGCCGCCGACGTTGTATTTCGTGATCCTGAGCGCCACCAGCCGCCGGCGCAGCGCGCCCGCCCGGGCCAGCAGCGCCGGCGGGAACGCGGCCTCCCGCGCCAGCCGCTCGAAATCCGTCTCCCGCGTCGCGTCGAAATAGAGGGCGAGCGAATCGACCGCGAGCGAGGCCGGCGGGGCGTGCCGCAGCCCGAGCCCGACCGAGCGCACGAAGCCGTCCTCCAGCCGCAGCGTCTCGAGGCCCTCGGCCTCCGGCGGCGCGGCCCGCGCGCCCCAGATCGCCAGCCGCGCGCCGCGCCTGGCGGCCGCCCGCGCCGCCGGGCCGGCCCGGGCGCGATGCGTCGCCGGTCCGCACGGCCCCTCGAGGAACGGCGCCGCGTTGCGCCGCTTCCAGTTGGAGAGGCCGAGCGTCACCACCGGCCGGTCGTTGCGCTCAGCCGCCTCGCGCAACACGGCGAGCGCCGCGAGCGCCTCCGCCGCCGCCGTCTCCTCGCCCCGCCAGGGGTCGAGCCAGCGCGCCCTCGCCAGCCAGCGCAGCGGATCCGCCGGCGCCCCGCCCGCCTCCGCCTCGATCCCGCCGAGCGCCGCCCAATGCGTCGCCGCCCCGCCGGCGGGGCCGATCACCCGGCGCAGGCGCCGCGGCGAGATCCAGGCCGCCGAGTCCGCCGTCGCCAGCCCGGCGGCCGCCGCGGCGCGCCGCGCGGCCTCCCGCCCGCCGGTCAACGCCACCGCCCCGTCCGTCGCCGCCGCCACCAGCGCGGCGGGGTCCGCCGCCTCGGCGAGGTCGAGCAGCGTCTCGGGCGCGGCGGCGTCCGCCCGCACCGCCGGCCACCAGAGCGTCCGCTCGCGGATCGTCCCGAGGATCGCACCCAGCCGCCGCCGCGACGGCGTGTCGCCGAAGCCGATCGACACCGGCGGGTGGCTCGGCAGCGCGCCCGGCAGCAGCCGAGGCAGGCAGAGGCCGGGACCCGGCGCCGTCTCCCACCCGGCCCGGCGCGGCGGCGGCGTCGCGCCGAGCGCCCTCAGCGCCCGGCGCAGCGCCCGCCGCTCCTCGCGCGGGGTCATGGCGCGGGGGGCGATCCGCCCGCAGGCGCCGTCATGCCGTCGCGCCGAAGGGCAGCGGGCGCGCCCGGATGCCGGCCAGCGCCTCGGCCGTGACCGCGACGGCGCGGTCGATCTGCTCGGCGTCGTGCTCCGAGGTCAGGAAGAAGCGCAGCCGCGCCTGCTTCTCGGGCACCGCGGGAAAGGTGATCGGCAGCGCGTTGACGCCCGCCTTGAACACCGCGTCCGACAGCATGGCCGCCCGCGCGCTGTCGCCCACGATCACCGGCATCACCGCAGAACCCATCGCCGTCCCGACGTCGAGACCGGCCGCCTTGGCGGCGTCCAGCAGCCGTCGGCCGTTCTCCGCCAGCCGCGCCACGCGCTCGGGCTCCGCCTCCAGCACCTCCAGCGAGGCGAGGGCCGCCGCCGCCAGCGGCGCCGCGAGGCCGACCGAGAACACGAAACCCGGCGCAGTCGCCTTCAGATACTCCGTCAGCGCCGAGGACCCGGCGACGTAGCCGCCGCAGGCCGACAGCGTCTTGGAGAGCGTCCCCATCCAGATCTCGACCGAAGCCGGATCCACGCCCTGAAGCTCTCCGAGCCCCCGGCCGGTGCCGCCGAGCACGCCGAGCGCGTGCGCCTCGTCCACCATCAGCCAGGCGTCGTGCCGCGTCTTGACCTCGACGAAGCGGGGCAGATCCGGCCAGTCCCCGTCCATCGAGTAGAGGCCCTCGACGCAGATCAGCACCCGGTCCCACTCGCCGCGCCGGCGGGAGAGGAAGTCGTCCACCCAGGCCCAGTCGTTGTGCGGGAACACGACGCGATGCGCGGCGGACAGGCGCACGCCCTCGGTGATCGAGTTGTGGATGTAGCCGTCGACCAGCACGAGGTCCTTCGGACCCATCAGCGTGCCGATCGTCGTGACGTTGGTGGCGTGGCCAGAGACCATGACCACCGCGCTCTCGGTCCCGTAGAAGCGCGCCAGCCCCGCCTCCAGCCGCGCGTGCAGGTCCCGCTCGCCCGCGACGACGCGGCTGGCCGAGACGCTGACGCCGTAGGCGTCGATCGCCGCCTTGGCGGCCTCGCGCACCTTCGGATGGCCGTTCAGTCCGACGTAGTTGTAGGAGCTGAAGTTCAGCAGCTCCCGCCCGGCGATGCGGCAGGTCGCGCCGGCGTAGCCCTCCTGCTCGCGGAAATAGGGCACATCGATGCCGAGCATGTCCGCCGCGGAACGTTGCAGCCGCATCTGCTTGTGACCCGGCAGGGTCGCGAAGTCGAAGGCCTTGGGCTTCGCCTTCGCGACCGGCGCGGGCCGCGCCACGGGCCGCTCCGGCCCCGCCCGCTTGGAGCGCGCCTGACGCAGTTCGCGTACCAGCGCGCTGCGCTTGGCCGCCCCGAACCTGCCTTCGCCGCCTTCGGCGCCCGCCATCTTCCGCTCCCCGTCAGTTCAGCGCCGTGGCGCGATCCTCGGCCCGGCGCACCATCTCGTCCACCGCCTCGGCGCCCATCGCCCCCTCGCCGTCTCCGACGAGATGACGTTCCGCCAGCGCCGCCGCGTCGCCGTCGCCATCGGCGTCGGCCCCGCCGACGCGCTTCACGACGCGCGCCGCGATGTCCATCAGCGTCGCCCCGCCCGCAAGGCTCATCAGCGGGATGTCGAGGCCCAACGTCTCCTCCGCCGCCATGCGCAGATCGACCGCCATGAGGCTGTCGAAGCCCATCTCGGTCAAGGGCTGACGCGGATCGATCTCCTCGGACGGCAGCCGCAGGATGCGGCTGGTCTCCGCCGCCAGCAGCTCGGCGATCTTCGCAAGCGCCTCGGCTTCCGGCAGGTTCGCGATCAGCGCCGCGAGATCGGCCGAGGCCTCGGCCGACGCGGCCTCCGGCATCCGCATCCGCCGGAACAGCGGCGTCTGCACCAGCGCCAGCTCCCGCGCCGCCGCCGACCAGTCGATCTGCGCGTAGGCCACGGCCGAGGCGTCGTCCCCCGGCTCCGCCGCCAGCGCGAGGTCGAGGCCCGCCAGCGCCTCCGCCGCGGTGATCGACTGCCCGCCGAGGCGATCCGCCAGAAGCGCCTCCGTCCTGGCGTCGCGCGTCAGGTAGCCGGCGTCGGAGATCGCCCCCCACGCCATCGCGAGACCCGGCAGCCCGAGCCGCCGCCGCTCCGCCGCCGACGCCTCCAGCGCCGCGTTCGCCGCGACGTAGGCGGACTGGCCCGGATTGCCGATCAGCGTGGTGGCCGAGGAATAAAGCACGAACAGGTCCAGCTTCAGCCCCCGCGTCAGCCGGTCCAGCACCTCCGCCCCCGCCAGCTTCGGGCGCAGCACGGTGCGGATCCGCTCGGCGTCCAGCGTCGCGAACAGCGCGTCGTCCAGCGTCATCGCGGTGTGCAGCACGCCGCGCAGGCGCGCCGGCCCCGCCTCGATCTCGTCGATCAGGGCGCGCATCGCCGCCTCGTCCGCGGCGTCGCAGGCCCGCGTCGTGACCTTGGCGCCCGCCGCCTCCATCCGCCGGATCGCGGCGCGCGCCGGCTCCGTCACCCGGCCCGAGCGGGACGTGAGCCAGACGTGCCGCGCGCCCCTCTCCACCAGCGCCGACGCCGTCTCCGCGCCGAAACCGCCGAGGCCGCCGACCACGAGATACGCGCCCTTGCGCACGATCTTCGGCGGCTTGGCGCGCACCGGCTCCGGCTTCGGCGGCGCCTTCACCACGATCTTGCCGATATGCCCGGACTTCTGCATCAACCGGAAGGCGTCCGTCACCTCGGCGGCGTCGAAGACGATGTGCGGCAGTGGGATCAAGTCGCCCCGCACGAAGCCGCGTCCGAGCGCCTCGAACACCTTCACCGCGAGTTCGGGCCGGTAGACCAGCAGCTGATCCGCGTCGACGCCGAAATAGGTCAGGTTGCGCCGGAACGGGCGCAGGCCGATCTGGCTGTTGGCGTAGTAGTCCCGCTTGCCGAGCTCGACGAACCGGCCGAACGGCTTGAGGCACTCGATGGAGCGCTCCATCGCCTCGCCGAACAGCGAGTTCAGCACCACGTCGACGCCCGCGCCGTCCGTCGCCGCCATCACCTCCGCCGCGAAGTCGAGCGAGCGCGAATCGAAGACGTGCGCCGCGCCGAGCTGACGCAGCAGTTCCCGCTTCGCCGGGCTGCCGGCCGTCGCGATCACCGTCGCGCCGCGCGCCGCCGCGATCTGCAGCGCGGCGAGGCCGACGCCGCCCGCGCCGCCGTGGATCAGCACCGTCTCGCCCCGGTCGAGGGACGCGAGCTCGGCCAGCCCGTACCACGCGGTCAGGAACGTGGTCGGGATCGTCGCGCCCGCCGTCATGTCCACGCCCGCGGGCAGCGGCGCCACCGCGCTCTCGTGCACCGTGACGTGCGTCGCAAAGCAGGCCGGCGCAAAGGCGATCACCGGGTCGCCGACCTTGAGCCGCCGGCAGCCCTCGCCCACGCGCACCACCACGCCCGAACACTCCATGCCCAGCGTCGGGCCGGCGAAGCCGTCCTCCAGCGCCTCCTCGGGCAGAAGGCCCTGCGCCCACATGATGTCGCGGAAGTTGAGGCCGGTCGCCGCGACCTCGATCTCCACCTCGGCCGGACCCGGCGCGCCGCGCCGCTCGGTCCGCCACTCCAGGCTGTCGATCGCGCCCTGCTGGCCGAGCGCCAGACGCCGGCCCGCCTCGCCGTTGCCCCGGGCCGCGCCGGCGCGGTCCTCGAGGTCGGCGACGCGCTCGACCCGCACCCCGGCCCGCCCCGCCGCGTCGAGCAGCACCTCGCGGTCCTCGCCAGGCGACAGCATCTCGGCGGCGAGCCGGCCCGCCGGATCCTCCACCGCCGGGTCGACGTCGACCAGTCGCACGTCGAGATCGGGATGCTCGTTCGCGATCACGCGGCCGAAGCCCCAGACCGCCGCCTCGGCCGGGCGCAGCGGGCGCAGCGGGCCCGCCGCGACGCCGCCCCGCACCGGCAGCCAGAACCTCGCCAGCCGCTGCGGCGCGGCCAGCGCGCCCTTCGCCGCGGCGAGGCGGCCATGCGCGGCGTCGAGCGCCGGGCCCTCGCCGCCGAACCCGGTCAGCAGCACCAGTTCGACCGGCGCCTCGGCCTCGGCGAGCGCGGCGTCCAGCGCCTCCGCCGTCACGGCCCGCGCCGCGCGTCCCGCCGCCGCGAGCCGCCCGGCCAGATCCTCCGCCGACGCCGCCTCCTCGGGGCCGTGCAGAACGATCACGTCCGCCCGCGCGCGCGCCTCCTCGGCGCCCGCGGCCACGCCCGCCGGCGCCGCGGCGAGGATCAGCGCCGCCTGCGCCTCGGTCGAGGCCAACGGCGCCGCGTCCGCCCCCACGAAGCCCGCGCCGATCAGCGCGTCGGCCCAGTCCCGCGCGTCGCGCAGCCGGCCCAGCGGGAAGGCGGGGTCGACCGTATCCTTCCACCAGGCCGCCTCGGAACCCTCCACGAGATCCGCGGCGAGGTGCGGCGTCTCCTCCACCGCCACCAGCGCGCCGCCGGGCGCCATCCGCCGCCGCAGATCCGCCGGTTCCTCGTCGGCGAGGCGCGAGAGCGCGTCGCCGGCCAGCACCAGGTCGAAGGCCTCGCGCGGCTCGATGCGGTCGAGCGTGGCGTAGGCGACGCCCGGCCGCTCGGGATCGCCGACCTCCATGGCGCGCACGCGCCGGGGATCGGGGTCCGAGACCAAGCAGCGCGTGACGCCCGCCTCCGCGATCCGGTCCAGAAGCGCCGCCGGCGCCGCGCCGAGCACCAGCACCGAGAGGCGCCGCCCCGCGCTCGCCTTCAGCGCGGCCTCGAAGGCCGCCGCAAGCGCACCCCAGCGCGCCTCGCCGGAGGGGCCGGAGGCCGTGAGCCGAAGCTGCGCCGCGGTCGCCGCCGCCTCGCTCTCCCGCGGGCCTTCCGCGAACAGGGTCGCCAGCGCCGCGGGCAGGCCCATCAGGCGGCTGGTCTCCCCGATCCGCCGCGGCGCCTCCGCGAACAGCGCCTCGACGAGGGCCGAGAGCGGCGGATACGGGGCTTCGGGGGAGAGCAGCGCGCGCCCGTCCTCGGCCCGGCCGACCGCGTCGTCCTCCTCCAGCGCCATCAGGATCCGCTCCAGCGCGGGACGGGCCGACGGCGCGAGCCGCCCCTCCGCCTGCAGCGCCGTCACGTCCACCACCCCGCCGTCGGTGGCGAGCCGCGCCACCGCGTCGCGCGCGATCCGCCGCGCCGTGGTGTCGAGCAGCAGCGCCGCCGCGCTCGGCTCCGGCGCGTCCTCGACCCGGAGGCGGGAAAGCGCCTGCGGCAGCGTCGCGCCGAGCGTCGAGGCCGCGCCCTCGGGCGGCGCCAGCCGCGCCAGCGCGTTGCGGTAGACGAGGCTCGAGACCGGCTTGGCCTTGGCGATGCGCACCGCCTTGAAGCGCACGCCGGTCAGCGCCGCGATCACCGCGCCCGCGGCGTCGACCAGCGTGAACCGCGCCTCGATCGACCGCTCGCCGGCCTTCTCGACGTCCACCCAGGCGCCGGCGGGGACCGCGCCGGTCACGCTCAGCCGCAGCGACCCGATGCGCACCGGCAGGAAGGCGAGGCCCTCCGCCTCGCGCCCCGCGATCAGCCCGAAGAGGCCGTGGAAGGCCGCGTCCAGCAGCGCCGGATGCAGCGCGTGCCGCCCGGTCTCGGCCTCGCCGGCGTCGAGCGCCACATAGGCGGTCCGCTCGTCCGTCCGCCGCACCGAGACGGCGCGCCGGAAGGCCGGACCGTAACCCAGCCCGAAGCGCCGCGTCAGCGCGTAGAGCGCGTCGGCCGTCATGGTCGTGGCCGCGTCGCCCCCGGGCGCCGGGCGCGGCGCGGGCCGCGCTCCGGCGGGCCGGCGTACGCGCCCGCGCGCGTGCAGCGCGAAATCGTCGCCCGACAGGCGCGGCCGGCTCTCCACGTCCACCACGCCGCGATCGCCCGCGAGCGTCGTGCGAAGCTCCGCTCCGTCCTCCAGCGTCAGCGGGCGCAGGATGTCGAGGTCCACCAGTTCGACCTCCCCCGCGCCCATCGCCTCCAGCCCGGCCGACAACGCGAGATCGACGTAGCCCGCGGCCGGAAACACCACCGCCCCGTCGACGGCGTGATCGGCGAGCCAGGCCGGCGTCGCCGGGTCCACCGCCGCGCGCCAGTCGCGCGCGCCCTGGCGCAGCGCAGCGCCCAGCAGCGGGTTGCGGTCCGCCTCCGCGTCGAACAGGTTCAGCGCCTCGGACGTGGCCTCGGCCCGGAACCGGCGCTGGTTCCACGGATAGCTCGGCAGGTCGACATCGACCTTCGCGTCGTGCCCGAAGAAGCGGTTCTCCACGATGCGCGCGCCGCGCGCCGCGGCCAGCGCCACGGTCCGGCGAAGATCGCCGCCGTCCGCCTTCTCCTCGAGCGAGGGCAGCAGCGAGATCTCCGCCCCCGCCTCCTGCGCCGTGTCGCGGACATAGGTGGTCAGCACCGGCCGCGGCCCGATCTCGACGAAATGCGCGCAGCCCTGCCCGAGCAGCGTCTCGAGTCCCTGACGGAACAGCACCGGCTGGCGGATGTTGCTCCACCAGTAGCGCGGCCCCAGCTCCTCGCCGTCCGTCGCCCGCCCGAAGGTGGCCGAGACGTAGGTGCAGCGCGCCTCCTGCGGGCGCAGCCAGTCGAGATCGGCGATCAGGTCGTCGCGCATCGCCTCGGCGTCCGGCGAATGGAACGGGTAGTCCAGATCCAGCCGCTTCACCGCGATCCGCTTCTTGCGCGCCGCCTTGGAGAACGCGGCGATCGCCGCCTCCGGCCCCGACAGCGTGGTCGATCGCGGCGAGTTGTCGGCCGCGACGCAGAGACCTTCGCTCCCGAACTCGGCCAGCGCCGCCTCCGCCGCCTCGGCCCCGGCCAGCACCGCGGCCATGCCGCCGCGGCCCTTGATCTTCTCCTGGTTGCGCGAGCGGACGTAGATCAGTCGCACCGCGTCCGGCAGATCGAAGGCGCCGGCCGCCCAGGCCGCCGCCACCTCGCCCACGGAATGGCCCAGCACCGCGTCGGGCTTCAGGCCCTTCTCCGCCAGGCTCTCCACCGTCGCCACCTGCACCGCGAAGATCAGCGGCTGGGCGAGGCTGGTGTAGGGCAGCCGCGCCTCCAGATCCTCGTCGTGCATCGCCTCGACCAGATCGATCTCCGCCAGCTTGGCGAAGATCACGCTCACCTGATCGAAGGTGGAGCGGAAGATCGGGTCCTCGGCGTAGGCCGTGCGCCCCATCCCGACGTATTGCGCGCCGTTGCCGGAGAACACGAAGGCCGTGCCGCCCGACTTCGGCCCCGCCCGTCCGTGCGCGAAGAGGGCCGAGCCCTCGCCCGCCAGAAACGCGTCGAGCGCCGCGGCCTGCGCCGCACGCTCGCCCGGCAGGGCGATCAGCCGATGCGGCAGCCGCTCGCGCTGATAGGCGGCGGCGTTCGCCATGCGCGCCGCCTCCGTGGCCGAGGCGCCGTCGAGCCGCTCCCGCCATGCCCGCGCCAGCGCCGCCAGGCTCTCCTCGGACCGCGCGCTCAGGATCAGCGGCGCCGGCTCCACCTTGCCGGGCGCCGGCCGGCGCTCCTCGGCCTGCGGCTGGCGGATCACCACATGCGCGTTGGCGCCGCCGAAGCCGAAGGAGTTGACGCCGGCGTAATGCGGCGTCTCCCGCTCGCCGAGCGCCGTCGGCTCGGTCACCACGCTGAGGTTCCAGCCTTCGAAATCGATGTCGGGGTTCGGCTCCTCGAAATGCAGCGAGGCCGGCGCCACCCCGTGCTCGAGCGCGAGCTGCGCCTTCAGCAGCCCCACCAGGCCCGATCCCGCCTCCAGATGCCCGACATTGGTCTTGGCCGAGCCGATGCGCAGCGGCTCCGAGCGCCTGACGCCGAGCGCCTGCCCGAGCGCGTGCGTCTCGAGGGGGTCGCCCGCGCGCGTGCCGGTGCCGTGCGCCTCGACGAAGGCGAGCTTGTCGGCGTCGATGTCGAAGCGTCCGTAGACGTCCTCCAGCAGCGCGCGCTGCATCTCGGAGGAGGGCAGCGAGACGCCCGTGGTGCGCCCGTCCGAATTGATCCCGGCGGCCGAGACCACGCCGAGCACCCGGTCATGGTCCGCGATCGCGGCGTCGAGCGCCTTCAGAACGAACACCACCGCGCCCTCGGACCGGACGTAGCCGTCGCCCTTGGCGTCGAAGGCCTGACAGAGCCCGACCTTGGAGAGCATCGTGGCCCGGCTGAAGCCGATGAACGGCCAGGGCGAGAGCAGCATGTTCACGCCGCCGACGATGGCGGTGTCGACCAGGCCCGCCTGGATCGCCGTGAACGCCTCGTGCAGCGCGAAGAGGCCCGAGGAGCAGGCGGTGTCGACCGTGTAGCTCGGCCCGTTGAGGTCGAGGCAGTAGCTGATCCGGTTCGAGATCAGGCTCAGCGTGTTGCCGGTCATGAACTGCGCGTCGATCGCGGCGGGATCGACGTAGAACCGGTTGGCGTAGTCCGAGGAGGAGGCCCCGACGAACACGCCGGTCGAGGTCTTGGGCAGCTCGGACGGACGCATCCCCGCCTTCTCGAGCGCCTCCCAGGTCACCTGCAGCAGCAGCCGCTGCTGCGGGTCCATCTGCTCCGCCTCGCGTGGCGAGATGCCGAAGAACGCGGCGTCGAAGGCGAAGGGGTCGTCGATCTGGCCGGCGGCGAAGGTGTAGCTGCGGCCCGCCGCGCCCGCCTCGGCGCGCCAGCGGTCCAGGGGCCAGCGGTCGGCCTGGACCTCGCCGACCGTGCAGCGGCCCTCCTGCAGGACCCTCCAGAAACCGGCCGCATCCGCGGCGCCGGGCAGCCGACACGCATAGCCGACGACGGCCAGCTCCCTCGCTTGAACGGACTTCAGCACGCCTGCCCTTTCCCGACCTCGGTGGAGACCCGTGCATCGCGGGCCGCCTTGTTGTCCGGTCCCCTCGTCGGCGGTCGCGAGCGTCACGTCCGCGCAGTGACCCAGTCCGGCCCTACATCAAATCTCCGCGAGCCGCAACGCGGCCGCTTTGGGCGCGAAACGGCCTTCGACACCTGCGGCAGATAGGGCGCCGGGCGCCGCGGTCGACGCCGACGTCACTCCGGCGGGCCGATCCGGCGCAGCAACCACCCCGCGAGGTAGAGCGAGCCGCAGATCAGCACGCGCGGGGCCGCGTCTGCGGCGCCGTCCTCGGCGCCGTGCGCCAGTTCCGCCGCCGCTTCGCGCACCCCGGCCGCGGGCGTGGCGGCGAGGCCGGCGCGCCGTCCGGCCTCGGCCAGCGCCTCGGCGCTCCAGCTCGCCGAGGCGCCGGGGATCGTCACCGTGCGGACCGACTTCGCGAGGCCCGCGAAATGGCGCAGGAACGTCGCCGGATCCTTGCTCTCGAGCATGCCGACGATCAGGTGCAGCGGCGCCGCGCGGCGCTCCTCCAGCGCCGCCATGTGCGCCGCCAGAACCTCGCCCGCCGCCTCGTTGTGCCCGCCGTCGAGCCAGAGTTCGGCCCCCGCCGGCGCGCCGGGAACCGCCCCGGGGGCGAGCCGCTGCAGCCGCGCCGGCCAGGACGCCCGCGTCAGCGCCGCCGCCGCGTCGCCGTGGCCGAGCGCGCGCAGGCTGGCCACCGCGGCCCCGGCGTTCTCGATCTGGTGTCCGCCCGGCAGCGCGGGCGGGTCGAGGTCGAGCAGCCCCGCCTCGTCCTGGAACACGAAGCGCCCGCCTTCGCGCCACGCCGTCCAGTCGCGCCCGGCGAGGATCAGCGGCGCGCCCACCGCCTCTGCCCGCGCCTCGATCACCGCCAGCGCCTCCTCCCGCTGCGGGGCGACCACGCAGGGCACGCCCGGCTTCAGGATGCCGGCCTTCTCGCCGGCGATCTCGGCCAGCGTCTCGCCGAGGAACTGCTGGTGGTCGAAGCTCACCGGCGTGATCACGGTCAGCGCCGGCCGGTCCGCCACGTTGGTCGCGTCGAGCCGCCCGCCGAGCCCGACCTCCAGCAGCGTCCAGTCCGCCGGGTTCCGCGCGAAGGCGAGCAGCGCCGCGCAGGTCGTGATCTCGAAGAAGGTGATCGGCGCGCCGGCGTTGACCCGCTCGCACTCCTCCAGCGCCGCCGCCAGCGCCGGCTCCGCGATCAGCCGCCCGCCGAGACGGACGCGCTCGTGGAACCGCGCGAGATGGGGCGAGGTGTAGACGTTGCAGGTCTCGCCCGCCGCCTCCAGGCCCGCCCGGATCATCGCGGTGGTGGAGCCCTTGCCGTTGGTGCCCGCGACGTGGATCACCGGCGCGAGGTCCCGCTCCGGATGCCCGAGCTCGGCCAGCAGCCGCCACATCCGGTCCAGCGTCAGGTCGATGCTCTTGGGATGCAGCGACAGCAGCCGCTCGAGGATCGCGTCGCTCGGGAACTCGGGCTCCGCGGCCCACCCGTCCCCGCCGCCGCGCGCCGCCGGCGCGGTCACGGGCCCTCCGCGGCCTTCGCGCCGCGCCGCTCCCTGGCTTTCGCCATCCCGGTCTCCGCCGCCGCCTCGGGGACCGCCGGGGCGGGCTCGGCCGCCGGCTCCGCCGCCTCGGGCCGCGGCAGGTCTCCGTGAACCCGCGGCGGCAGCCCGGTCAGCATCCGAAGGATCTGGGACAGCTCCTCGCGCATCCGCCGCCGGTCGGTCACCCGGTCCAGCATGCCGTGCTCCAGCAGGTACTCCGCCCGCTGGAAGCCCTCGGGCAGCTTCTCTCGGATGGTCTGCTCGATCACCCGCGGCCCCGCGAAGCAGATCAGCGACCCGGGCTCGGCGATCTGCACGTCGCCCAGCATGGCGTAGCTCGCCGTGACCCCGCCCGTCGTCGGGTCGGTCAGCACCACGACGTAGGGCAGCCCCGCCTCCTTCACCATCCTGACCGCGACGGTGGTGCGCGGCATCTGCATCAGGCTGAGGATGCCCTCCTGCATCCGCGCGCCGCCGGCGGCCGAGAACAGCACCAGCGGCGCCTTGCGCTGCACCGCCCGCTCCGCCGCCGCGACGATGGCGTTGCCGACGGCCATGCCCATCGAGCCGCCCATGAAGCCGAAGTCCTGCCCCGCCGCCACGATGCGCTGGCGGAACAGCTCGCCCTCCGCGACCAGCATCGCCTCGGTCTCGCCGGTCTTGCGCCGCGCGTCGCGCATCCGGTCGGGATAGCGCTTCTCGTCGCGGAAATGCAGCGGATCGGGCAGCGCCTCCGGCACGGCGATCTCGTGAAAGACGCCGCCGTCGAACAGCGCCGCGAAGCGCTCGCGCGGCGTGATCTGCATGTGATGCCCGCAGGCCGGGCAGACGTTCAACGCCTCCCGCAGCTCGCGGTGGAACAGCATCTCGCCGCAGCCGTCGCATTTGCGCCAGAGGTTGTCCGGCATGTCGCGGCGCGAGAACAGCGAGTTGATGCGCGGGCGGACGTAGTCGTTGATCCAGTTCATTCCGGCCTCCCGGGGAAGCGGCGGGTCGCGCGTGGCCCTATCCGCGGGCGCGGCGTTCGGCAAGCCCGCCGCGTCTTGACCCCGTCGCGGAGGCCCCCGAGTGTAGCGCCGACGACCGCTCGAGGAAGGACCCCCACCCATGGCGATGAGCGACGGCGAGATCTGGACCTGGGCCGACGGCGCCTGGCATCAGGGCGACGCGCGCCTGATCGGGCCCACCGATCACGGCTTCTGGCAGGGCTCCATGGTCTTCGACGGCGCCCGCGGCTTCGAGGGGACCGCCCCCGACCTCGACCTGCACTGCGCCCGCGTCAACGCCTCGGCCGAGGCGATGGGCCTCGAGCCGACGCTGGAGGCCGGCGAGATGACCGACCTCGCGCGGGAGGGCCTCGCGAGGTTCCGCGGCGACGTCCCCGTCTACGTGCGCCCGATGTACTGGGCCCGGCACGGCGACGCCTCCCTCATCAACGCCGATCCCGCCAGCACCGCCTTCGCCCTCTGCCTCGAGGCGCTGCCCATGGCCGATCCCGCGGCGATGCCGGAGGGCGGGCTGCGCATCACCACCACCCGCTTCCGCCGCCCCCTCCAGACCATGGCGCCGACCGAGGCGAAGGCCGGCTGCCTCTACCCCAACAACGCCCGCATGATCCGCGAGGCGAAGGCGAAGGGCTTCGACAACGCCCTCTCGCTCGACGCCATCGGCAACGTGGCCGAGCTCGCCACCGCCAACGTCTTCGTCGTCAAGGACGGCGTGATCGCGACGCCGATCCCGAACGGCACCTTCCTCGCCGGCATCACCCGCCTGCGCGTGATCCGCCTGATGCGCGAGGCCGGCCACGACGTCCGCGAATGCGTGCTGACCGAGCGCGACGTGCGCGAGGCGGACGAGGTGTTCTCCAGCGGCAACGCCAACAAGATCATGCCGATCGTCCGCTTCGACGACGTCGTCTACGGCGCCGGCCCGGTGACGCGCGAGGTCCGCGCCCGCTACTGGGACTACGCGCACGCCGCCTGACGCCGGAGCGCCGGCCCGGCTTCGACGGTCGCGCGGCGCCGTTCCCGCCGCGCCCGGCGGCCGCCGCGGCGCCCCGGCCGTCG
>JAWLFJ010000006.1:0-7567 GCA_041685625.1 Paracoccaceae bacterium | reverse complement strand
CGGTCGCGCGCGCGGGGCCGGTCTCACCCCGATCCCGGCCAGACCGGCCTGCGCTTCTCGAAGAACGCCGCGATGCCCTCCTCGGCCGAGGCGGTCTCCCAGGTGTCGGCCAGCCGCCGCGCGGTGTCGGCCATGACCTCCTCCGAGACCTGCGGCCCCAGCGCCTGCACCAGCGCCTTGGAGGCCGCCACCGACTCGGGCGCCGCCGCGAGATAGGGCGCGACCTCCGCCTCCACCGCCGCGTCCAGCGCCTCCGGCGTCGTCACCCGCGCCGCGAGGCCGAGCTCGCGCGCCTCCGCCGCGTCGAAGAGACGGCCCGAGAAGAACACCCGCCGCGCCTTCGCCTCGCCCATCCGCGCGACGACGTAGGGCGAGATCGTCGCCGGGATCAGGCCCAGCCGAACCTCGGTGAAGCCGAAGCGCGCGCCCTCGACGGTCAGCGTCACGTCGCAGACCGACATCATGCCCATGCCGCCGCCATAGGCCGGCCCGTTGACCCGCCCGATCAGCGGCTTCGGCAGCCGGTTCAGGGCGCCGAGCATCCGCGCCAGCTTCATCGCCTCGGCGAGCCGCGCCTCCCGGTCCACGTCCCGCTGCGCCCGCATCCAGCCGAGATCGCCGCCCGCGCAGAAATGGTCGCCCTCGCCCGTCATCACCACGACCCGCACCGAGGGGTCCGCCGCCAGCGCGTCGGCGGCCTCGTGCAGCTCCGCGATCATCCGCGCGGACAGCGCGTTGCGCTTCTCCGGCCGCGCCAGCGTCAGCGTGGCGACGCCGCGCGCGTCGGTCTCGATCCGGATCGTCTCAGGCATCCGCCCCCTCCCTCAGCGTCAGCGCGAAGGCCGCCGCGACCTCGAGCTTCCCGGCGTCGACCCCGGTGCGAAAGCCCAGCGCCTCGACCTTCGCCAGCACCTTTCGCGTGTCGACGTTGCCCTTCGCGCCCGGGGCGTAGGGACAGCCGCCGAGCCCGCCGACCGCGGCGTCGAAGCTGCGGAGCCCGCGGGCGAGGCAGGCTTCCACGTTGTCCGTCGCACGCCCCTGCGTGTCATGGAAATGCCCGGCGAGGCGGTCGGCCGGGACCGCGTCCAGCACGGCCGCAAGCATGGCGTCGACCGTCTCCGGGGTTCCGGCGCCGATCGTGTCGCCGAGGCTGACCTCGCAGCAGCCCATCGCGATCAACGTCCCGGCGACCTCGGCCACGGCGCCGGGCGGCGTGCGCCCGTCATAGGGGCAGTCGGTGACGCAGGAGACGTAGCCGCGCACCGGCGTCCCGGCCTCCGCCGCGGCGGCGAGCACCGGGCGGAACCGCTCCAGGCTCTCCTCGACCGAGCAGTTGAGATTGGCCCGGCTGAACCCCTCGGAGGCCGAGGCGAAGACGGCGACCTCGTCGGCGCCGGCGGCCTTCGCGCCCTCCCACCCCTTCAGGTTCGGGGTCAGCACGGAATATCGGACGCCCGGCATGCGGCGGATCCCGGCCATCACCTCCGCCGCGTCGGCCATCTGCGGCACCCATCGCGGACTGACGAAGCTCGTGACCTCGATGCGGCGCAGCCCGGTCGCGGACAGGAGATCGACCAGCCGGATCTTGTCGGCGGCCGGGATCGGCCGCGCCTCGTTCTGAAGCCCGTCGCGCGGCCCCACCTCGAACAGAAGCACCTCGTCCGCGTCCATCGCCGACCCTCCCCTGCGATCCGCCCGACCCATCTGCACCCGCCGCCGCGCGCGAGGCAACCGCCGCGCCCCGCGGCGGGCGACGCCGCTCGGGGGGCGTCGAGCCCCCGCTCGCGGCGGCGCCGGCCCGAGGGCCGTCGCGGGGCGCCCGGTCGCCTCCGGCGCGCCTCGCCTTGCCGCCCGGCCCGGCGCGGGGCATGGTCGCGCCGACCCGCCACCCACAGGCCGACGGAGCGCCCATGCCCCTCGCCCTCTTCAGCCATCCCGCCTCGCATCGGCACCTGACGCCGCCGGGCCACCCCGAGCGCGCGGCGCGGATCGAGGCGGTCGACCGCGCCCTCGCGGACTTCGACGGACTGGACCGGCGCGAGGCGCCCGCGGCCGAGGACGCCTTCCTGCTGCGCGGCCACTCCGCCGCCTATCTCGACGCGATCCGCGCCACGGCGCCGGCGGAGGGCTCGGCGCAGCTCGACCCCGACACCCACATGTCGCCGGGCACGCTCGAGGCCGCGCTCCGCGCCGCCGGCGCCAACGCCGCCGCGGTGGACCTCGTCCTCTCCGGCGAACGCCGGGCCGCCTTCGTCGCGGCCCGCCCGCCCGGCCATCACGCCGAGCCGGAGCGCGCGATGGGCTTCTGCCTGTTCTCCAACGCCGCGCTCGCGGCGCTCCACGCGCTGGAGGCGCACGGCCTCTCCCGCGTCGCGGTGGCGGATTTCGACGTGCATCACGGCAACGGCACCCAGGCCGTGCTCTGGGAGGAAGGGCGCGCCGCCTTCGCGTCCTCCCACCAGATGCCGCTGTTCCCCGGATCCGGCGCCGCCCGTGAGCGCGGGGCGCGGGAACAATGCCTGAACTCGCCCCTCGACCCCGGCGCCGGAAGCGCCGAATTCCGCGCCGCCTGGGAGGGGACGCTGCTCCCCTTCCTGGCCCGCCACGAGCCCGAGCTGGTGATCGTCTCCGCCGGCTTCGACGCGCACCGCGACGACCCGCTGGCCGACATCCGGCTGACGGAACAGGACTTCTCCTGGATCACCGAACGCCTCTGCGACCTCGCGGAGGAGCACGCCGAGGGCCGCATCGTCTCCACGCTCGAAGGCGGCTACGACCTCGACGCCCTCGCCGCCTCCGTCGCCGCCCACGTCTCCGTCCTCGAGGAGCGCACCCGATGACCGACAAGCCCGACCTGCCGCCCGTCGAGTCCCTCTCCTACGAGCAGGCTCTCGCCGCACTGGAACAGATCGTGACCACGCTCGAGCAGGGCGAGGCGCCGCTGGAGGACTCGATCGCCCTCTACGAGCGCGGCGCGGCCCTGCGCCGCCACTGCGAGAGGAAGCTGGAGGCCGCGGAGCTTCGCGTCGCGCAGATCGCCGAGGGCCCGGACGGGCCGGAGGCGAAGCCCTTCACCCATGAGTGACGCCGCGATCCTGAGCGGCGACGACCGCGCCGAGCTGGAGACGCGGCTCGCCGCCTGCGCAGCGCGCGCGGAGGCGGCGCTCGACGCCCTGCTGCCGCCCCCGGACGTCCTCGGCCCCGAGATGCCCGTCGCCGCCGCCATGCGTCACGCCGCGCTCGGCGGGGGCAAACGGCTCCGCGCCTATCTCGTCATGGAGACCGCCGCGCTTCTCGGCGCTCCGCCCGAGCGGGCCGACCGGGTCGCGGCGGCGGTGGAGTGCCTGCACGCCTATTCCCTCGTCCACGACGACATGCCCTGCATGGACGACGACACGCTCCGTCGCGGCCGGCCGACGGTGCACGTCGAATGGGACGACGCGACGGCGGTGCTGGCCGGCGACGCCCTTCAGACC
This sequence comes from Paracoccaceae bacterium, assembly GCA_041685625.1. GTDB lineage: Bacteria > Pseudomonadota > Alphaproteobacteria > Rhodobacterales > Rhodobacteraceae > Albimonas. Next base: position 4,091 of record JAWLFJ010000006.1, on the reverse strand, counting down.
TTCGCCTTCGAGCTGCTGTCGGACCCGGCGACGCACCCCTCGGGCGCCGTGCGGGCCGGTCTGTGCCTCGCGCTCGCGCGGGCCTCGGGCGTGGCGGGCATGGTCGGCGGCCAGGCGCTCGACATCGCGGCAGAGGGCGCAGGCGCGCCGCTCGGCCTCGCCGCGGTCGAGCGGCTGCAGGGGCTCAAGACCGGCGCGCTGATCGTGTTCGCGGCCGAGGCGGGGGCGATCGTCGCCGAGGCGGAGGCGGCGCGGGCGCCGATCAGAGCCTTCGCGGCGGCGATGGGGGCCGCCTTCCAGATCCAGGACGACGTGATCGACGCCCGCGGCGACGCCGCCGCGGCCGGCAAGGCCGTCGGCAAGGACGCCGCGGCGGGCAAGGCGACATTCGTCTCCCTGCTCGGCCTCGACGGCGCCGCGCGGCGGGCCGCGGCGCTGGTCGAGGAGGCGGAGGCCGCGCTGGCGCCGCTGGGACCGGAGGCGCGTCCGCTGGCGCTCGCGGCCCGATTCGCTCTGGCGCGGACACGCTGAGGCGCTTTGGTCGCCCTTGCACCGTCACCCGAGACTCCGATTTAACGCGCAGCGGCGTGCCATGCGCCGGTTCGCACCGCGTACCAGAGGAGACGTCCAGTGGAATTGACGTCGCAGTGTCAGGAAAACTGGACACTCGGCTCTGAACGTGTTCCCATCGAAGGACCGGCCGCCCAGCCGCGCCGAAGGGAGAGACGCCCGTGACCGAGATCGACCCGACCCGCCCGAACACCCCGACGCTGGACCGAGTCCGCTTCCCCTCCGACATGAAGGCGCTTTCGGACGCGGAGCTGGGCCGATTGGCGGAGGAGTTGCGCCAGGAGACCATCTCGGCCGTCTCGGTGACCGGCGGGCATCTCGGCGCGGGTCTCGGGGTGGTGGAGCTGACGGTGGCGATCCACGCCGTCTTCGACACGCCGCGGGACAAGCTGGTCTGGGACGTCGGCCACCAGTGCTATCCGCACAAGATCCTCACCGGCCGGCGCGACCGGATCCGCACGCTGCGGACGGGCGGCGGCCTCTCCGGCTTCACCAAGCGCAAGGAGAGCCCGTACGATCCGTTCGGCGCGGCGCACTCCTCCACCTCGATCTCGGCGGCGACCGGCTTCGCCATGGCGCGGGAGCTCGGCCATGGCGACGGCGGCGACGCCATCGCGGTGATCGGCGACGGCGCGCTGACGGCGGGCATGGCCTACGAGGCGCTCAACCACGCCGGCCATCTGGGCAAGCGGTTGATCGTCATCCTCAACGACAACGAGATGAGCATCGCACCGCCGGTCGGCGCGATGTCGAAGTATCTCTCGCGCCTCTACACCGCCAAGCCCGCGCAGGACTTCAAGGCCGCCGCGAAGCACGCGCTCGACATGCTGCCACCGCCCTTCCGCGAGGGCGCGCGCCGCGTGGAGGAGATGTTCAAGTCCGTCACCGTCGGCGGCACGATGTTCGAGGAGCTGGGCTTCGACTATGTCGGTCCGGTGGACGGGCACGACATGGAGCAGCTGCTCGCGGTCCTGCGCACCGTCAAGGCGCGCGCGGACGGGCCGGTGCTGATCCACGCCGTCACCCAGAAGGGCAAGGGCTACGCCCCGGCCGAGAGCGCCGCGGACAAGGGCCACGCCACCGCCAAGTTCGACGTCGTGACCGGCGCCCAGAAGAAGTCGCCGAGCAACGCGCCGAGCTACACCAAGGTCTTCGCCGAGGCCCTGATCGCCGAGGCCGAGGTCGACGACCGCATCGTCGGCGTCACCGCCGCCATGCCCGGCGGAACCGGGATCGACGTGTTCGGCAAGCGCTTCCCCGGCCGCGTCTTCGATGTCGGCATCGCCGAGCAGCACGGCGTCACCTTCTGCGCCGGCCTCGCGGCCTCCGGCATGAAGCCCTTCGCGGCGATCTACTCGACGTTCCTGCAGCGCGCCTACGATCAGATCGTGCACGACGTCGCCATCCAGGGCCTGCCGGTCCGGTTCGCGATCGACCGCGCCGGCCTCGTCGGCGCCGACGGCGCGACCCATGCCGGCAGCTTCGACGTCGCCTATCTGTCCAACCTGCCCGGCTTCGTCGTGATGGCGGCGGCGGACGAGGCGGAACTCTACCACATGGTCGCCACCGCCGCGGCGCGGGACGACGGCCCGACCGCCTTCCGTTATCCCCGCGGCGAGGGCGTCGGCGTGGAGCTGCCGGCCCGCGGCACGCCGCTCGAGATCGGCAAGGGCCGCGTGATGCGGGAAGGCTCGCGCGTCGCCATCCTCTCCTTCGGAACCCGCCTCGCCGAGGCGATGACGGCGGCGGAGGAACTCGACGCCCGCGGCCTCTCCTGCACCGTCGCCGACGCGCGCTTCGCCAAGCCGCTCGACCGCGACCTGATCCTGCGTCTCGCGCGCGAGCACGAGGCGCTGATCACCATCGAGGAGGGCGCCGTCGGCGGCTTCGGCAGCCACGTCCTGCAGCTCCTCGCCACCGAAGGCGCGCTCGACCGCGGCCTTGCGGTGCGGCCGATGACGCTGCCGGACGTGTTCATCGATCAGGACTCTCCCGACGCCATGTACCGTCAGGCCGGCCTCGACGCGGCGAGCATCGTGCGGACCACGCTCGGCGCCGTCGGCGTCGCGGAGATCGGCGCGGTGAAGGCGCGGGCCTGAAGCGCGGCGGGAGCCGTCGCGCGTCCGGTCCGCAGGCCGCACCCCCAGTCAGACGACGGCCGCGGGCCCGAAGGCGCGAGGCCGCCGGCCGCGGAGCGGTCGCGAGGTCTCGGCAGGCCGGACGACGGACGGGATCGGCCCTTTCGGTGCGCTGCGCGTCGCCATCGCGGACGGCAGAACCATGCGGACGAGGGCGAAGGCGCGGGCCATGGCGCCGGCCGTCTCAAGACGGGTCGACCCACTGCCGATGCCGTTCGGTCGGTCCCCTGTGTGGTCTCGGGCGGATCTCTCGCAGGACGAGCTCCCGCGCTCGCCTCCGAGCCCGGCCGCCGCTATGGGGTCGCCATGACCCGTCTCCGCCTCGATCAGGCCCTCGTGGCTCTCGGGCTCGTTCCCAGCCGCGCCCGCGCACAGGCGCTGATCGCAGCGGGGGCCGTGGCCGTAGACGGCAGGGTCGAGCGGCGCGTCGCCACGCGCCCGCCGCCGGAGGCGCGCATCGCGGTGACGCAGGATCCCTGCCCCTGGGTCTCCCGCGCCGCGTTGAAGCTGCTGCATGCGCTCGACGTCTTCGACCTCGCTCCCGCCGGCGAGGCGCTGGATCTCGGCGCGTCCACCGGCGGCTTCAGCGAGGTGCTGCTGGCACGCGGCGCCGCGCATGTCACGGCCATCGACGTGGGGCGCGGTCAGCTTGATCCGGCCTTGGCCGCCGACGCTCGCCTGACCCTGCGGGAGGGTCTGAACGCCCGCGACCTTGCGCCAGGGGACGTGCCACCGCCGGACTGGATCACCGCCGACCTCTCGTTCATCGGTCTCGAGAAGGCGTTGCCGCCCGCGTTGGCGCTGGCGCGACCGGGGGCGCGTCTGGTGGCGCTGATCAAGCCGCAGTTCGAAGCGGGCCGCGCCGCCGTGGGGCGCGGCGGCCTCGTCCGCGACCCGGCGGTCCACGCCGCGGTGCGCAGCCGCATCCGCGGCTTCCTCGAGACCGAAGGCTGGCACGTGATCGGCGAAGCGGAGAGCCCGATCACCGGCGGCGACGGAAATCGAGAGTTCCTGATCGCGGCGGCGCGGCCCGAGGTCTGACCACGCCGCGCCTTTCCGTTCGACGCTCCGGCGCCGGAGGGACCGATGCCGCCTGTTCCGGTCCACCGTTTCGAGACGGCGATCTAGGTTATGCGGCGGTTTGGATGTCGATGGTTCGCTCTCGTCTGATGGCTGTGGGCGGGCGATGGCCGTGTCGCTCGATCTGCCATCGCTCGTCGTGGGTTCGCTGGACCGCGAGCAGGACGTTGCGGAGGTCCTCGATCGTGTCGAACCGGCGGACCCCTAGGCGGTGTGGACGGATTGGACCAAGATGAATCCAATGGCGAGGGCGACGAAGGAGGCGAAGTTGGTCTTGGTCTTCTCGCAGCGGAGCGCGATGCG
>JAWLFJ010000067.1:0-20796 GCA_041685625.1 Paracoccaceae bacterium | reverse complement strand
GGCGCGCGCGCCGGGCCTGAGGCCGGAGGGCGACCGAGGCGGGGCCGTCGCGCGGCGCCGCGGCGGCAGCGCACCGACGCCGGCGCGGGCGCCACGGCCGCGGGACCGAGAGGCGGCGAGCGAAGGCGCCGACCTCCGGGGCCGGGCCTCGAGGCGCGCGCCGAGGCGGGCCGAGGGAGGTCGATCCCCCCCGAGGACCGCACTGGGCGCGACGGAACGCGGACGCTCGCCCGGCGGGGTCGAGGGAGGGAGGATCCCCATGCCGGTCGCATCCGCCTTGGGCGCCGGGCTCGCCGCGGCGCTGCTCGCCCTCGCGGGCGCAGCGCCGGCGCGGGCCTGCGAGGCGCCGGAGACGCCCTGCGCCGCGCCGGGCGGCGTCTATCACCTCGCGACGCCGGAGGGGGAGGGGCCGCATCCGGCGGTGATGTTCCTGCACGGCTGGGGCGGGCGCGCCGCCGGCGTGATCGCGACGGAGGCCGTGGTCGCGCCGCTGCTCGCCGCCGGCTGGGCGGTCGTCGCGCCGCAGGGGGAGCCGCGCCGGCCGGGCGAGGCCGGGGGACGCTGGAACAGCCGGAACGACCCGGAGGCGCGCGACGACGTCGCCTTCCTCGCCTCCGTCGCGGGTCACGCGGCGGAGACGGCGGGGCTGGCGCGGGGGCGCATGCTGCTCGCCGGCTTCTCGGGCGGCGGGATGATGGCCTGGCGGCAGGCCTGCGACGCGCCGGAGAGTTTCCGGGCCTACCTGCCGATCGCCGGCCTGCTGTGGCGGCCCCTGCCCGAGGCCTGCGCCGGCCCGGTCCGGCTGCTGCACGTCCACGGTTGGTCCGACCCGGTGGTCCCCATGGAGGGACGCAGCGTCGCCGGCGGGCGGCTGACGCAGGGCGATCTCTTCGCCGGGCTGGACCTGCTGCGCCGCGCGAACGGCTGCGCGCGGGACGATCCCGACGCCTACGGCGCCGAGGGGGCGTTCCTGCTCCGCCGTTGGACCGACTGCGCGCCGGGCTCGGCCCTCGGCTTCGCGCTGTTCGACGGCGGCCACCGGATCCCCGAGGGCTGGGCGGCGCTCGCGCTCGGCTGGGAGCCGACGCTCGACGCGGACTAGGGCGGCCGCCCGGCCGGCTTGGGGCGCCGCGGGCGTCAGTCGCCGGGACGGCGGGCGATCGCCTGCACCACGGCGGCGCGGCCGGTGTGGAGGCGGCCTTCGTGGACGTCGCGCTCGCGCGCCCCGAAATGCAGGATCTCGAGGCCGTCGAGATGGGGACGCAGCGCCTCGGGATCGAAGGTGAGGGCCGGGTCCGGCGGGCCGCCGGTGCCGCGGCCGACCTGGTCGGGGGTGTAGCCCTCCAGCAGCAGCACGCCGCCGGGGGCGAGGCCCTCGACGCTCGCGGCGAGGGCGCGCTCGCGCACCGGCGGGGGCAGGTGCGCGAAGATCCAGACGATGCCGGACCAGGCGCGGGGCTCGATCGCGTAATCGGCCATGTCGGCGACCTCCGCGTTCAGGCGGACGTTCCGGCGGCGGGCGAGGCGGCGGGCCTTCTCGATCCCCGTCGGCGCGATGTCGACCGAGGTGACGGCGTGCCCGCGCTCAGCCAGCCAGACGCCGTTGCGCCCCTCGCCGTCCGCGACGCAGAGCACGGGGCCGGGCGGGATCAGGTGCGCCTTTTCGCGCAGGAAGTCGTTGGCGGTTTCGCCGTAGACGTAATCGGGGCTGGCGTAGCGGGCGGTCCAGCGGGCCGCGGGGTCCGGGGTCTCGTCGGGCATGGCCGGGCTCCCTGCCGGGGTAGGGGCGTGGGGCCGCAAGGTGGGCCGAATGCGGCGCGCGGGGCAATGCGCGCCGATGGCGCTTGCGGCGCCCGCCGGGCGGGCATAGTTTCCGCGACATGCCCGGGATCCTCGACATCGCCGACCGCGCGCGCCTGCCCTGGCGCTTCTTCGGTCGCCTCGCCGCGCGGCGCGGCGCGGGCCGGCCGCTGCCCTGATCCGCCGCCGACGACGCCCGAGAGATTCCCCATTCCGGAGAGCCCGACGATGAGCCAGAGCTCCGCCCCCAAGACGCTCTACGACAAGATCTGGGACGCCCATCTGGTCGACGAGGCCGAGGACGGCACCTCCGTCCTCTACATCGACATGCATCTGGTGCACGAGGTGACGAGCCCGCAGGCCTTCGAGGGCCTGCGCCTCGCCGGGCGCAAGGTGCGCCGGCCCGACGCCACCGTCGCCGTGCCCGACCACAACGTGCCGACCGACGTGGACCGCGCCAAGGGCATCGAGAACGCTGAGAGCCGCATCCAGGTCGAGGCGCTGCAGAAGAACGCCAAGGACTTCGGGGTGGAGATCTACGACGTCTCGGACGTGCGCCAGGGCATCGTGCACATCATCGGGCCGGAGCAGGGGCTGACCCAGCCCGGCATGACCATCGTCTGCGGCGACAGCCACACCGCGACGCACGGCGCCTTCGGCGCGCTGGCGCACGGCATCGGCACGAGCGAGGTGGAGCACGTCCTCGCCACCCAGACGCTGATCCAGAAGAAGTCGAAGAACATGCTGGTGCAGGTCGACGGGACGCTGCCCGTCGGCGTGACGGCGAAGGACGTGACGCTCTCGATCATCGGGCGCACCGGGACCGCGGGCGGCACCGGGCACGTCATCGAATACGCCGGCGAGGCGATCCGCTCGCTCTCGATGGAAGGGCGGATGACGGTCTGCAACATGGCGATCGAGGGCGGGGCGCGGGCCGGGCTGATCGCGCCCGACGAGACCACGTTCGACTACGTGAAGGGCCGGCCCTACGCGCCGAAGGGCGCGGCGTGGGAACTGGCCGTCGCCTGGTGGCGCACGCTGAAGAGCGACGAGGGCGCGCATTTCGACAAGACGCTGATCCTCGACGCCGCGGAGATCGAGCCGGTGGTGACCTGGGGGACCAGCCCCGAGGACGTGCTGCCGATCACCGGCACGGTGCCGCGGCCCGAGGACTTCGAGGGCGGCAAGGTCGCCTCCGCGAAGCGCTCGCTGGAGTACATGGGCCTGACGCCCGGCACGCGGCTGCAGGACGTCGAGATCGACACGGTCTTCATTGGCTCCTGCACCAACGCGCGGATCGAGGATCTGCGCGAGGTCGCGAAGGTCGTGAAGGGCCGCAAGGTCAAGGACGGCGTGCGGGCGATGGTCGTGCCCGGCTCCGGCCTCGTGCGCGCGCAGGCCGAGGAGGAGGGCATCGCCGACGTGCTCAAGGAGGCCGGATTCGACTGGCGGATGGCGGGCTGCTCGATGTGCCTCGGCATGAACCCGGACCAGCTGAGCCCGGGCGAACGCTGCGCCTCGACCTCCAACCGCAACTTCGAGGGCCGGCAGGGCCGCGGCGGGCGCACGCATCTGCTCTCGCCCGCGATGGCGGCGGCGGCGGCGGTGACCGGCCGTCTGACGGACGTGCGCGAGCTGGTCTGAGCCGGTGATCCGGGTGCGCGAGGGCCGGGACGCGGACGCGCCGGCCCTCGCGGCGCTCTACGGGCTGCTCGACCGGCCGGTCGTCGGCGACGCGGCGCCGATGACGGCGGAGATCGTGCGGCGCGACGTGCTCTCCGGCGCGACGCCGATGGGCGTGCTGACGGCGGAGGTCGATGGAGCGGTCGCCGGCATGGCCGTGCATCTCTTCGCCTACGAGAGCGCCTGGGCCGTGCGGGGGCGGTTCCTTCAGGACCTCGCGGTGTTCCCCGCGTTCCGGCGCCGGGGCGTGGCGCGGGCGCTGATCGCCCGGCTGGCGGCGCTGACCGCGGCGGAGGGCGGGCGGTTCCTCTGGCTGGTCAACGCGCCTGCGCTGGCGGAGGCGCGGCCGCTCTACGAGGGGCTCTGCGACGTCTCCGAGGATCTGCGGGCCTATGCGCTGACGCGGGACGCCTTCGCGACGCTGGCGGCGGAGGGCGAGACGGCGGGCTGAACCGGCGGTTCGCCGGCCTCCGGATCCACGTCAGGGCGGCGCGGTCGGTCATCCGGCGCGCCCGCCGTCGAGGTCGACCTCCATGCCGTCGCGGGCGAACCGCGCCTCCACCCCGCGCTCGTTGGCGAGGCGGCGCAGCCGGCCCGCGGCCCTGCGCCCGTCCTCGGCCACCACGTCGCGCCCGCAATGGGTGAACAGCGCCCGCCGGATGCCGGCGTCGGCGCACCAGGTCAGCTGCTGGCGGACGGGGGCGTGTCCGATGAGGTGATCGTCCCTCTTGCGGACGAAGGACCGTTCCAGCGTCGCGCCGTCGCCGACATAGAGCGCGAGGTCGCGGAGCGCCGCCTCGCGGTCGTGGATGTAGACCAGGTCGGGCACGTAGAGGACGTCCCCGCCCGGCGCTCCGATGCGCAGGCCCACGGCCGGACAGCGGATGGAGTGCTCCACCCCGAAGCCCTCGACGGAGACGCCGGCGATCCGCGTCGGCTCGCGCTCGGCGATCTCGTGCGTCTTCTCGAGGTCGAAATCCGCGATCAGGTCGAGCGTCGTGGCGGTGGCGTGGACCGGACAGGGCGCGCCGTCCTTCAGGCCGAAGGCGTGGTCGGGATGCGCGTGCGTCAGCACGATCGCGTCGGGCGCGAGGTCGTGCAGCCGGTCGCGCCAGTCCGCGCCGCAGTCGATCATCAGCCGTTTGCCGCCGTGGTGGATCATCGCCGCGCTGTGGCGGCGATGGCCGCGCTTGGTCACGTCGAGATCGGCCTTCGTGCCGAGGAAGGTCAGACGCATCGCTGCGGCGCCGCGTGCCGCCGACGGCGCGCCGGGCCTCCGGCGCGCGGCAGCCCGCGCCGCCGCCGTCTCAGGGCCGGAACCCGATCGGCTGGCGCAGCGGCCCCTCCTGCCCGAGCGACTCGCGGATCCGCTCGTATTCCTCCTCCATCTCCGGCGTCACCGAGGCGCGGCTCTCCTTCAGCGCGGTCTCGAACTCCTCGCGTCCGACGCTGTGGAGACCGCGGCGCAGCGCCGCGAGGCCGGCCCGGCGCGTCACGTCCTGAAGATCCGCGCCGGTGTATCGCTCGGTCCGCGCGGCGACGTCGTCGAGGTCGACGTCCTCGGCCAGGGGCATGGCGCCGGTGTGGATGCCGAGGATGTGCCGGCGGGACTCCTCGTCCGGCACCGGGACGTAGATCAGCTCGTCGAAGCGTCCGGGCCGCAGCAGCGCCGGATCGACGAGGGTGGGCCGGTTGGTGGCGCCGATCACGATGACGCCCTGCAGCTCCTCCAGCCCGTCCATCTCCGACAGGATCGTGTTGACCACGCGCTCGGTCACCGCCGGCTCGCCGAGACCGCCGCCGCGGGCGGGCACGAGGCTGTCGATCTCGTCGATGAAGATCACCGTCGGCGCGACCTGCCGGGCGCGCCGGAACAGGCGCGCCACCTGCTGCTCGCTCTCGCCGTACCATTTCGACAGCAGGTCGGAGGACTTGGTGGACACGAAGTTCGCCTCGGCCTCGCGCGCCACGGCCTTCGCCAGCAGCGTCTTGCCGGTTCCCGGCGGACCGTAGAGCAGGAAGCCCTTGGCGGGACGGATGCCGAGGGCCCGGAACCTCTCGGGCGACTTCAGCGGCAGCTCGATCGACTCCTGAAGCCGCTCGCGCACCTCGGGCAGACCGCCGATGTCCTTCCAGCCGACGTTCGGCACCTGGATCATGATCTCCCGGATGGCCGAGGGCTGCACGCGCTTCAGCGCGTTCTCGAAATCGGCGCGGGTGACCTCGAGCCGCTCGAGCTGCTCCGACGGGATGCCGTCCTTGAGGTCGAGATCGGGCAGGATGCGGCGCACCGCGTCCATCGCCGCCTCGCGGCAGAGCGCCGAGATGTCGGCCCCGACGAAGCCGTAGGTCACGCGCGCCATCTCGTCGAGATCGACGTCCTCGCCGAGGGGCATGCCGCGCGTGTGCACGACGAGGATCTCCCGCCGGCCGCGCTGGTCCGGCGCGCCGATGACGATCTCCCGGTCGAACCGGCCGGGCCGGCGCAGCGCCTCGTCGAGGGCGTCGACGCGGTTGGTCGCGCCGATCACCATGACGTTCTGGCGCGGCTCCAGCCCGTCCATCAGCGTCAGCAGCTGCGCGACCAGCCGGCGTTCGGCCTCGCCGCCCACCTGTTCGCGCTTGGGCGCGATGGAATCCACCTCGTCGATGAAGATGATGGCCGGCGAGGCGTCCCGCGCCTGGGCGAACACGTCGCGCAGGCGCTGCTCGCTCTCGCCCTGCATCTTGCCGAGGATCTCGGGCCCGTTGATCAGGAAGAAGTTCGCCTCGGCCTCGCCGGCCACGACGCGGGCGAGCAGGGTCTTGCCGGTGCCGGGCGGCCCGTGCAGCAGGACGCCCTTCGGCGGGTCGATGCCGAGGCGTTGGAACAGTTCGGGGTGGCGCAGCGGCAGCTCGACCATCTCGCGGATCTGGTCGACCGTGTCGCCGAGCCCGCCGATGTCGTCGTAGGTGATGTCGGGCCGCCGGGCCTCGGCCGGCTCCTCGTATTCCGGGCGCAGCGCCACTTCGGTGTCCGGCGTCATCTGCACGATGCCGCGAGGCTCGGTGGCGACCACGACGAGGCGGATCTCCTGCAGGCCGTAGGCGGGCAGGTTGAACATGCCGCGCAATTCCTCGGGGATGCGCGGATCGGTCTGCGCCCGCGGCGTGTGCACCGAGGTCGAGATCACGTCGCCGGCCACGAAGGGGCGTCGGTTGAAGCTGCGCTTGAGCGCCTCGCCGGAGCCGTGCAGGCGAAGGTTCTTCTGCGCCGGCGCGACGGTGATGCGCCGGGCGGGCTTGGGGTCGGCCTTGGCGACCTCGACGTGGTCGCCCGACGCCGTGCCGGCGTTGCCGCGCAGCAGCCCGTCGAGCCGGACGAGGGAGAGGCCTTCGTCCTCGGGATAGGCCGCGACCGCGATCGCGGCCGTGGCGCGCCGGCCTTCGATCTCGACGGGCTGGCCCTCCCCCACGCCGATCTTCCGCATCGCGTCGGCGTCGAGCCGCGCGATGCCCCGCCCGGCGTCGTCGGTCCTGATGCTCGCCACCTGGAGCCGCAGTCCCGCCTTCTGCTCGTTTTCCGCCATGACTTTCGGAGACGTCCTCTGTGCTGCCCGCGTGCAGCCAGAAACGCGCGACATCCGGAGCGGTTCCTGTGGCGCGGGGAACTCCGCCCGGACCTTCGACGCGCGTCGTGTCCGGCGCCGTCGGCGCCCGAGGCTCAGACCGCCGACGACGGGAGCGCCGGCCGCTCCTCCGCGATGCGCCGACCGGCGGCGAGGAACACGCCGGCCATCGCGAAGGCGTAGGCCGCCATGGCGAGAAGCTGCGCCTCGAACCCGACGCCGAGATCGAGCAGCGCGCCCGAAAGCCCCGGCCCGAGCGCCGTCGCGAACACCATCGCCGAGGAGGCGACGGCCCGGATCGCGCCGAGGTTTCGCGTGCCGTAGACCTCGGGCCAGAAGGCGCCGGTGAGCGACGAACCCAGACCCTGCATGACGCCGAGCAGCGCCAGCGCCGCGACCGCGCCCCAGAGGCCGTTCAGCGTCGCCGCCGCGGTCAGCCCTGCGGCGAGGATCAGCGGCCAGAGGAAGATCGTGCGCGTCGCGCCGAACCGGTCCGCGGCCCAGCCGCCGAGGAAGCTCGCCGGGATCGCGAGCGCGACGTAGACGGGGAAGAGGGCGGTGAACTGGGCGAGGGTCCAGCCCTTGATCTCGGCGAGGTGCACCTGCTGGAAGAAGAACGCGGTGGAGAACACCGGAGCCGCGAGGAAGCCGGGGAAGGTCAGCCGGAACAGCCAGTGGGAGACCGCCTCGCGCCGCGTCCAGTGGCGCCCGCCGAGACCGGGCCGGTGCTCCGCCTCCGGGATCGAGCGGGGCGTGCGCTCGGTCCTGAGGAGGCGCGGCACGAAGGGCGCGATGAGCAGGAGGCAGACCGCCGCCGCGAGCCAGCCCCCGCGCCAGCCGAGCCAGCCGATCAGCAGCACGAAGAGGAACGGCAGGATCGCCTCGCCCGCCGCGATGCCGAGATTGGCGATGGCGATGGCGCGCCCGCGATTGGCCGCGAACCAGCGCCCCATCGAGACGACGGCGGTGTGGGTGAGCATCCCCTGCCCGCAGAAGCGCAGGCCGAAGATGGCGAGGGCGAGCGTCCACCAGCCCGAGACGTTCGCGGCGAAGACGCAGACGCCCGCGAAGCCGAGGACGAGCAGGAGCGCGAGGCTGCGGGCGCGGAAGCGGTCGGTCAGCGCGCCGGCCTGCAGCATCACCGCCGCCGAGGCGAGGGTGCCGAGGGTGTAGGCCCCGCCCCAGGCGGCGTGGGAGAGGGAGAACTCCTCGCGGATGCCGCCGGCGAAGACGGCGATGAAGAAGGTCTGTCCGAAGCTCGAGGCGAAGGTCATCAGCGCCCCGGCGCCGAGCCAGGGGCCGTTGGCGCGGGCGAAGGCGACAAGGCCGGTCGGCCGCTCCGCGCTCACGCGCGGCTCCCGCGGGCGGCCGGGGCGCGGACCGGACCGCGGGGCCGGGCGGGAGGCGCGAAAGCGCCGAGGCGGGCCGAGGGGGCTCGACGCCCCCGAGGCCCGCACCCCCGCCGAGGGTCCCGCGCTCCAGCCGCGCTCACCGGCGGCTCACCCGGAGGCGGACCGGCGTCTCGGTGCGCAGCGTGATCTTGCCGAGGGGCTTGGGCGGCGCGCCCGGCGCCTCGAGGCGGAAGCGCGGCAGGATGCGGGCGAGGGCCATCAGCCCCTCGAGCCGCGCCAGCGCGAGCCCGACGCAGATGCGCGGCCCGCCGCCGAAGGGGATGTGGGCGAAGGGATGGCGGCCCTGCCGGCCTTCGGGGAGGAAGCGGCTCGGGTCGAACCTCGCCGGCTCGGTCCAGTGGCGCGGGTTGCGGTGGATCATGTGGATGGCGACCTGGATGCGGGCGCCGGGCTTGATCTGCAGATCCTCGAAGCGGTCCGGGCCGAGGGCGGTGCGGCCGACCGAGAAGGCCGGCGGGTAGAGGCGCAGCATCTCGTCATAGGCCGCGGGGAGGAGCGGGACGGCCTTCGCCTCGGCCGCCGCGAGGGGATGGCCGGCCTCCGCCTCGGCCGCCGTCGCGGCTTCGGCGAGGCGGCCCTGCCATTCGGGCTCGCGCGCGAGGCGGTCGAGGCCCCAGGCGAGGGAGAGGGCGGTGGTCTCGTGCCCGGCGGCGAAGAGGGTGAACACCTCGTTGCGGATCGCCTGGCGGTCGAGGAGCGCGCCGGTCTCCTCGTCGCGGGCGTGGACGAGAATGTCGAGGAGGTCGGGGTTGTCGGGCTCGCCCCGGCCGCGCGCTTCGAGGCGCCGGTCGACGAGGGCGTAGAGCCAGGCGTCGAGCTCGGCGAGCCAGGCGAAGGCCTGCCGGCGGTCGCGGCGGGGGAACCATTTCGGGAGCTGCAGGACGTCCGCGAAGTCGATGGTGCCGGAGTCGGTGATGACGCCTTCCATCAGCCGCGCGATGCGGGCCGGGTCGTCGCCCATGTCGGCCGAGAAGAACGCCTCCATCGCGATGCGCATGGTGAGCTCGGCCGCGTCGGCGGAGAGGTCGATCTCGCGGCCTTCGTCGGCGTCCTCCGCCCAGCGCGCCAGCATCGCCTCGACATGGCGCTCCACCACCCCCTCGACGCCCTTCATGGCGCGGGCGTTGAAGGCCGGTGAGATCAGGCGGCGGCGGGTGCGCCAGGCGTCGTGCTCCAAGGTCAGCGAGCTCTTGCCGAGGAACGGGCCGAAGATGACCTCGTAGAACCGGCCCTTGACGTAGTTGTCGGCGTTGGTCTGCAGCACGTGGCGGGCGAGCTCGGGGTCGTTGATCGAGACCACCTGCTCGTCGCGGAGGTGATTGACCAGCCAGCGGTGCTCGGCGATCTCCGGATGGTAGAGGTTAAGGAAGTTGCGGCTGGTGCGAAGGATGTTGCGGAAGACGTAGATCCTGCGCTTCAGCGGCGATTTCGCGAGCTCGGCCAGCGCGGGCGGCGCCGGGGTCGGCCGGTAGAGGACGTCTGGCGCGGGGATCGGGGCGGGCATGGCGGCTCCCTCCGGGGGCTCTGGCGGCCGGAGCATGGCGCCTCGGGGGGCCGGGCGCAAAGGCGCCGTGGCGTCCGGGAGGGCCGGACGCCGTCCCGCGAACGTGCATATCGCATCGGGCTTTCGTGCGTCTCGTGTCGGGCGTGCGTCGGGCCCCTCTGCATCGCCGGTCATCCCCGGATCGGGCACGCGTCGGACTCCCGTCATGGATTGGTGCTGACGGCGTACAGACGTCGTCCGCCTCGGCCGCCCCTCCCGGCGGGGGCTGCGCAGGGGAGACCGCCGCGCTAGGGTCAAGGCCGGGTTGACGGAGCGGGAGGCGGGCGATGTGGCCGGACCGGCGGCTGATCGAGCTCTTCGGGATCGAGCATCCCATCGTGCAGGCGCCGATGGTGGGGTCCTGCACGCCGGCGCTCGCCGCGGCGGTGAGCGAGGCGGGCGGGCTCGGCTCGCTCGGCCTCGGGGTGATGGAGGGCGCCGCGGCGCGGGAGAAGGCCGGGGCGCTCAAGGCGCTGACCGACCGGCCGTTCAACCTGAACCTCTTCGCCCATGCCGCGCCGGGCGAGGACGCGGCGACGCGGTTCGAGGCGGCCAAGGCCGCGACCGCCGACTGGCGGGACTGGACCGGCGCCGCCGCCGCGCCCGCCGCGCCGCCCGAGGCGGGGCCGGGCTTCGACGAAGACCGCATGGCGCTGCTGCTGGAGGTGAGGCCCGCCGTCGCCAGCTTCCACTTCGCCCCGCCGACGGAGGACGTGGTGCGGGCGCTGAAGGCAGAGGGGATCCGGCTGATCGCCTCGGCCACCACCGTCGCGGAGGCGCGGGCGCTGGAGGCGGCGGGGATGGACGCGGTGATCGCGCAAGGCTGGGAGGCCGGGGGGCATCGCGGCTCCTTCGCGCCGAACGGGCCGGGGGACGGCGTCGGCCTCTTCGCGCTGGTCCCGCAGGTGACGGATGCGGTCTCGGTCCCCGTGATCGCCGCCGGGGCGGTGATGGACGGGCGCGGCATCGCAGCGGCCTTCGCCCTGGGCGCGGCGGGGGTGCAGATGGGGACCGCGTTCCTGCGCACGCCCGAGGCCGCGACCGAGCCGCGCCGCCGCGCCGCGCTGGCCGAGGCGACCGACGCCGACACGATGCCGACCGACGCCGTCTCCGGTCGCACGGCGCGGGCGAGGCGCAGCCGCTACGCCGAGGCGATGGCGGGTCGGCCGGTGGCAGCCTTCCCGCAGATGTACGCGTTGAGCCGGCCGATCCTGGAGGCGGACCCGGAGGCGGCGTCCTTCATGCTCTACGGCCAGGGCGCGGCGCTCGGACGCGAAGCGCCGGCGGCGGACCTCGTCGCGGCGCTGGCCAAGGAGGCACAGGCGGCGATGGCGCGGCTGGCCGGGGCCTGAGCCCGGCGCCCGGGCCGGGCGCCCCTCGCCGATCCGCCCCGTGGATCGGCGGCGCGCCGCGAGCGGGGGGCGGAGCCTCCCCGAGCGGCGCGCGCGCCCCTCAGAGGACGTAGCGCGAGAGGTCGGCGGATCTCGCGAGGTCGGCGACGCGGTCCTCGACATAGGCGCGGTCGATCGTGACGCTCGTGCCCGGCTTGTCGGGAGCCTCGAAGCTCAGCGTCTCGAACACCCGCTCGAGGATGGTCTGCAGGCGCCGGGCGCCGATGTTCTCGACGCTGCGGTTCACCTCGGCGGCCATCTCGGCGATGGCGGCGACGCCGTCCTCGGAGAACTCGACCGTGACGCCCTCGGTCTGCATCAGGGCCGAGTACTGGCGGGTGAGGGCGTTGTCGGTCTCGGTCAGGATGCGCACGAAGTCCGCCTCGGTCAGCGCCTTCAGCTCGACGCGGATCGGCAGGCGGCCCTGCAGCTCCGGCAGGAGGTCCGAGGGCTTCGAGACGTGGAAGGCGCCGGAGGCGATGAAGAGCACGTGGTCGGTCTTCACCGGGCCGTGCTTGGTGGAGACGGTGGTGCCCTCGATCAGGGGCAGGAGATCGCGCTGCACGCCCTCGCGGGAGACGTCGGCGCCGCGGACGCCTTCGCGGGCGCAGACCTTGTCGATCTCGTCGAGGAACACGATGCCGTCGTTCTCCACCGCGGCGAGGGCGTCGCGGGTCAGCGTCTCCTGATCCACCAGCTTGTCGGCCTCCTCGGCGATCAGGACCTCGTAGCTGTCGGCGACGCGCAGGCGGCGGGTGCGGGTGCGCCCGCCCATCATCTTGCCGAAGATGGAGCCGAGATCGGCCATCTGGCCCGGCTGCTGGCCGGGGATGTCCATGCCGGCGAGGGGGTTGGTCTGGTCCTGCACCTCGACCTCGATCTCGGTGTCGTCGAGCTCCCCGGCGCGGAGCTTGCGGCGGAACATCTCGCGGGTCTGCTCGCGCGCGCCGTCGCCGCAGAGGGCGTCGAGCACGCGCTCCTCGGCGGCGCCGTGCGCGGCGGCCTTCATCTCCTCGCGCCTCGCGTCGCGCAGCATGACGATGGCGGATTCGACGAGGTCGCGGACGATCTGCTCCACGTCGCGGCCGACATAGCCGACCTCGGTGAACTTGGTGGCCTCGACCTTGAGGAAGGGCGCGCGGGCGAGCTTCGCCAGCCGGCGGCTGATCTCGGTCTTGCCGACGCCGGTGGGGCCGATCATCAGGATGTTCTTCGGCGTCACCTCGGGCTGCATCTCGGCCGGCAGGCGGCGGCGGCGCCAGCGGGCGCGGAGGGCGACGGCGACGGCGCGCTTGGCCTCGGCCTGGCCGATGATGAAGCGGTCGAGCTCGGAGACGATCTCGCGGGGGGTGAGGTCGGTCATGGGGTCTCCCAAGTCGGGCCGCGCCCCGCCGCGCCGGCCGGTCCGGCGCGCGGGCGGGCGGGTGGGGCGCGCCGGGGCGGGCGGCGCGGCGGGGCGCGTCTCAGGCCTCGATGGTCTCCACCGTCAGGGCGCCGTTGGTGAAGACGCAGATCTCGGCGGCGATGGCCATGGCCTTGCGGGCGACCGCCTCGGCGTCGAGCGCCTCGTTCTCCATCAGCCCGCGGGCGGCGGACTGGGCGTAGAGGCCGCCGGAGCCGATGGCGGCGACGTCGTGCTCCGGCTCCAGCACGTCGCCGGCGCCGGTGACCACGAAGAGCTCGGCCCCGTTCGTCACGATCAGGAACGCCTCGAGGTTGCGCAGATACTTGTCCGTGCGCCAGTCCTTGGCGAGATCGACGCAGGCGCGCATCAGCTGTCCGGGCTGCGCCTCCAGCTTGGTCTCCAGCCGCTCCAGCAGGGTGAAGGCGTCGGCGGTGGAGCCGGCGAAGCCCGCCACCACCTCGCGCCCGCCGGGCGAGAGGCGGCGGACCTTGCGGGCGGTGCCCTTGATGACGGTGTTGCCGAGGCTGACCTGGCCGTCGCCCGCGACCACGACCTTGCCGCCGCGGCGCACCGCGAGGATGGTGGTGCCGTGCCAGCCGGGGAAGTCGCTTTGCATGGGGCCTCCGTGATCGGTTCGGGCCGATATAGGCGAAGCCGGCGACGGGCGCGAGGGAGGGGCGATGACGCGGGAGATCTGCGAGGCGCTGCTGCGGACGGCGCTGGACGCGGCGGGGCCGGAGGGGCGCTTCGGCGCGTCGCCGGAGCCGCCGCGCGGGCGCTGCATCGTGCTGGCGGCGGGCAAGGCGGCGGCGCGCATGGCGGCGGCCTTCGAGGACTGGTGGGAGGCGGAGACCGGGGCGCTTCCGGAGGGGATCGCGGTGACGCGCTACGGGCACGGGGCGCCGTGCCGGTCGGTCGAGGTGGTGGAGGCGGCGCATCCGGTGCCGGACGAGGCCGGCGCGCGGGCGGCGGCGCGGATCCTCGAGGCGGCGCGCGGCGCGGGGCCGGAGGATCTGGTCTGCGTGCTGATCTCGGGCGGCGCCTCGGCCCTGCTGGCGGCGCCGGCCGCGGGGCTGACGCTGGAGGACGAGCAGGCGGTGGGCCGGGCGCTGCTGCGCTCCGGCACGCCGATCGGCGAGATGAATCGGGTGCGCCAGGCCTTGAGCGCGGTGAAGGGCGGGCGGCTGGCCGCGGCGGCGACGCCGGCGCGGGTGGTGACCTGGCTGATCTCCGACGTGCCGGGGGACGATCCGGCGGTGATCGGCTCCGGCCCGACCGTGCCCCTGCCGGAGGGGGAGGCGCCGGAGGCGATCCTCGCGCGACGGGGGGTGACGGTGGAGGAGCGGGTGCTGGCGGCGATGCGGGCGAACGCGGCGCCGGCGGTCGAGCCCGGCGAGGTGCGGATGGTCGCGACCCCGATGATGGCGCTGGAGGCGGCGGCCGAGACGGCGCGGGGCCTGGGCCTGACGCCGCTGATCCTCGGCGACGCGATCGAGGGCGAGGCGCGGGAGGTCGGCACGGCCATGGCCGGCATCGCGCGGAGCTGCGCGCGGCACGGCGTGCCGGCCGCGCGGCCCTCGGTGCTGCTTTCGGGCGGCGAGACGACCGTCACGGTGCGGGCCGACGGCCGCGGCGGGCGCAACGCGGAGTTCCTGCTGGGCTTCGCGCTGGCGATGGGGGCGGATCTGGCGCGGCTCGGCGTGCATGCGCTGGCGGCGGACACCGACGGGATCGACGGATCGGAGGACAATGCGGGCGCGTATTGCGGACCGGAGACGTTTTCGAGGGCCGACGCCGCGGATCTGCGCGCGCGGCTGGAGGCGAACGACGCCTGGGGGGCGTTCGAGGCGACGGGCGGGCTGGTCGTGACCGGGCCGACGCTGACCAACGTCAACGACTTCCGGGCGGTTGTGATCGGCTGACCGACGTTCACTTTCCGTTCGCGATTCGGCGCCAGACATGGGGCTCGGACGAAACGGGCGGAGGAGGAGGCGGGGAGGGCGGAGCGAGCGGCGGCTTCCCCTCGGCGCGGCCGGGCGCCATAAGGCGCGCCGGAGCGACGGAGGGACCGATGCGCACAACGACCGTCTCGCGGAAGACGACCGAGACCGACGTGACCGTGGAGCTGGATCTCGACGGGACCGGGCGGCACGACTGCGCCACGGGGGTCGGGTTCTTCGACCACATGCTGGACCAGCTGGCGCGGCACGGGCTGCTCGACCTCGCGGTGAAGGCGGAGGGCGACCGCTGGATCGACGACCACCACACGGTGGAGGACGTGGGCATCGCGCTCGGCCGCGCGCTGGACGAGGCGCTGGGCGACAAGCGCGGCGTCCGCCGCTACGGGAGCTGCCTGCTGCCGATGGACGAGGCGCTGGTGCGCGCGGCGCTGGATCTCTCGGGCCGGCCGTTCCTGGTGTGGAAGGTCGACTTCGCGGTCGAGAAGATCGGCGGCTTCGACGTGCAGCTGGTGCGGGAGTTCTTCACCGCGCTCGCCATGAACGCGCGGATGACGCTGCATGTCGAGCGGCTGGACGGGGTCAACGCCCACCACGTCGCCGAGGCGGCGTTCAAGGCGGTGGCGCGGGCGCTGCGCGAGGCGGTGGAGCCGGATCCGCGACGGTCGGGGGAGATCCCTTCGACCAAGGGGGCGCTGTGACCGCGGGCCGGCGGTGCGGCGCGGGCCTGCCGGCCGGCGGGAGCGCGGCGGCGCGCCGCGACCGCCGAGGGGCGGCCGCGGGGGGCGCTCGGAGGCGGTTCGGGGCGGTCGTCGCAGGCGCGGGCCCCGGGCGTCTTGCGGCGGTCGCCGCGGGGGCGGGCCGCGGGCGTCTTGCGGCGGTCGCCGCGGGGGCGGGCCGCGGGCTTCTTGCGGCGGTCGCCGCGGGGGCGGGCCGCGGGCGTCTCGCGGCGAGGGCCGCGGCGGACGCTCCGCCGAGCCCGGCGAGGGCCGCGGGGTCGGGCCGATGAGCGTCTGCGCGATCGTCGACTACGGCTCGGGCAACCTGCACTCGGCGGCGAAGGCGTTCCAGCGCGTCGCGTCGGAGGCCGGGGCGGAGATCCTCGTGACGGCGGACCCCGACGCGGTGCGGCGGGCGGACCGCATCGTGCTGCCGGGCGTCGGCGCCTTCGCGGACTGCCGGGCGGGGCTCCGCGCCGTGCCGGGCATGTGGGAGACGCTGGAGGAGCGGGTCGCCGCGGGAGCGCCGTTCCTCGGCATCTGCGTCGGCATGCAGCTGATGGCGACGCGGGGACTGGAGCACGGAAGCGCCGAGGGCTTCGGTTGGATCCCGGGCGAGGTCGTGCGCCTCGCCGGCGGACCGGGGCTGAAGATCCCTCACATGGGGTGGAACGCGCTGGAGATCGACCGGCCGCATCCGGTGCTGGAGGGGATCGCGACGGGCGAGCACGCCTATTTCGTGCACTCCTATCACCTGAAGGCGGAGCGGGCGGAGGACGTGCTCGCCCATGCGACGCATGGCGAGCCGGTGACGGCCGTGGTGGGGCGCGGGGCGATGGTGGGCACGCAGTTCCACCCGGAAAAGAGCCAGCGCGTCGGGCTGAGGCTGATCGCCAACTTCCTCGCCTGGCGGCCCTGAACCCGGCCGACGGCCCGGCGCGAGGGAGGGGCGCTCATCCCGGGGGTCGCGCGCGGCGCGCCGACCGCCGCCTCCTCCGCCACCTCGGAGCCGGTCGTCGGCCGCCGCCTCCAGCCGGACGCGACCGCAGGCTGCGACGGCGGCTTCACGGCCGGCGGCGGCGTCTTCACCCGGTTTTCGACGGAGGCCGACGATCCGTCCCGCAGCTTCCCGATCTCCGTCCTTTCGGCGGCGAGCGGCGATCCGGCCGCCGACCCTCGCGGAGGACGATTCCGCCGTGACGACGCCCGACGCCTTCGAGGCCGCAGGGGCGTTAGAACCCGGCGGATCGGCCGAGGAGCCGCCGAAGGGCGGGTCCATCACCGCGCCGGCCCCCTCGGAACTCGCGGGCGGGGACGATCTCGGCCGTCCGCGCTCGCCCGCTCTGGGATCGGCGCGACGAAGATCGCGGCCTCGGGGCCGCCCTCGCCGGCGCTTCGGCATCGGCCTTCGCGCTCTCGAGCCATTCGGCTCTCCCGAGAGACGAGGGCGTGTCCGCGGCGAGCGCCTCGGACGCCTGACGCCGGAGCCCGAGAGGGCGGAGACGAAGGCGCCGGTTCCGGGCGCGCTCCCGGCGCCGGGGCGCGGCGGGCTCGCGGCGCCGCGGGGGCGCGCGCCGCCGGGGCTGAGCGGCGACCGCGGGGCCGGGCGGGGAGGCGCGCCCCGCGCGCCGACCGCGCCGCGCGAGCGGGGGGCGGAGCCTCCCCGAGCGCGGCGCTCCCCCCTCCGGGAGCTCGGTCGACGCGGCGGCGCGGGCGGGCTTGGACTTTCGCGCCGGGCGGGTTAAGCGGCGCGGAACCGAGGCCGAAGGATGCGCCATGATCCTCTATCCCGCCATCGACCTGAAGGGCGGCCAGTGCGTGCGCCTGCTGCGCGGCGACATGGCCGCCGCGACGGTGTTCGGCGACGATCCCGCCGCCCAGGCGCTGGCCTTCGAGCAGGCCGGTTGCGCCTGGCTGCATGTCGTGGATCTCGACGGCGCCTTCGCGGGACGCAGCGAGAACCGCGACGCGGTGCAGGCGATCCTCGGCGCGGTGTCGCTGCCGGTGCAGCTCGGCGGCGGGATCCGGGACATGGCGGCGGTCGAGGGATGGCTCGGGGGCGGCGTCTCCCGCGTGATCCTCGGCACGGCGGCGGTGCGCGATCCGGACTTCGTGCGCGAGGCGGCGGCGGCGTTTCCGGGGCGCGTCGCGGTCGGCATCGACGCGCGGGGCGGCCGGGTCGCGGTCGAGGGCTGGGCGGAGACGACCGAGCTCGAGACCGCCGAGCTCGCCCGGCGCTTCGAGGACGCGGGCGTCGCGGCGGTGATCTTCACCGACATCGAGCGGGACGGCGCCATGCAGGGGCCGAACGTCGAGGCGACGGCGGCGCTGGCGCGGGCGGTCGCGATCCCGGTGATCGCCTCGGGCGGGGTCTCCTCGATGGCGGATCTCGCGACGCTGAAGGGCTGCGGGGCGCCGCTCGACGGGGTGATCTCGGGCCGGGCGCTCTATGATGGGCGGCTGGACCCGGCGGAGGCGGCGGCGTTCCTCGCCGCCTGAAGGGAGGACCGGCGATGAGCCTGAAGGTGCGGGTGATCCCCTGCCTCGACGTCAAGGACGGCCGGGTGGTGAAGGGCGTGAACTTCGTCGACCTGCGCGACGCGGGCGATCCGGTGGAGGCCGCGGCGGCCTATGACGCGGCGGGGGCGGACGAGCTCTGCTTCCTCGACATCACGGCGAGCCACGAGGGGCGGGGCACGATCCTCGACATCGCGACGCGCACGGCCGAGCGCTGCTTCATGCCGCTGACCGTCGGCGGCGGCGTCCGGACCCTGGAGGACGTGCGCAACCTGCTGCTGGCGGGCGCCGACAAGGTGAGCTTCAACACCGCTGCGGTTCGCACGCCCGAGGTCGTGGGCGCGGCGGCCGAGAAGTTCGGCGCGCAGTGCATCGTGGTGGCCATCGACGCGAGGCGGGTCGCCCCCGGCCGCTGGGAGATCTTCACCCATGGCGGGCGCGAGGCGACGGGGATCGACGCGGTGGCCTTCGCGCGGGACATGGCGGCGCGCGGCGCGGGGGAGATCCTGCTGACCTCGATGGACAAGGACGGCACGAAGTCCGGCTACGACCTCGCGCTGACGCGGGCGGTGGCGGATGCGGTGGAGGTTCCGGTGATCGCCTCGGGCGGCGTCGGCACGCTGGCGCATCTGGTGGAGGGGGTGACGGAGGGCAGCGCCTCGGCCGTGCTGGCCGCGTCCATCTTCCATTTCGGCGAGCACACGATCGCCGAGGCGAAGGCGGCGATGGCGGCGGCGGGCGTGCCGGTGCGGCTGGAGGAGACGGCGGCATGAGCGAGGGGCTGGACGCGTTGGCGCGGCTCTCGGCGACGATCGAGGCGCGGCGGGGGGCGGACCCCGCCAGCTCCCACACCGCGAAGCTGCTGGCGCGCGGGACGCTGAAATGCGCGCAGAAGTTCGGCGAGGAGGCGGTGGAGGCCGTCGTCGCCGCCGCGGCGGAGGACCGCGACGCGCTGGTGTCCGAGGCGGCCGACGTGATGTATCATCTCATGGTGATGCTGGCGTCCCGGGATGTGAGCCTGAAGGACGTGGCGGCGGAGCTTGCACGGCGCGAAGGGGTCTCGGGCGTCGAGGAGAAGGCGTCGCGCAGGACGCGATGACGGCGGGCGGTGCGGCGCCCGCCCCCGCCGGCCGATCCTCCGGGCGTGAACGCAGGAGGGTAGACGCGCCATGAAGCCCTTGATCGTGGTGGCGGCGCTCATGCTGGCGACGGGCCCGGCGTGAGCCGAGGACATGACGGCGGCGGAACGCCTCGCCCAGTGCAGGGATTCGTCGGACTCGGCACAGGCGGACTGCGCGCCCCATATCATCGGCTGGAAGATCGGCTACGAGATCTTCGGGACCACCTGCATTCCCGAGGAGGCCGGCGCCGAGGCGCTCCGCGAGGCCTTCGTGCGCTACGCCGAGGCGCATCCGGCGCGCAGCGACGAGCCCGACGGCGACGTCCTGCGCGACGCGCTGTTCGCCCGCTGGCCGTGCTGAGGCGCCGAGCGCGGAGGCGGCGTCCTGGACCGCGGAGGCGGCGCGGCGGGCCTCGGGGCCGCGCAGCCGGTCCGCGGCGACGCAGGCGAGAAGGCCTGCCGTGGGAAAGCGCATCGCCCTGCCCTGCCCGGCCGCGACCGGCATCCGCGCGATGCGGCGGTGGATCAGGCCGGCCGCGCCGAGGCCGCCGCAGCGACGTGGCGTGGCGAGGATGCCCGTCCTCCGCTTGCGGCGTCCCCCGGACCGCCGACGCGTCGGCCGCCTCGAAACGCCGCCCGGCCTTGGTCGTGGAGCAGGCGCCGAGGTGGTCCGTCAGGCGCAGGACGCGCCATCGGTTGCCTGTCCTGCAGGGCGAGGTGCGGGTCCGCGAATCCGTCGTCGAGAGCGTGCGGTGGAAGCCGAACTCCGCCGGCGCCATGAGGACGGCGAGGCCGTCGTCGGCCCGCGGGTGCAGCGGAGCGACGGCGCCGCGCCGGCCGCCCAGGGTCCTGCGCGAGTAGGATCGTGGCGGCGCCTCCCTGTCGGCGCGAGTCCGCCGCCTCGCGAGGCCCACCGCCAGCCACCGCCATCGTGCCGATTGCGCCCCGCGACGAGCTCCGCTAGAAGCGGATTTGAGCGGCACCCGTAGCTCAGCTGGATAGAGCGCTGCCCTCCGAAGGCAGAGGTCACAGGTTCGAATCCTGTCGGGTGCGCCACAAAATCAAGCCCTTAGCGGCGAGATGCGGAAATAGGGCGAAGCCTAGCAAGCAGCTAGCAAGCAGCCGGGGCGACGTCGAACCGAATGCCGCGGAATCACTAGTCCACCCACCGATGGTGGAACATGTGCTTTTGCAGTGTGGCGGCCCTCGGGTCGCCGTTTTCGCTCCCGGGGTAACAGGTGGCGGATTTCGCGGAGGGGTCGATGTCCCCCGAGGAAATGGTCCCTCGGCGGGCGGGTTAACGCTCCGGTCCCAATGTCGGCGTAAGTCCTCGGCCCGTCCACCGGCGGGCGGACGTGCGCCTTCGCGCTGCGCGAACGGTCTTCAAAACGAAGTGATGCTACGATGGGCGCGAACCGAGCAACGCGAGCCCCATAGACGCTCGACGTCCCGGACGGCCGGCCCGGATCTACTCCTCGTGCAGGGCGATCCGCGCCCAGAACGCCCCGTTCCGGCGGCCGACCGAGATCCACTCCGCACCTACGGATGACATCGACAAGACCTTTGTGCCCTATTGTGCTACCCTTCCGTTGTGCGGTCGACCTCGTGGCGAAGCGCGACGTGTCGGCTGGAAGCGTCGT
>JAWLFJ010000191.1:0-5192 GCA_041685625.1 Paracoccaceae bacterium | reverse complement strand
GATTGGCGCACCGGGGAGGATTCGAACCCCCGACCCCCAGATTCGTAGTCTGGTGCTCTATCCAGCTGAGCTACCGGTGCCTCCGCCGAGCCGGCTTCGACCGTGGCGTGGGGCGGGGTTTAGCGGGCCGCCCGGGCGGATGCAAGGGGGTCAGCCGTCGGTCCAGGCGGGCGCCTCGCCCGGGCCGGAGCGGGCCTCGAACACGGCCCGCGCGATCGCCCGCGCCAGGCAGTCGGCCGCGGCCGCGCCGAGGCGGGCCAGCGCCAAGGGCCGCGGGCCGGCCGCATCGCGCCGGCCGGTCGCCAAGCCGAAGACGGTGTCGCCGTCCATCGGCGTGTGCGCCGGGCGCACCGCGCGGGCGATGCCGTCCTGCGCCGCGATCGCGAGGCGCAGGCACCCCGCCGCGTCGAGCGTCGCGTCCGTCGCCACCGCCGCGATCACCGTCGCGCCGCCCGGCCGCGCGCCGGCGCCGAGGCGCGAGTCGTCAGGCAGCGGCTCGCCCGCCCGGCCCGCCCGCGCCGCGTCGGGGCGGAGTCCGCCGAATTCGGGCCGGCCCTCGTGCTCCAGCTCGAACGGCCAGGCCCAGAACGCCCGTCCGCCCGGCATGACGACCGAGCCGACCGGGTTCGCCGCCACCAGCGCGCCCACGGTCAGCGGCCCGCCGTCGGCCGCCGCGCCCGGCAGCACCAGCGAGGCCGAGCCGAGCCCGCCCTTCAGCCGTCCGGCCCGCGCCCCGCGCCCGGCGCCGTGCGAGCCGAGCGCGAAGCGCGGCCCCGCCGCCTCCAGCGCCGCGCGCGCGAGGCCGGGATGCGGCGGTCCCTCGGCGGCGAAGGCCGCCGCGAGGTGCGGGCCGAGATCGTAGAGGATCGCCGCCGGCACGATCGGCACCGTCGGATGGTCGGGGAACAGCGACACCCCCCGCCCGCGGCGCGACAGCGCGTCCGCCACCGCGTCGGCCGCACCGAGGCCCAGCGCCGAGCCGCCCGAGAGCACCACCGCGTCGAGGGCGGCGACGCTGCCCTCGGGCCGCAGCGCCTCGATCTCGCGCGTGCCGGGGCCGCCCCCGCGCACGTCCGCCGCGGCGGGGATCTGACGGTCGGCCAGCAGCACCGTGACGCCGGTGCGCAGCGCGTCGTCCTCCGCCCCGCCCACGGTCAGGCCATCGACATCGGTGATCAGGTTCAGGGGGCCGGGTGCGGGATGGGTCATGTGCGGCTCCGTCGGGGACTGGCGGGCATGGGGCGACGGCCGGGCGCCCGGGTCAAGGCCGAGGGTCGTGGGCCGCCGGCCGGCACGGTCGCGTCCGAGCCCGAGCGGCCGTCCCCCCCAAGCGGCCGGCGCGCGGGGCCGCCGAGGATCGCCGGCCGCCGCGGCCCCTTCCGGAGCGTCAGGCCGCCGCGGCGGCCGGCCGTCGCGGCAGGCGCAGCGCGAAGGTCGTCCCGGCCGTGGTCGAGCGCACCAGCTCCACCGCCCCGCCCTGCGCGCGCGCCAGCTCCGCCGCGATGGCGAGGCCGAGGCCGGCCCCTCCGGCCCGCGCCCCGCCCTTGAACGGCGTGAAGAGGTGGGCCTTCGCACGCTCCGGCAGGCCCGGCCCCTCGTCGGAGACCGCGACCGTCAGCCAGCCGTCCTCGGCCTCCGCCGTGACGCGCACGGCGCCCGCGCGCCCGGCGCCCTCCATCGCCTGTCGCGCGTTCCGCACGAGGTTGACGAGGATCCGCAGCAGATGCTCGGGATCGGCCACCAGCTCCATCTCCGACGGCACGTCGGCCTCGAAGCGCACCGGCCCCGGGGCGTCGCCGGCGAGGCGATCGGCGAACACCGCGTCGCCCACCTCCTCGATCAGCGCCGGCAGCGCCACCGTGCGCGGCACCGGCGCCGGCTCCTCGACCCGCCCGTAGGACAGCGTCGAGGCGCAGAGCGTCGCCGCACGGTCGAGGGAGCGGATCAGCTTCGGCCCCACCCGCGCCACCCTGGGATCGGCGCTGGCGGCAAGGCTGTCGGCCAGCAGCTGAGCCGTCGACAGCATGTTGCGCAGATCGTGGCTGACCTTGGCCAGCGCCTCGCCCAGCGCGGCGAGGCGGGCGCGCTGTCGCAGCGCCGCGCGCAGGTCGGTCTGCAGCCGGGCGAGCGCGCGCTCGGCGTCGGCGATCTCGGCGATGCCGGAGGCGGGCGCGATGTCCTGCGCGGGGTCCTCCGGATTCTCCGCGAAGCGGCGCATGCTCTCGATCACACGCCGCATCGGGCGCACCAGGAAGCGCTGCAGCGAGAGCGCGATCAGCACCGCGGTGATCCCGGAGATCACCAGCCCGAGCCCGAGGATGCGCAGCCCGTAGGCCCGCATCGCCGCCTGCAGCGGCGCCTCGTCCAGCACCGCCTCGATGGCCACGCCGCTCCCCTCGACCGGCTCGCCGATCACCCGGATGGCGCCGCCCGGCGGGCGCAGCAGCGCGTCGATCGCGTCGAGGATCAGCGTCGCCGGTCCGACCTCCCGCAGGTCGTAGGTCTCGCGCACCGGCGGTGGAGCGGGGGCGGCGAGGATCAGCTCGCGCACCGCGTCGCGCCGGAACACGATGTTGCGCACCTCCGCGGTCTCGAGCAGCTCCGCGGCGAGTTCCGGCGTGATCATGTCGTCGGGCGCCGCCAGCAGCGCCAGCGCCGCGATCTGCGCGCGCTCCAGCCGCTCCATCAGGTAGCTCTCGCGGAAGCGCGCGACGGAGGGCACGAAGATCAGCACCTCCGCCAGCATCACGAAGACCAGCGTCAGCAACAGAAGCCGACCGGAGAGGCTTCGGATCAGCATGAGGGCGCCTCGGCGGGCCGGAGGACGGGCGAGTTGCCGGGATCGTAGCCGCGCGCTAAGGGCCACGCCAGAGGCGGGGAGCGGGAGGCGGCGGCGTGCAGGATCTCGAGACCGAATACGCCGGCGAACGCTTCCGCGTGCGGGCCGCGACGCCGGAGCAGGCGGCCTTCTGGCGCGGCCTCGGAAAGGGCTGGGAGGGCGAGACCCTCGCCTTCGCGCGCCGCCACGCCCGGCCCGGAACCGCCTTCGTCGACGTCGGCGCCTGGATCGGCCCGATCTCGCTCCTCGCGGCGCGCCGGGGGGCCCGCGTCACCGCGCTCGAGCCCGACCCCGCCGCCCGCGCCGCCTTGGAGGAGAATCTGGCGCGCAACGGCCTGAAGGCGACGATCCTGCCGGCCGCGCTGCACGCCGACGGCGAGGGGCTCACGCTCTATGGCGGCCGGCGCGGACTCGGCGCGTCGACCACCACCGCGCTCGGCGTGAACCGGGGCGAGCCGGTGCACGTGCCCACCGTGACCGCGGCCGAGGTCGCCGCCCGCGCCGGGGAAGGGCCGGCGGCCGTCAAGATCGACGTCGAAGGCCACGAATACGCTCTCGGCCCGGCGCTCGCCGCGCTCCGCGACGCGCTCGGCGGGGCGCCGATGCACCTGTCGCTGCATCCGCGTCAGCTCGCCAAGGCGCTGCGCCGGCGCAACCCGTTCTTCGCCCGCCGCCGGGCGACAGAGGCGACGGCGCGCCTGCTGGCGCGGTTCGAGGAGGCGGAGATCCGGCTCAGCGGCGAGGAGGCCCCCCTCGACCCCGCGCGCCTCGCCGCGCTCGCGGAGCGCAACTTCGCCGTGGAGATCGGCTGACCCTCAGCCGAACTTCGCCAGCAGCCGCACCACGCGCTTCACCCAGGGGGTCTCGAACAATCGTGGCGCGTAGTACGCCCCGGCCGCCTGCTTCGAGATCTCGCCGAAGCTCGGATAGGGCGCGACCATCCCCGCCACCTTGCCGATCTTCAGCTTCGCCGAGATCGCCAGCGCCCAGAGCGTGATCAGCTCCCCCGCCCGCGGCCCGACGATGGAAGCGCCGACGGGCCGGCCCCTGACCACGATCACCTTCGCCAGCCCCTCGGTCTCGCGCTCGGCCCGGGCGCGGTCGTTCTCGGCGTAGGGGGCGCACAGCACCTCGACCTTGTCGCCGTGCTCGGTGCGGGCCTCCGCCTCGGTCATGCCGACCTGCGCGATCTCCGGATCGGTGTAGGTCACCCAGGGCACCGCCCGGGGGTCCGCCTTCACCGGCAACCGGAACAGGGCCGAGCGGATCACCAGCCCCGCATGCCAGCCGGCGACATGGGTGAACTGCAGCCCGCCCGCCACGTCCCCGATCGCGTAGACCCTTCGGTTCGACGTCCTCAGCCCCGCGTCGACCTCGATCCCGGCCTTGGCGCGCTCGATCCCCGCGGCCTCCAGCCCCAGGTCCTCGACGGTCGCCTTGCGCCCGGCGGCGACCAGGAGATGCGTGCCCTCCCAGCGCCGGCCGTCCTTGGCCTCGAGCGCGACGCCCTCGGTCGTGGCCTCGACCTTGGCGACCGGCGCGCCCTCGACGATCTCCACGCCCTCGGCCCTCAGCCGCGCCACCGCGATCTCGGCGATCTCCGGATCGTCGCGGCCGAGCACGCGCGACGCCTCGATCACCGTCACCTCGCAGCCGAGCCGGCGATGCGCCTGCGCCATCTCCATGCCGATCGGCCCGCCGCCGAGCACGAGCAGCCGCGCCGGGCGCTCGCGCAGCGCGAACACCGTCTCGTTGGTGAGATACGGCACGTCCTCCAGCCCCGGGATCGGCGGCGCCGCGGGGCGCGAGCCTGTGGCGATCACGAAGCGCCGCGCCTCGATCCGCCGGCCCCCGGCCTCCACCGCGTCGGGGGCGGCGAAGCGCGCGTGCGCGCGGATCACCGTCACGCCAAGCCCCTCGAACCGCTCCTGGCTGTCATGCGGCGCGATGCCCGCGATCACCGCCTCGACGTGATCCTTGACGGCGGCGAAATCGACCTGCGGGTCGACCGCGGCGACGCCGAACGGCTCGGCGTCGCGCATCGCCTGCGCGTGCTTGCCGGCCGCGATCATCGCCTTGGACGGGACGCAGCCGTAGTTCAGGCAGTCCCCTCCCATCTTCCCGGCCTCGATCAGCACCACCGAGGCGCCCATCCGCACCGCCCCCGCGGCGACCGAGAGCCCGCCGGACCCCGCGCCGATCACGCAGAGATCGGGCGTCAGCGTCTCCGTCGTCGCGTCCGCGTCCTTCGGGCTCATGCCGCCTTACCCCTTTTCATCGCACTCTGAGTGGTTGGAAGCTGCCTGGGTGCAGGCGATGCGGGTATGGCTGTCATGCCGGCTGTCCTCGATGG
>JAWLFJ010000190.1:0-5193 GCA_041685625.1 Paracoccaceae bacterium | reverse complement strand
GAACCGAAGGGGGACCTGCACGCGTCCGGACGTCGCGCCGCCCGCCCCGACCGCGATCGTCGCCGTGGGGACGAGGGGCGCTGCGATCGCGTCGGGAGCCTCGGCCGCGGCCGCCGATGCCGTGAGACGGGCCGGGGCGCCACGCTCATCCGCCCCCGATCATGCGGCGGCCCCGCGCCGACCGTGAAGCGAAGCACATGACGCATGGGAGCGGAACCGAGCCGCGGGCGGCCGCCGATCGAAGAACCGAGCAGCTCGACCGCCACGATCCCGGTCGGAGAGGCTCTCAGGCGGGCCGAACCGAACGCGTCAGCCCAAACGCTCGAAGGCCGAGCGCACGGCCGCCGCGAGGGGGCGCAGCAGCAGCCCCAACACCCAGCCGAGGAAGGCGCGCGTCAGCTCCACCCCGACATGGCCGGCGCGCCCGCTCCAGCGCAGGATCAGCGCCATCAGTTCGCGCACGCGCTCACCGATGGCCGCGGCGATCTCGGTCGCGCGCAGCAGCATGGCGCTGAGCACGTCGAGCACCGTGACCGCGCCTAGCGCGATGGCCCCGACCGTGCGCTCGGCCAGGGCCAGCAGCGCGTTCAGGGCCTTGCCCAGCGCCCGGAGCCCGATGCGCCCGCCGGGAATGCGCACGTTCTCGCGCGCCGTCGCGATCCACTGGTCGACGCTGCGCAGGTCCGGCGCCTCGGCGCCCGCCGCCGCCAGCGCGCCCCAGCCGCCCTCCCGGCCGACCAAGGGACCATACACGCTCATGTAGTGCTGCGAGACGCCGGGGATCAGCGCCGGCGGGCCGACGCGCACCGCTCCGCCGACGCCCGCCGGGGCGTGACGGTAGGGCCAGAGCGGCAACAGCGGCACCAGGTCGGCCGGGTTCTGCACCCGCCGCACGCGGGCCGAGGGCACCAGCCGGTCGAAGGCGGCGACGGAGCCGCCGGTGAAGACCCGCGGCGCGCCGAAGGTGTAGAGGTGCAGGTCCCCCCGCCCGCGGGAGGCGAGTTCCGCCGTGGTCAGCACCGCCAGCGCCCCGCCGAGCGAGTGCCCGACGACGTGCCCCGGCCCGCGATGCCCGGCGAGCAGCGCCGGGATCGACTCGCGGATCGAGCGGAAGCTGCGCACGAAGCCGGCATGGGCGCAGGTCCCCGCCGGCCCGCGGTCGATGGCGATGTTGAGGTCCGTCGCGCCGTCGAACATCGTCGCCGTGCCGCGCAGCGCGACGGCCTTGTGCCCGGCCCAGCGCGTGCCCGCCACGCCGTCGAGCACCAGCGCGAAGCCGGTGCGGGCGGTCAGCACCGCGCCGGAGCGCGCCGTCGCGATCCGCCCGTCCGCGAGCTCGAACGCCGCCTCGAGCCCCGTCACCCCGCGCTCGGCCGCGCCGCGCGCCGGATCGTCCACCTCGCGGATGCCGTAGACGGCGTCGGCGAGCTTCGCCGCCAGCGCCGGCGAGAGCTCCGGCGCGGCCTCCACGCTCATCGCGCGTCCTCCGCGGCCCGGCAGGTGCCCCAGAAGAGGCCGTCGGCCGAGGGTTCGGCGTCGATCCGGCAGAGCAGGCGGAACTCGGAAAGGCCGGCGCTCTCGGCCTCCCAGCCCGCGGCATAGGTCGCCTTCTGATAGGAGAGGATCGTCAGCGGCCCGTCGCCGCGCTCCGCCTCGATCTCGACGCGCACCGAGGGCTCGTGCGGCATGACGCGGGCGCTGAGGCTCGATCCCGTGACCTCCGGGAAGCGGAAGCGCCCCTCGGCGTCGGTCTCGGCCCGGTCCTCGCCTTCGCGCCCGGTCCAGCCCCAGGACCAGCGCCGGCGCAGGACGACGCCCGCCGCCGGAGCGCCGCCCGCGTCCACCAGCCGCCCCTCCGTCGCCGAGGCCAGCACCAGCCCGCCGCCGAACGCCATCGCCCCCTCCCCGCCACCCAGCGCGAGCGCCGCCCCCAGAACCGCCGCCCGCGACGCCTTGCCGATCATGGCGGGCAGCCTGCGCGCCGCCGCCGCGCCGCGCAAGCGCGGGCTGCGCCGGGCCTCGCCCCTTGCCCCGTGCCCGCCGCGGTCATACACCCGCGTCGCGCGCGCCACGGGAGGACACCGCATGATCTCCGGCAACCAGATCCGCTCGGACTTCCTCGGCTTCTTCGAGAGCCGGGAGCACAGGGTCGTGCCCTCCTCGCCGATCGTGCCGCGGAACGATCCGACGCTGATGTTCGTCAACTCGGGCATGGTGCAGTTCAAGGACGTGTTCACCGGGGCCGAGCACCGCGACTACGGGCGCGCCACCACTTCCCAGAAATGCGTCCGCGCCGGCGGCAAGCACAACGACCTCGACAACGTCGGCTACACCGCGCGGCATCACACCTTCTTCGAGATGCTCGGCAACTTCTCCTTCGGCGACTACTTCAAGGACGTCGCCATCGAGCAGGCCTGGACGCTCTCGACGCAGGTGCTCGGCCTGCCGCCCGAGAAGATCCTGGTGACGGTCCACGCGAGCGACGAGGAGGCGGCGGGCCTCTGGAAGCGCATCGCCGGCCTGCCGGACGAGAAGATCATCCGCATCGCTTCGGACGACAACTGGTGGCGCATGGGCGACACCGGCCCGAACGGGCCGTGCACGGAGCTGTTCTACGACCACGGCCCCGAGGTCCGGGGCGGCCCGCCGGGGAGCCCCGAGGAGGACGGCGACCGCTTCGTCGAATTCTGGAATCTCGTCTTCATGCAGTACGAGACGCATGCGGACGGCACCTCCACGCCGCTGCCGAAGCCCAGCGTCGACACCGGCATGGGCCTCGAGCGGATGACGACGATCCTGCAGGGCGTCCACAACAACTACGACACCGACCTGTTCCAGCCGATCATCCGCGCCTCGGCCGAGCTGACCGGCCAGGCGCCCGACGGGCCGATGGTCACCTCGCACCGCGTGGTGGCCGATCACCTGCGCTGCGCCGCCTTCCTGATCGCCGAGGGCGTGCTGCCCACCAACGAGGGCCGCGGCTACGTCCTCCGCCGGATCATGCGCCGCGGCATGCGCCACGCGCACCTGCTCGGCGCGACAGACCCGCTGATGCACCGCCTCGCGCCGGCGCTGATCGACCTGATGGGCGCCCACTACACCGAGCTCCGCAGCGCCGAGGCGCTGATCAGGGAGACGCTCAGGGCGGAGGAGGAGCGCTTCAAGGCCACGCTCGACCGCGGCCTGAAGCTGCTCGAGGCCGAACTCGAGGGCCTGCCGGAGGGCGAGGCGCTGCCCGGCGAGACCGCCTTCAAGCTCTACGACACGTACGGCTTCCCGTTCGACCTCACCGCCGACATCCTGCGCGGCGAGGGCCGCGCGGTGGACGAGGCCGGCTACGAGGCGGCGATGGACGCCCAGAAGGCCGCCGCCCGCGCCGCCTGGGCCGGCACCGGCGACAGCGCCAACCAGAAGGTCTGGTTCGACGTGCGCGAGCGCGTCGGGCCGGGCGAGTTCCTCGGCTACGCCTCGACCCGCGCCTCCGCCCGCATCGAGGCCATCGTCAAGGACGGCGCCGAGGCCGACCACGCGACGACGGGCGAAAGCTTCGAGTTCGTCGTCAACCAGACCCCGTTCTACGCCGAGATGGGCGGCCAGCAGGGCGACGTCGGCCGCGCCGTCACCGGCGCCGGGGTCGAGCTGATCGTCGAGGACGTGCAGAAGCGCGCCGAGGGGATCTACGCCCACCGCGGCCGCATCGCCTCCGACGACGCGGCGCATGTGGTGAACGTCGGCGACACCGTGACGCTCGAGGTCGATCCGGCCCGGCGCCTGCGCGTCTGCGCCCACCACTCCGCGACGCATCTGCTGCACGAGGCGCTGCGCCGGACTCTGGGCGATCACGTCGCGCAGAAGGGCTCGCTT
Organism: Paracoccaceae bacterium; assembly: GCA_041685625.1. GTDB lineage: Bacteria > Pseudomonadota > Alphaproteobacteria > Rhodobacterales > Rhodobacteraceae > Albimonas. Next base: position 1,329 of record JAWLFJ010000190.1, on the reverse strand, counting down.
GTGGCGCCGGACCGCCTGCGCTTCGACGTCTCGCACGGCAGGCCGATGACGGACGAGGAGATCGCGGCGGTGGAGCGCGAGGTGAACGCCCGCATCCGCGCCTGCACCCCGGTCGAGACCCGCGTGATGCCGATCGACGAGGCCCGCGCCGCCGGCGCCCGCGCCCTCTTCGGCGAGAAATACGGCGACGAGGTGCGCGTGGTCTCGATGGGCGGTCGGGACGAGGGGGCGAACGCGCCCTTCTCCATCGAGCTCTGCGGCGGCACCCACGTCGCCAACACCGGCGAGATCGGCGCCTTCCGCATCCTCCGCGAGGAGGGCCTCGCCGCCGGCGTCCGCCGGGTCGAGGCGGTGGCGCACGAGGCGGCCGAGGCCCACGCCGCCGAGACCGCCCGCCGCCTCGCCGAGGCCGCCGCGACGCTGAACGCGACGCCGGCCGAGCTGAAGGACCGCATCGAGGCGCTGGCGGCCGAGAAGCGCGCGCTGGAGCGCGAACTCGCCGAGACGAAGCGCAAGCTCGCCACCGGCGGCGGCGGCGTCGAGGCGCAGGAGATCGGCGGCCTCGCCGTGACGCTGCGCGAGGTCGAGGGCCTCGGCCCAAAGGAGCTGAAGGCCGCGGTGGACGAACTCCTCGCCAAGGCCCCCGGCGTCGCCGCCCTCGCCGCGCGCTCGGAGGACGGCAAGGGCAGCCTTGTGATCGGCGTCTCGCCCGAGGCGACCGGCCGCGTCGACGCCGTGACCCTCGTCCGCGCCGCGGCCCCCGCCCTCGGCGGCAAGGGCGGCGGCGGCAAGCCGACCATGGCCCAGACCGGCGGCCCCGAGGGCGAGGGCGTGCCGAAGGCGCTCGCCGCCGTCGAAGAGGCCCTCCGCGCCGCCCTCGCCTGAGACGACCCGCCCGGCGGCGCTCCCGCCCCGCCGTCGTCTCCCTGCCGGGAGACGCCGCGAGGTTGGGCCGGGCGGCGCCGTGGGGGTCCTTCAGACCCGTCACGGCGCCGCGGGCACGCCGGATCCGCCGAAACGGACCGGGACGGGCGTGGGCGAGGATCGCCGCGTCCCGCGGCGAGCGGCGCAGCCGGCGCGGAGCGTTCTTGAACCGGGCCGACCCGGTCCGGACGCGCGACGAGACGCCCCTCGGGACGTCTCCCCGGCAGACCCGGCGACGCCCGCCGCAAGCGCCGCGCCCGCCCGTACAGAGCGGAACCGGGCGCAGGCTGGCGGGCGGGCCGGCGCCGCCGCAGGCGGCGCTCGGGGCGGCCAACAGCCCGCCCGCGACAGCGTGATCGCCGGCGGCCTTGCCCCGGCTGCTTTCCCGCCCGATCCTCCCGCGCG
>JAWLFJ010000189.1:0-5198 GCA_041685625.1 Paracoccaceae bacterium | reverse complement strand
GGCGGCGGGCCTCGGCGCGGCCTCGCCGCGCGCCGATCCGGACTGGTACGAGCACGTGCACGGGCATTGCGACGTGCTGGTGATCGGCTCGGGCGCGGCGGGGATCTCGGCGGCGCTCGAGGCGGGGGAGGCGGGGCTCGACGTCGTGCTGGCGGAGCAGGACTTCGAGTTCGGCGGCGATCTGCTGACCGACGGACGGATCCAGGGCCACGCGGCCGAATGGTGGCGGGTCGAGACCATGGGCACGCTGCGCGCCATGCCCAACGTGCGGCTGATGAACCGGACCATGGCCTTCGGCGTCTACGACCACGGCGTCGTCGGACTGACCGAGCGGGTGCCCGGCGGGGGCGGCGACGGGCCGCTGCCGCGCGAGCGGATGCACGTGCTGCGCACGCGCCGCATCGTGGTGGCGGCGGGCGGCGTGGAGCGCGGCATCGCCTTCGGCGACAACGACCGGCCGGGCGTGATGGGCGCGGACGCGGCGCGGGCCTACGCCGAGCGCTTCGGCGCGGCGCCGGGGCGGCGCGTGGTGGTCGCGACCACCAACGACTCCGGCTACCGCGCGGCGGGGACCTTCGCCGACGACGGGCTCGACGTCGTGCTGATCGACAGCCGCGAGGCGCCGCCCGAGGAGCGGGTGCGCGCGGCCGAGGAGCGCGGCGTCGAGGTTCTGACCGGCTGCGTGCCGGTGCGCGCGCTGGGCCGGAGCCGGGTGCGGGGCCTGCAGGTGGGACGGCACAAGGGCGGCGGGCGCGCGGTTCCCACGCAGCGGCTGGACTGCGACGCGGTCGCCGTCTCGGGCGGCTGGTCGCCGACCCTGCATCTGACCAGCCACGCCCGCGCGCGCCCGGTCTGGAGCGAGGAGAACGCGTGCTTCCTGCCGGGCGAGGCGGAGGGCGTGCTCGTCGCCGGCGCGGCGGCCGGGGTCTGGAAGCGCGAGGACTGCGCCGCCTCGGGCCGCGCGGCGGGCCGGGCGGCGGCCGTGGATCTGGGCGCGACCTCGCGCCGGCGGCTGAAGCCGACGCCGGCGGGCGGCTGGGACGGCCCGATCGATCCGGTGTTCGAGGTGACGACGCGGATCGGCAAGCTCAAGAGCTTCGTCGATCTCGCCAACGACGTGACCGCCGACGACCTGCGGCTGGCGCATCGCGAGGGCTTCGAATCGTCCGAGCACATGAAGCGCTACACGACGCTCGGCATGGCGCCGGATCAGGGCAAGACCTCGAACGTCATCGGCCTCGCGGTGATGGCGGCGGCGCGGGGCATTCCGCCGGAGGCGCAGGGCACGACGACCTTCCGGCCGCCCTACGCGCCGGTCTCCGTCGGCGTCTTCGCGGGGGGCGAGCAGGGGCGGGCGCATCTGCCGGTGCGCCGCTCGCCGTTCCATGCGCGGATCGAGGCGGCGGGGGGCGCGTTCGTCGACGCCGGGCTCTGGAAGCGGAGCTTCTACTACCCGCGCCGGGGCGAGGGCCTCGGCGCCGCCTCCGCGCGCGAGGCGGCGACGGTGCGCCGCACGGTGGGGATGTGCGACGTCTCGACCCTCGGCAAGGCGCTGGTGCAGGGGCCGGACGCCGCGGCGTTCCTCGACCGGGTCTATTCCAACCTGATGTCGACGCTGAAGATCGGGCGGGCGCGCTACGGCTTCATGCTGCGCGAGGACGGCCTCGCCTGGGACGACGGCACGGTCTGGCGGTTCGGGCGGACCGAGTTCCTGGCGACCGCGACGACCGGGCGCGCCGATCAGGTCGTGGGCTGGCTCGACCGCTGGCTGCAGGCGGAGTGGCCGGAGCTGCGCGTCGCGGTGACGGACGTGACGGAGGCCTGGGCCGGCCTCGCGGTCGCCGGGCCGCGGGCGCGGGCGGCGCTGGCGCGGGTGGCGGAGGGCGACGTCTCCGACGCCGCGCTGCCGTTCATGGGGATCGCGGAGATGCCGGTCGCCGGGGTCCGGGCGCGGGTGGCGCGGATCAGCTTCTCGGGCGAGCTGGGCTACGAGGTCTATGTCCGCGCGCCCGACGCCGAGCGGCTCTGGGACGCGCTGAGGGGCGCGGTGGAGGCCGAGGAGGGTTGTCTCTACGGGCTCGAGGCGCTGGACGTCCTGCGCGTCGAGAAGGGACATGTGACGCATCGGGAGATCGACGGGCGGGTCACGCTGGCCGATCTCGGGATGCCGCGCATGGCCTCCGCGCGAAAGCCGTTCATCGGTTCGGCGCTGCTGCGCCGGCCCGGGCTCGAGCGGGAGGACCGGCGCCGGCTGGTGGGGCTGGAGCCGGTGGAGCCCGGCGCGCGGGTGCAGGCGGGGGCGATCCTTTGCCGGCCGGGACGCCGGCGCGGGCACGGGGTGGGGCACGTCACCTCCGTCGCCGACAGCCCGACCGTCGGGCGGCGCATCGCGCTCGGCTTCGCGGAGGGCGGGCTCGCGGCGTTCGAGGGCGAGGAGCTGGTGGCGATGGACCCGACGGCGAAGCGCGAGACGCGGCTGCGCGTGGTGTCGCCCGCCTTCGTCGATTCCGAGGGAGAGCGGCTGCGTGGCTGACCGGTCGGCCCCCGGCGCGCGGCTTGCGCTGGAGCGCGGCGTGCGGTTGTGGCGCGTGACGTTGTGGCCGGAGAGCTGGCGGGAGGCGACGGCGGCGATCGGCTGGGCGCTGGGCGTGACGCCGCCGGCGCCGGGGACGAGCGTTGCGGGCGCGTTCGGCCGGCTGTGGCGGCCCGAGCCCCTGGTCTGGGCGATTCTGGACGCGCCGGAGGACGGGCCCCCGCGCGCCTTCGCCGGGATCGGGCCGGAGACGGGCGCCTTGGCGGAGACCGGGCCCGGCGTCGCGCGGCTGGCGGTGCGCGGGGCCGACGCGGCGGAGCTGCTGGCGCGGGCGGTGACGCTGGACCTGCGGCCGGCCGCCTTCCCGCCGGGGGCGGTGGCGACGACGGGCTGGCGCGACGCGGTCGTGACCGTGATCCGGCCCGAAGGCGGCGGGCTCGACCTGCTTGCGCCGCTTAGCTTCGGCGAGGATTTCGCGGCGGTTCTGGCCCGTCACGCGCGGCAGTTCGGCTGAGCGGCGGACGCGGTCGGCCTCGGCAGGGGCCCGACCGCGACCGCCCGGCGCCGCGTCAGTGCCGGAAGTGGCGGATGCCGGTGAACACCATGGCGAGGCCCTTTTCGTCCGCCGCGGCGATCACCTCCGCGTCGCGGACCGAGCCGCCGGGCTGGATCACCGCGCCGGCCCCGGCCTCGGCCGCGGCGAGGAGGCCGTCCGGGAAGGGGAAGAAGGCGTCGGAGGCGACGACGGCGCCCTTGGCGGGGCTCTCCGAGAGGCCGGCGGCGGCGGCCATGTCCTCGGCCTTGCGGGCGGCGATGCGGGCGCTGTCGAGGCGGCTCATCTGTCCCGCCCCGACGCCGACGGTGGCGCCGTCCCTGGCGTAGACGATGGCGTTGGACTTGACGTGCTTGGCGACGCGCCAGGCGAAGAGGAGGTCGGCGAGTTCGGCCTCGGTCGGGGCGCGTCTCGTGACGGTGCGGAGCTCCGCGGCGCGGAGGCGGCCGGCGTCGCGGTCCTGCACGAGGAGACCGCCGGCGACGGGCTTGAGGGCGAGCCCCGGCGCCGCGGGGTCGGGCAGGGCGCCGGTCTCGAGCAGCCGGAGATTCGGCTTGGCGGCGAAGACCTCGCGGGCCTCCGGCGTGATCGCGGGGGCGACGACGACCTCGGTGAAGATCTTCGCGATGCGCGCGGCGGTCTCGCCGTCGAGCGGGACGTTGAGGGCGACGATGCCGCCGAAGGCGGAGACCGGGTCGCAGGCGAGGGCGCGGTCCCAGGCCTCGGCGGCGGTGGCGGCGCGGGCGACGCCGCAGGGGTTGGCGTGCTTGACGACGACGCAGGCCGGGCCCTCGGCGGGAGGGAACTCGGCGACCGCCTCGAAGGCGGCGTCGGTGTCGGCGATGTTGTTGTAGCTCAGGGCCTTGCCTTGGAGCTGGGTGGCGGTGGCGACGCCCGGTCGCGCCTCGGCGGTGCGGTAGAGGGCGGCGGACTGGTGGGGGTTCTCGCCGTAGCGGAGGGGCTGGGCGAGGGTTCCGGCGAAGGCGCGGCGGCGGGGCGGGGCGTCGTCGTTCGGGTATCGTTCCGCCATCCAGGCGGAGACGGCGGCGTCGTAGGCGGCGGTGCGGGCGTAGGCCGTGGCGGCGAGGCGGCGGCGGAGCGCGAGGGGGACGCCGCCCGCGTCGAGCGCGGCGAGGACGGGGGCGTAGTCCTCGGGGTCCGTCACCACGATGACGCCGCCGTGGTTCTTGGCGGCGGCGCGGAGCAGGGCGGGGCCGCCGATGTCGATGTTCTCGATGCAGTCCTCGGGCGCCGCGCCGGAGGCGACGGTGGCCTCGAACGGGTAGAGGTTCACCACGAGGAGGTCGATCGGGGCGAGGCCGTGGGCGTCGAGCTGGGCGAGGTGCCCGGGCAGGTCGCGCCGGGCGAGGAGGCCGCCGTGGACGGCGGGGTGGAGCGTCTTGACGCGGCCGTCGAGCATCTCCGGGAAGCCGGTGAGCTCGGCGACGTCGCGCACCGTCAGGCCGGCCTCGCGGAGCGCGCGGGCGGTGCCGCCGGTGGAGACGAGCTCCACGCCCCTGGCGGCGAGCGCGGCGCCGAGTTCGGCGAGGCCGGTCTTGTCGGAGACGGAGAGGAGCGCGCAGCGGGGCGCGAGGCGGTCTTCGGTCATGGCGGATCTCCTGCGGCGGGCGGGTCGGCCGGGGCGCGCCGGCGGCGGCGGCGCGGGTTCGGCTCGCGGACGCAGGCCGTATAGAGCGCGCGGCCGGCGGTGACGAGAGCGGACGCCGGCGGGCTGACAGGCGCCCCGAGCGCCGCCTTCGGCGGCGCCGGCCCACCCGCCAGCCACGCCGGCGGCTCGGGACGCGAGGGGATCCCGGGGCGTCGCTTCGGGCGGCGCGGGCGGCGGCGGGCGCCGATCCACGCCCGGACCGCCCGCCGCCGCGGAAGGCGGCGTCTCCGGGCGGCGCGCCCCGTCTCGTCCTGCCCGGGCGACGACGGACCTGATCCGCGGCCGAGCCATGGCCGGCGGATGCGGTCCGGGTCGCCGGCGGCGGCGTCGAGGTCGGCGGCGACGCCGCGGCCGGGGACGCGCCCGCGGAGCCGGACCCGGCCGCGCCCCATCGGGTCGCGTTGCGGCGAGCCGCGCGCCGGCCGGGACGAGAGGCGACGTTC
>JAWLFJ010000066.1:0-21264 GCA_041685625.1 Paracoccaceae bacterium | reverse complement strand
ATCGCGACGCCCGGCGGCGAGCGTGGTTCCGGCATGCAGGCGCGGCGCAGCCCGCGAACCGGCGCCTCAGGGCGCGATCGCCGGAGCGGCGCATCCCGCGCGGATCCATCTCGATCGCGCCAGGCGCCGCGGGCCGCACCTCCCGAGCGCTCGACGAGGATCGCGCCCGGCGTCCTGCAGCGCCTCACCGGCCCGCAGGGTCCGCCGCCTCCAGACGCTCCACCGCCAAGGCCGGGACCCGGGCATTCCGCGAGAAGGGGCCGGCGCAGGCTGGCGGGCGGGCCGGCGCCGCCGCAGGCGGCGCTCGGGGCGGCCTCCGGCCCGCCGGTCCGGAAACCCGCACGCCGAGACCGCCGCGTCGCCCGTCGGCGCCCGGCGCAAGCCTCCGACGCATCCCGCCCCTTGCCTCCCCCGCCCCGCCGCGCGACCCTCGACGCCACCGTCACCGAAGGGAGCCACGCCATGATCGAGGTCTGGGGCCGCGCCACCTCCTCCAACGTGCAGGCCGTCATGTGGTGCGCCGCCGAACTCGGCCTCGAGACGACCCGCCACGACCGAGGCCACCGCCACGGCGGGCTCGACACGCCGGAATACCGCGCCATGAACCCGCACGGCCTCGTCCCCGTGATCCGCGAGGACGGCGGCCCCGCGATCTGGGAGAGCGGCGCGATCGTCCGCTACCTCGCCGCCCGGCACGGCGACTCCGCCTTCTGGCCCCCGGACCCGGCCGAGCGCGCGCCGCTCGACATGTGGGCGGAATGGATCAAGACCGCCCTCGGCCCCGCCTTCACGCTGCGGATCTTCTGGCCGCGCCTGCGCCCGCCCGAAGGCGGCGTGCACCCGGAGACGGACGCCGCCGCGGTCGCCGAGATCGCCGAACTCGCCCGCCGGCTGGACCTGCGCCTCGGCGCCGGCCCGTGGCTCGCCGGAGAGACCTTCACCTGGGCCGACATCGTCGTCGGCCACCTCACCCACCGCTGGTTCACCCTCGACTGGCCGCGCCCCGACCTGCCCCATCTCGCCGCCTATCGCGAGCGGCTCGTGCAGCGCCCGGCCTACGCCGAGCACGTCATGGTCGACTGGTCCGTGCTCAGAGACCCGGCGTGAGCGGCGGGGCCGGCGCCCCCGGCCCGATCGAGACCTCGAGATCGCGCAGCCGCCCGTCCGCGAGCCCGTAGATCAGCCCGTGGATCTCCACGCCGCGCCCCTCCGCCCAGGCCCGGCGCAGGATCGGCGTCTCGGCGATCCGCGCGACGCCCTCCATCACGTTCAGCTCCGCCAGCCGGTCGCGCCGCGCCTCGGGATCGGCGATGGCCGAAAGCTCCCCCCGCCTCCGCGCCGCCAGCGCCCGGATCGGCGCCAGCCAGTGATCCGAAAGGCCACCGCCATAGGGCTCCGTCGCGGCCTTCACGCCGCCGCAGCCGTAATGCCCGCAGATGATGACGTGCCGCACCTCCAGCGTGTGCACCGCGTATTCCAGCGTCGAGAGCAGGTTCATGTCCGCGTCGTGCACCACGTTGGCGACGTTGCGCTGCACGAAGACCGCCCCGGGCTCCAGCCCCGAGACGACGTTGGCCGGAACCCGGCTGTCGGCGCAGCCGATCCAGAAATAGCGCGGAGACTGCTGCCGGCTCAGCCGCGGGAAGAAGTCCGGATCGGTCCGCTCGACCTCCGCCGCCCAGTCCCGGTTGCGCTTGAAGATCGTCTCCATGGCTATCCCCTCAGGGCCTCATCGCGGCGGCGCGGCGCGCAGCGACGGGGGCGCCCGGCGCTCGCGCAGCGCCGCCTTCAGCACCTTGCCGTTGGGGTTGCGCGGCAGCGGCGCGTCCTCGAAGGCCCACTCGTCGGGGCGCTTGTAATCCGCCAGCTCGTGCGCCGCATGCGCCGCCAGCGCGTCCTGCGCCGCCCCGGCCCCGACGCCCTCGCGCAGCACCACGTGCACCCGCACCCGCTCGCCGAGCACCTCGCACGGGTAGCCGACCGCCGCGGCCTCCACCACGTCCGGATGGCGCATCAGCGCGTTCTCGACCTCGACCGAATAGACCTTGTAGCCGGCGCGGTTGATCATGTCCTTCTTGCGGTCCAGCACCGCGACGTGCCCGTCCGGCTCCATCCGCCCGACGTCCCCCGACTTCCAGTAGCCGGCGACGAACTCCTTCGCCGTCGCCTCCGGATTGTTCCAGTAGCCCGGCACCACCATCGGCCCCCTGACCCAGAGCTCGCCCGACCGCCCGGGCGGAACCTCGCGCCCGTCCTCGTCCATCACCGCGATCTCGGCGCAGTGGCAGGGGATGCCGACGCTCCACGGTTTCGTCGCCGTGTCCTCCGGCGGGATCATGGTGGCGGGGGAGGTCGTCTCGGTGGAGCCGTAGGCCTGCTGCAGCTGCAGCGCCGGCAGCGTCTCCTCCAGCCGCGCGATGGTGGCCGGCGGCATCGGCGCGCCGCCGTAGCCGCCGAGCCGCCAGGCCGAGAGATCGAAGCGGTCGAACTCCGGGTCCGGCAGGCAGAGGTTGTACATCGCCGGGACCATCAGCGCATGGGTGATCCGCTCGGCCGCCGCCAGCTTCAGGAAGTCCCGCGCCTTGAAGGCCCGCTGCATGACGATCGCGCCCCCGGCCGAGAGCAGCGTGGCGACGTTCGCCACCAGTCCCGTGACGTGGCTCGCCGGGACCGAGAGCAGCGTCCGGTCCCCCGGCCGCACCTCCATCCCCAGCCGGAAATGCATCACCGAGTGCACCAGGTTGAGATGCGTCAGCATCGCCCCCTTCGGCCGCCCCGTGGTGCCGGAGGTGTAGAGGATGACGGCGCAGTCCTCCTCGCCCCCCGGCGTCTCCGGTCCCGCCGCCGTCCCCGAGAACAGGCGCGCGTCGTCCGAGACCGCGACCCGATGCGCGAGGGACGGCGTCTCCGCCGCCGCCGGCAGGCGTTCCGCAAGTTCCGCCTCGTGGATCAGCACCGTCGCGCCGGCGTCCTCCACGGCGTAGGCGATCTCCCCCGGCGCCCAGCGCGGGTTGATCGGCACCGTGATCGCGCCGAGGCGCAGGCAGGCGAGCCAGGCCTCCACGAAGGCGAAGCGGTTGCCGAGCAGGAACGCCACCCTGTCCCCGCGCGAGACGCCGAGCGCGGCGAGCCCGCCCGCGACCTCGGCCGCCCGCGCCAGCAGTCCGGCGTGGGAGAGGCGCCCTTCGACCCCGACCAGCGCGTCCGCCTCGCCCGCCCCGCGCATCGACCCGGTCAGCATGGCGTGCAGCGTCTCCGGCCGCTCGGCGAAGCAGGTCATCACCCGGTCGCCGAAATGCCGCTCGCGCCGCACCGGAACCGGCTGACGCTCCAACCAGCCGACCGCGCGCACCAGACCGTGCGGCGTCGTCGCGTCCTGCATCGCCTCGCCCTCCCCTTGTCTCCGGCCGCCGCCGCGGCTCTCATGGCGACGAGAATAGACCCGAACCGGCGGCGAGGCGATGGCTCCCGAGACCCACCCGGACACCCGTCGCGGCCCCGACTGGAACGCCCGCTACGCCGCCGTCGAGGGCGGCCTCTTCGGCGAGGCGCCGAGCCCGGGGCTCGTCATGGCGCTGGCGCGCCTGCGCGCCGCCGGCCCCGCGCCGCGATCCGCCGTGCTGATCGCCGACGGCGACGGACGCAACGGAAGCTGGCTCGCCCGCGAGGGGCTGGACGTCACGGCGACCGATCTCTCGGAGGAGGCGACCCGCCGGGCCGAGGCGCGCGACCGCGCCGCCGGCGTCGCCGTGGCCAGGCGGGCCGAGGACGTCATGGCCGCGCCGCCCCCCGCCCCCGCCGACCTCTCCGCGCTGATCTATCTGCAGGGTCCCGAACGCCTCCGCCGGCGGGCTCTCGCCAGCGCCGCGGCGGCCACCGCCCCCGGCGGCGCGCTGTTCCTCGAAGGCTTCTCGGGCGAAGGCGGCGGCGGCCCCGGTCCCGCCGACCCCGCGCTCCGCTGGAGCGTCGCCGAGGCGCTGGGCTGGCTGGCCGAGGACGCGCCCGACCTCTCGCCCGAGGAGGCGGTGGACGGCCTCGTCCGCCTCGATGAAGGGCCGAAGCACAGCGGCGTCGCCCGCGTCCTCCGCCTGATCCTGATCCGCCCGCCGGAGGCCTGATGCGCCCGCCGGGCGCCGCCGCCCGCCCGGAAGGTCGGAGCGGCCGTCAGAGGCCCAGCGCCAGCTGATCGCCCGCCCCCTCCGGCCGGCGGAAGAGATCCGTGCGGAGCGCCGGAAGCTCCCGCCGCAGGCCGAGACGCCCGGCGGCGGTGCGGAAGCGCCGGGCGATCAGCTCGGCCCAGACCCCCTCGCCGCGCATCCGCGCGCCGAAGCGCGGATCGTTCTCCCGCCCGCCGCGCAATTCGCGCACGCGCCCCATCACCCGGGCCGCGCGGTCCGGGAACTCCGCCTCCAGCCACTCCTCCCAAAGCGCCTTCACCTCGCCCGGCAGCCTCAGCAGCACGTAATCCGCCCGCCGCGCCCCGGCGCGCGCCGCGGCCTCCAGCAGCCGCTCGATCTCGTGATCCGTCAGCGCCGGCACGATCGGCGCGATCATCGCTCCCGTCGGAACGCCCGCACGGGCGAGCGCCGCGATCGCCCGCAGCCGCGCCTCGGGCGAGGCCGCGCGCGGCTCCATCCGGCGCGAGAGGCGCGAGTCCAGCGTGGTGAGCGAGACCGAGACCCGCGCCAGCCCGGCGCGCCCCATCTCGCCCAGCATATCGAGATCCCGCGTCACCAGCGCGCCCTTGGTGACGATCGTCACCGGGTGGCGCCAGGCGCTCAGCACCTCCAGCACCTGCCGCGTCACCCGCCGTTCCCGCTCGATCGGCTGATAGGGGTCGGTGTTGGTCCCCATCGCGATCGGCGCGCAGCGGTATGAGCGGGCGCCGAGCTCGCGCTCCAGCCGCGCCGCGGCATCCGGCTTGACCAGGATCCGCGTCTCGAAGTCCAGCCCGGGCGAGAGCCCGAGATAGGCGTGCGTCGGCCGCGCGAAGCAGTAGACGCAGCCGTGCTCGCATCCGCGATAGGGGTTGATCGAGCGGTCGAACGGCACGTCGGGCGAGTCGTTCCGCGCGATCACGCGGCGCGAGGCGTCGAGCGTGACCTCGCGGCCGACCGCCCCCTCCGGGGCCGCGCCCCAGCCGTCATCCACCGGAACCCGTCCCGGATCGAAGCGCCCGGAACGGTTGGAGCACGCGCCGCGCCCGCGCCGCCGTTCCGGCGCCACCCGTGCGAGATCGTCGAACAGTTCGTCCACGCGACTCGGTCCTCCCTGACCCGCAGGGTGACCGGCCGCGTGGAACATTACAAGAACATCAGGTCGCGCAGTTCCGGCACAGCGCCGCGTAAGGCACCACGTCCAGCCGCGCCTCCGAGATCTCCTCGCCGCATTTCACGCACTCGCCGAAGCTGCCCTGCTTGACCCGGTCCAGCGCCGCCCGGATCTGCCTTATCTCCTGCAGACCGGTCGAGCCGATCTCCTCCAGCACCTCGTCGTTGCTGCGCTCGGAGGCGCGCTCCTCGAAGTCCGGATCGGCGGGCTCGTCCAGATCGTCCTCGATCTTGTGCAGCCGCGCCTCGAGTTCCGCGAGGCGTTCGCGAAGGACGGTCTCGTAGTGCTCGACCGGTTTCATGCCGGCTCCTTTCCCTGTCCGTGCGCTCTCAGCCCCGCCAGGCGAGCAGGATCCGCTCCGCCCGGCCCACCGCGAAGTTCAGCAGCAGGCCGAGCGCCGAGAGCATGGCGACCCCGGCGAACAGCCGCTCGAGGTCGTAGAGCGCGCCGGCGGTCAGGATGTAGGCGCCGATCCCGTGTTCCGCGCCCAGCATCTCCGCCGCCACCAACAGGATGATGGCTATCGCGAGCGACACGCGCAATCCCGACAGGATCGCCGGCAGCGCCCCGGGCAGCACGATCTTGGTCACCAGCGAGAGCCGCGAGAGCCCGAAGCTCTGGCCCATGCGGATCAGCTGACGGTCCACCCCGTCGACCCCGCCATAGGTCGCCACCACCGTCGGCGTGAACACCCCGAAGGCGATCAGCGCGTATTTCGAGGACTCCCCGATGCCGAACCAGATCACGAACAGCGGCAGCAGCGCGATCTTCGGGATCGGGAACAGCGCCGCGACCAGCGGCGCCAGTCCGGCGCGGGCGATGCCGACCAGCCCGATGGCGAGCCCGACCGCGATCCCCGCCGCCGCGCCCAGCGCGCCGCCCACCACGAAGCGCTCCAACGAGGGCAGCAGATGCCGCCAGAGATCGCCCGAGACCCAGAGATCGACGAACACGCCCCCCACCGCCGAGGGACGCGGCAGCGTCAGCGCCGAGATCCAGCCCGCGGCCGTGCCCCACTCCCAGAGCACGAGCAGCAGCACGAAGACCGCCGGCCCCGCCCAGCCATGCCCCTTCGGCGCGAAGCCGCCGCCGCGGAACGGCACGCGCCGCGCCTCCGCCGCACGCGCCGCGGCACGCGAGCCCCCATCCGCCGAGCCCCCCGTCGCCGCACCGCTCACGGCCGCCCCCCGCAAGCCCCACGTTCCGCCACGCCGCTCGGCCCGCCCACGCCTCTCCTCGTCGCCCCGTTTCGGGCCACGTCTCCACGCCGCGCGCTCGCCAAGCCGACGCCGTCGTCCATCCGCATCGCGCGCCCGCCGCCAAAGGCCGCCCCGACTCGCCCGCGCTCCCCCGTTTTCGCGACTAGATCCGAACGGAACATGACCATCATCCGCCCAGCAACTCGCGGTCCGCCGCCTCGGCCTCCTCGCGCAGCAGCCGCCAGAGCCCCGCGGCCCGCGCCTCCAGCGCCGGATCCCCGGCCGCCCGCGCCTCCAGCGGCGCGTCGATCTCCACGATCTCCCGCACCCGCCCCGGCCGGCGCGACAGCACCGCCACCCGGTGCCCCAGCCGCACCGCCTCCGAGAGGTTGTGCGTGACGTAGACCGCGGTGAACGGCTCGCGCGTCCAGAGGCCCACGAGGTCCTCCGTCAACAGCTCCCGCGTCTGCGCGTCGAGCGCGCTCAAAGGCTCGTCCATCAGCCACACGGCCGGCCGCACCGCCAGCGCCCGCGCGATCGCCACGCGCTGGCGCATCCCGCCCGAGAGCTGGCGCGGCCAGGCCCCCGCGAAGTCGCTCAGCCGGGTCCGCGACAGCGCGTCCGCGACGATCCGCTCCCGCCCGCCCCGCCCCAGGCGATGCTCCTCCAAGGGCAGCGCCACGTTGCCCTCCACCGTCCGCCAGGGCAGCAGCGCGAAATGCTGGAACACGAAGGTCAGCGGGTTCAGCGAGCCCGAAGGCGGCGCCCCGATCTGAAGCACCTCCCCCGCGTCCGGCCGCTCCAGCCCCCCGAGGAAGCGCAGCAGCGTCGACTTCCCGCAGCCCGAAGGCCCGACGAGGCACAGGATCCGCCCCGCCGGCACCTCCAGCGTCACGTCGCGCAGCACTTCCGTCCCGCCATAGGCGTGGGAGACCCCGCGCAGCGCCAGTTCCACTCAGACCGTCTCGACGTAGGAGGGATCGACCAGCGCATCGACCGAGGCGTCGACCAGCCCCTCCTCGCGGAACCAGGCCAGCTGATCCTCGATCGAGCCCATGCCCAGCGCCGCGCCGGGCGAGACCCGCATCGCCCCGTTCCGGATCGACGGGGCCGCCTTCTCGTAAGGCCGGTCGGTATAGACGTACTTGTGGATCAGCCGAACCATCTCCTCGGCCGCCTCCTCGCCCGCGGTCCGGTCCACCAGCGCCGCGTTGAAGTCCGCCGCCCCGCGGGAGAACGCCGCAAGGAAGGCCTCCGTCCTGCCCCGGTCCTCCGCGGCGTTCCGCGCCGAGGTGAACACCGTCGTCACCTGATAGTCCGGCAGGTAGTCCGCCACCTGCCCGATCGGCTGCACCGCGCCCGACCCGGCCAGCGCCTTGCCGATATGCGGCACGATCGACCAGGCGTCGACCTGGCCGGACCTCAGCGCCCCGATCACCGCGCCCACCTTCTGCAGCGGCTTGAAGCTCATCTCGACGCCTTCGGCCGCGGCGATCCGGCTTCCCATGTAATGGAAGCTCGAGCCCGCCGTGGTCATGCCGAAGGTCTTGCCGCCGAGGCCGGCGGGCGACGTCAGTCCCGCCGCATGGGCGTCGTTCGAGGCGAGGATGATCTGCCCGTCGATCCCGGGCTCCTCGCGCAGCGCGCCGCCGATCACCTTCGCCGCGCCCTTGTCCGCGAGGCTGATGAGCCCGCCCGTGATCGCCGTCACCGCGTAGCCCACGTCGCGGGAGGCGACGGCGACCGCCATCGGCTGCGCCGCCTGGAAGAACTCGAAGTCCACCTCGAGGCCGGCCTCGGCGAAATAGCCCCGTTCCTGCGCGACGAAGCTGGGCGCATGGCTGGTGAAGCGCAGCGCCCCGACCACGGTGCGCTCCGCCCCCCGCGCCACCCGCGGCGCGCCGAGCGAGAGGGCGGAGACGGCGCCGATCCCGGCGAGCGCCCTGCGACGGCTGATCTGGCTCATGACGGTCCTCCCGAGCTCCGCGCCGCCTCGCCGGGCGCGTTCGGGGCGATAGGACGGACCGCGCCCGGCCCCGTCAACCCCATGACGCTTGCCCTTCGCCCGGAATCGAGGCACAATTCATGCATCGTTCATGCGTACAGCCCGGAGGCCGCGTTCCATGGAAAGCTTCCACCCCGACGTCCTGATCGCCGAGGCGCACCGCGTCGCGCCCGCCGGCCCGCGCCCCTTCGCGCAGCCCCTCCCCTGGACCGCCCCGCGCCGCCCGGCGGCCCCCGCCGGGCGGGTCCCCGCGCCCGAACCGACGGGCCCCGCCGGGCTCCGCGCCCGCTTCCTCCGCCGCCATCCCGGCGGCTTCGCCGATCCCGTGTTCCGCCTGACGGAGCGCGCCGGCAGGCTGGAGGCGCGTCGCCGGCTCCTGCGCGCGCTCTCGCCCGCCGCGGCGGAGGCCGGGACCGGCGATCCCGTCGCCGCCCTCGCCGCGCTCGAGGCAGCCCGCCTGCTCGCACCGGCGGACGCCGAGGCCGCCGGCCGACTGCTGCGCGGCCGCCGCGCCCGCGCCTTCCTCGCCGCCGCCGCGCGCTTCGCCGCCGGCGGCACCGCGGCGGGCCTCACCGCGATGCACGCCGCCGCCGCGCCCGACGCCGCCGGGCGCTGGCCCGTGCTCACCGCGATCCCGTTCCTCTGGCGGCCCGACGCGCACATGCTGCTGGATCCCGGTCCCGCGGCCGAGGCGGCGCGCCATCTCGGCCACACGCTCGCCGGCCGCCTCGCGGTCGGCGGCCCGGCCGAGACCTACCGCGCCCTCCTGCAGCTTTGCGCCGAACTCCGCGCCGCCGTCGCCGATCTCGCCCCGGCGGACAACCTCGACCTCCTCGGCCTCCTGCGCGCCACCGCGGGTCCGGGCTGAGATCCGCGGGGCGCGTCGCGCTCCGCCGCGGCGACATGGCTCGGGACCTCGGCGCCATGCGCAGGGCCGCCGCCCCCGCCTGACGCGTCGAGACGGACGAACCCTGACCGACCTCCCCTTGCGCCGGCGGCCGGAGGCGGATCTCTTTCTCGAACCGCAGGTCGCGAAGGACGCCGCACGGCGCCTCGGCCACCCCTTCGCGCATGTCCACGCGCCGAACGGCGCAGCGGAGGTCTGCGTCTCGCCGCTGGATTCCGGACGCACGCCCGGCGCCGCCGTCGCCCCGGCCGACGACTCCGACCCTCGGCGACTGATCTGGGGTCCCGGCCGATGCCCGCGCGCCGCGAATGGCCGTCCGAGCCCGATCCCTCGCCTGCGCGGCAGAGGATCGGACGAAGGGGGGTGATGGTGGGCGCGGGCAGGATCGAACTGCCGACCCCTACGATGTCAACGTAGTGCTCTCCCGCTGAGCTACGCGCCCATCGCCGGCGGGAATAGAGCCGGGCGCGGAAGGTGTCAACGGCCCGAATGCAGGACCGCCGCCGCCCCGACCGCGGCGGCGGAAACGCCCGAGGCGCCGCCCGCCGGAGCCGCCGCCCCGCGGGGCGGCGCAGGCCGGCGGCACGCCCTACGCGCCGCTCAGAACGCCTTGAAGGTCAGCGTCGTGAAGGTCCGCTCGATGCCCTCGATGTCGTGAAGCCGCTCGTTCACGAAATGGCCGATGTCGTCCTCGTCCTCGAGGTAGAACTTCGCCAGAAGATCATACTCGCCCGAGGTCGAATGGATCTCCGACGCGATCTCCCGCTGCGCCAAGGTATCCGCCACGTCATAGGCCCGTCCGAGCTTCGTCTTGATCTGCACGAAGAAGCACTGCATCCCGTCTACTCCACCACTGCCGCGACCAACGGGCTCTCCGGCTCCGCCAGCGCGGCGATCACGTCGAAATGATGCCGCCCCGGCGCCACGACCTCCCGCGTCCGCGCGCCGAGGCCCGCCCAGGCGTTCGCCAGCAGCGCCGTCTGGCGCAGGAACTCCGGCCGCTCCGCGCCGCCGACCCAGGCGACCAGCTCCGCCCCCTCGACCGGCTCGCGGAGCGCCGGGCTCTCCGCCCGCGCCTCCGCGAGGTCCAGCCGCAGGGTCGCGTTCATCGCCGTCCGCAGCAAGGGCCGCAGATCGTGCACGCCCGAGATCGAGACCGCCCGACGCAGCCGCGCCCGCAGTTCCGGGGCCAGCGCCAAGTCCCGGCACAGCATCCGCGCCGCCAGATGCCCCCCGGCCGAATGCCCGGAGACGACGACCGGCCCCGCCACGAGGTCCGCCGCGGCCGCCACCGCCGCGGCCGCCTGGCGCGTGACCTCGGCGATGCGCGCCGCCGGCGCCAGCGTGCAGCTCGGCATCGCCACCGCCCGGCCGCGCGCCAGCGGCCCCGCCGCCAGATGCGACCAGGCCGACTTGTCGAAGCTCATCCAGTAGCCGCCGTGCAGGAACACGACGAGGCCGCGCGGCGTCCCTTCCGGCAGGAACAGGTCGAAGCGCTCCCGCTCCGGGTCCCCGAGCGGCCCGTCATAGGGAAGATCGAGCCGCGCCCGTTCGCCGAGGGACGCGCGAAAGGCCGGCGCCTCCCGGCGCCAGCCTTCCACGATCGCGTCGGTGTCGGGAACATGCGCGCGGTTGGCGTAGGCGTCGTCCCAGTCCATGACCGGGCCCCGCGCCACCTCGGCGAACATCTCCGGCGCGCCCGCGACGGTCCTCGGGCGCGCCCGCGCGACGCTCAGATCGCGCTCTCGATCCACTGCTGCAGCGCCGATTTCGGCGCCGCGCCGACCTTGGAGGACGCCACCTGGCCGTCCTTGAAGATCAGCAGCGTCGGGATGCCCCGCACGCCGTAGCGCGAGGGGGCGTTCGGGTTCTCGTCGATGTCGACCTTGACGACCTTGACCTTGTCGCCGAATTCGCTCGAAAGCTCCTCCAGCGCGGGGCCGATCTGCTTGCAGGGACCGCACCACTCGGCCCAGAAGTCGACGACCACGGGCGTATCGGACTTCAGGACCTCGGCCTCGAAGGTGGCGTCGGTGACGGGGACGGTGGCCATCGGGAGCTCTCCTTGCCGTCGTGAGGGAGCGCCAGAAGTATGGACGCCCCGCAGGGGGGTCAAGACGCCGCAAGCAGCCGCGCCAGCGCCGCGTCGAGCGCCGCCTCCGGCGCCGCCTCCAGCCGCGGGACCGCCGTCCAGACCAGCGCCGCCTCGATCGGCCGGCCGGGATGGATCAGCCCGATCGCCGCGCGGTAGGCGGCGAGCTGGCGCAGATAGCCCTCGGGCGCCCGCTCCGGGGCGGCGCCCGTCTTCCAGTCCAGCAGCCGGATCGGCGCCGCCGGATCCGCCGGAATCCGCACCCGGTCCACCCGCCCCGAGACGCGCCGCCCCGGCGCGATCTCGGCCGAGAGCGTCGCCTCCGCCAGCGTCTCCTCCGGCGGCCCCAGCCAGTCGACGAGCGCGGGCAGCGCCAGCGCCCGCTCCGCCTCGCGAAGACCCGCCGCCAGCGCCTCCGCCGGCAGCCCCGGCGCCACCGCGGCCATCTCGGCCAGCAGCGGCTCCCGCGCCGCCCCCTCCGCCAGCCGGTCGAGCGCGTGGTGGATCGCGTCGCCCCGCGCCCGCGCCGCCGCCCGGCCGAGCGGGACCGCCGGCGCCTCGTCCGGCGGCGCCTCCGTCGCTTCGGGCGGGCGCCGGTCGGCCTCGAAGGCGCTCGCCGCGATCCGCTTCGGCGGCTCGGGCTCGGCCGGCGGGCGGCGCGCGGGGTCCGGCAGCGGGCGCCCCGCCGGCGCCTCGGACCGCGCCCCGGCCGCGGTCTCCGCCCGCTCCGGCCAGCGGTCGTCCAGCCGCAGCATCGGCGCGGCGAGGTCGCCCGGATCGAGCTTGCCGCGCGCGAGCCCTCGCGGACAGTCCGCCTCCTGCGCCCCGGCCCGGCGCAGCCCCTCGGCCACCGCCTGATGCCAGCAGCCCTCGTAGGCCGGCTTGGTCCCGTCGCCGCAGCCGGCGACCAGCAGCCGCGATTCGGCCCGCGTCATGGCGACGTAGAGCAGGCGGCGCCGCTCCTCCGCCTCGCGCCGCTTCGCCGCCTCCATCGCGGCGCGGAGCGGCTCGGGGCAGTCCTGCGCCCGGCCCGTCCCGGCCCAGAGCGCGACCCCGTCCACCACCTGCACGGGGCTCGGCGCATGCACCCGCGCGGGCCCCGCGTCGGCGAGGATCACGAAGGGCGCCTCCAGCCCCTTGGCGCCGTGCACCGTCATCACCCGCACCGCGTCGCCGCCCTGCTCCATCTCGCGCTTGATGGAGCCCTCGCCCGCCTCCATCCAGGCGAGGAAGCCGGGCAGCGTCGGAACCTCCGCCCGCTCGTAGGCGAGGGCCTGCGCCAGCAGCTCGTCGATCGCGTCGGCCTCCTCCGGCGCCAGCCGCGCGGTCAGCGCCGCCCGCCCGCCATGGCGCACGAGGGCGCGCTGCATCAGCTCGAACGGCCGGTCGTAGTCGGCCCGCCTGAGCACGTCCTCGACCAGGGCGCGCGGCGGCGCGTCCTCCGCCCAGCGCGCCCGCACCCGGCCCAGCAGCGGCCCGCGCCGCCCATGCGCGAGCTCGAACAGCGCCGCCTCCGAGATCCCGCCGAGGGGCGAGCGCAGCACCTCCGCGAGCGCGAGATCGTCGCCGGGATCCAAGGCGACCCGCAGGAGCGCCAGCAGATCCCCCGCCGCCAGCGAGTCCGAGAGCGAGAGCCGGTCCGCCCCGGCCACCGGCACGCCCCGCGCCTTCAGCGCCGCCACCAGCCCGCCCGCGATCCGCCCGCGCGAGCGCAGCAGGAACAGCACGTCCCCCGGCCGCATCGGCCGCGCCGGCTCGCCCCGCCGGGGCATCGGCGCGCCCTCCTGCAGAAGGCCCGCGACGTGGTCCGCCAGCGCCTCCGCCAGCCGCGCGTCGGAGGCGGTGGCGGCGGGCATGTCCACCGGCTCCCACCACTCGGGCGGCTCGCCCGCCTCGGCCTTGCCGAACAAGGGCCAGAGCTCGACCCGCCCCGGCGCGGCCGCGTGGAAGGCCCGGTGCGCGGGCGGCGTCCCGTCGGCGGAAAGCCCCGTCGCGTCCGCGGCGAAGGTCGCGTCCACCGCCCTGAGCACCGCGGGGGCCGAGCGGAACGACCACTCCAGCGTCCGCGCCTCCACCGCCCCGCCGGAGGCCGCCCCGAAATGGTCCCGCATCGCGCCGAACGCCTCCGGCGCCGCGCCCTGGAACGAATAGATCGACTGCTTCTCGTCCCCCACCGCGAACAGCGTGCGCGGCCCGCCCGCCTTCGCCCCGGCGCCCCCGGCGAGGAACTCGTCCGCCAGCGCCCGCACGATCCGCCATTGCCGGGGCGAGGTGTCCTGCGCCTCGTCCACCAGAATGTGATCCAGCCCCCCGTCGGTCCGATACAGCGCGAAGGAGGGCATTCCCGCCACGTCCAGCAGCGCCGCCGCCCGGCGCACCAGCTCGTCGAAGCTCAGCGCGCCGCGCCGCGCCGCCTCGCGCTCCAGCCCCGCCAGCAGCGGCCGCGCGAAGGCGTGCAGATCCTCGCTCGCCGCCAGCGCCGCGCGCCGCAGCCGCGCCTCGCGCAGCGCCACGATCCGCTCCAGCAGCGCCTCGAGCGCCGGCTCGACCGCCGGGTCCGCCTTCACCGCCTTGCTCGGAAACCGCGTCAGCGACCGCGCCTGGCCGTCGGACTTCCTCAGCCCGAAATCCTCCAGCGCCAGCGCCGCCGCCTCGGCCTCCCCGTCCCGCAGCGCCGCCCCCGCCCGGCGCAGCGCCTCCGCCGCCTCCCGGTCGCTCTTGCCGCCCGCCTCCAGCGCGCCGGCGAGCGAGGCCAGGCCGCCCTCCGCCGGCAGCAGCGCCGCGAAGTCGGCGTCCCCCGGCGCCGCCAGCACCGCCGCAAGGTCCGCCCCCGCCGGAAACGCCTCCGGCAACCCGCCGATGCGCCGCGCCAGCGCGTCGAGCCCGCCGTCCGTCACGCGCGCCGCCAGCCGGTCGAAGGCCGGGTCCTCGCCCGCCTCCGCCGCCAGCGCCATGGCGTCGCGCAGCGCGGCGAGGATCTGCGCCTCGGCCCGGTCGTCCAGCTCGCGGAAGTCCGGCGGCGCGCCCGCCTCCAGCGGAAACCGCCGCAGCAGCGCCGCGCAGAAGGCATGCAGCGTCTGGATCTTCAGCCCCCCCGGCGTCTCCAGCGCCGCCGCGAACAGCCGCCGCGCCTCCGCCAGCCGCGCCGAGCCGAACGGCCCCGCCTCGCCCAGCGCCTCCAGCTCCGCGCGAAGCTCCGCGTCCGGGGCCAGCGCCCAGCCTCCCAGCAGCCCCACCAGCCGCGTCTGCATCTCCGCCGCCGCCGCGCGCGTGTAGGTCAGGCACAGGATCCGCTCCGGCGGGCAGCGCCCCAGCAGCAGCCGTGCCACGCGCTTCGCGAGCACCGAGGTCTTGCCGGATCCCGCGTTCGCCGCCACCCAGACCGAGGCGCCCGGCGCCGTCGCCGCGATCTGCGCCCGCGTCGCCGCGTCCGCCCCGCTCATTCGCCCGCCTCCCCGGTCTCCGGCCACTCGCCGCGCCGCGCCAGCCGGTCGTAGTCGCCGGCGAAGGCGATGAACTGCGGCCGGATGCGGGAGCGATAGGGCGTCGCCTCGCGGTCGTAGTCCGCCAGCAGCCGCGCCAGCTCCGCCCGCGTCTCCGCGACCGAGACCTCCGAGAGATCCACCGCCTGCGCCTTGCCGCCCTCGCCCGATCCGGTGACGCCGACATATTCGAGCTCCGCGACCGTCGCCGCCTCGATCCCCTCGAAGCCGCCCGCCTCCGCGATCAGCCCCTCCAGCAGAAGCTGACGCGAGAAGGCGCGGATCTGCCTGGCGGTGGGCGGCGCCCCGGTCTTGTAGTCGTAGATCGCGAGCGCGCCGCCCGGCAGCCGGTCCAGCCGGTCGGCCCGCGCGCGCAGCGTCACCGGGCCTTCGGGCGCCGCGACCTCGACCCGGCCCCTGGTCTCCAGCGCCAGGATGCGTCCGCCCGCGGCCCGCCGCGCCGCCTCGGCCTCGGCGAACCAGTCCGCCGCCCGGCGGAAGCGCGCCAGCCACAGCCGCCGCTCCGCCGGCCAGGGCGCGCGCTCGGCCAACGCCGCCTCGGCGGCCTCGACCAGCGCCTCCGCGAGCCGCGCGGGCGGCGCCGACTCGGGCCAGTCCCGCGTCGCGCGGCCGAAACGCTCCAGCGCCGCGTGCAGGATGGTGCCGCGGTCCCGCGCGTCCGGATCGCGCCCCAGCGGGTCGAGCCGCGCGAGGTCCAGAACCCGCCTAGCGTAGACGGCGTAGGGATCGCGCACCAGCGTCTCGATCTCGGTGACCGAGAAGCGCCGCGGCCGCGCCGCCAGCGGCGGCCGCGGCGCGGGCCGCGCCGCCGGCGCGCGGCGCGGAGCGGCGTCCGCCCCGAAGTCCAGATCCTCGACCGCCCGCAGCACCGCCGCGCCGCGCCGCCGCACCGCCGCCAGGCGACCTTCGCCGCGCTCCGGATCGAAGCCCGCGGCGCGGTCCGCGCCCTTCAGCAGCGCCTCGAGCCGCGCCAGCCAGCGCGAGGCGACGGTCGGCCCCGCGTCGTCGCGCACCGCTCGGGTGAGCACCACCCGCGGCGCGTTCGCCGCCTGCAGGAAGTCATGCGCCGAAAGCCCGGTGCGCGCCTCAGGCGGCGCGAGGCCGAGGCGCGCGCGCAACTCCCGCCCCAGCCAGGGATCCGGCCCCGGCGCCGGCGGCCAGACCCCTTCGTTGAGCCCGCCGAGAATCACCAGATCCGCCGTCTCCGCCCGCGCCTCCAGCGTGCCCAGAAGCTTGACGCGCGAGGACGCCTCCGGCGCCGGCTCGGTCACCGATTCGCCCGCCGCGAACGCGCCCCATAGCGTGCCGTAGCCGACCGAGGCCCCGGCCCCCGGCGCGGCCTCCGCCGCCTCCAGAAAGGCCTCCGCGAAGGCCAGCGCGCGCCGCCCGGCCTCCTTCTCCCAAAGCGGCGGCGTCGCGGCGCGCTCGACCGCCGCGTCGGTCGCGGCCCCCGCATCCACCGGCGCCCGACCCGCCTCGCCGGACGGCGCGGCGCCCTCCGGCCCGGCTGCGGCCGGGCCCCCGTCGCCCTCCGTCTCCGACCCGCCCGGCGCGGCGCCCGGGTCCGGCCCGCGCGACAGCGCCTCGGCCGCCGCCCGATGCCGACGCGCCGCCTCGGCCGCGTCCCCGGCCGGCGCGGCGAGGGGGGCTAGGGCGCCCCGCAGCCACGCGAACCAGTCGCCGAAGCCCTCCGGCGCCGGCGGGCGTCCGCGCTCACGCTCGGGATCGTCCGAAGGCCGCGCCGCCGCCCGGAGCCGTTCCCAGTCGATCTCCGCCGGCCCGCCGCGCAGCGCCCGGCGCTCCAGCGCGCGGGCCATGCGGACGTGCCGCTTGCGCGCCTCGCCCCGCCCGCCGATCAGCGGATGGCGCAGCAGCGCCGCCAGCACGCGCGTCTCCAGCGGGCGGCCGACGCTCCCCGCCAGCAGACCCAGCGCGACGCCCGGCGGGGTCAGCGACAGCGGCGTCCCGGCGCTGTCGTCCGGCACGATCCCCCAGCGCGACAGCTCCGAGGCGACGCGCCGCGCCAGCGCCCGGTCCGGCGTCACCAGCGCGGCCACGCCCTCCGGCCGGTGCGCGGCCTCGGCCAGCAGCGCGGCGATCGCGGCGGCCTCCTCGCGCGGGCTCGCGGCCTCCGTCCAGGTCAGGTCCGCCGTCGCCGCCTCCGCCCCGGCGGCGAGCGCCGGCAGCGCCGCCGCCCAGGCGTCCGTCACCGGCGCCGGGCGCAGCGCCTGCGTCGTCAGCGCAAGACGCGCCGGCGAGGGCGCCGGCTCGGCCAGCCAGGGCGCCGGGTCGCGCGGGCCGAGGCCGAGCCCCGCCACCAGCCGCACCAGATGGTGATGCGGATGCTCGGGCCGCTCGCCCGCCGCCAACGTCTCCCAGACCTCGGCCGGCATCTCCGGGTCCCAGCCGGGCAGCACCACCGCCCCCTGCGGCAGCCGCGCCACGGCGCTCAGCAGCTCCGCCGTCGCGGGGGTGGAGCCGGTGGAGCCCGCCGCCAGCACCGGCGTCGCCGGCGGCCGCGCCGCCCAGGCCTCCGCCGTCGCGCGCACCGCCGCGCGCCGCCGCGTCTCCGGGTCCGGCGCGCCGCCCTCCGCCTCCGCCAGATGCCGCGGCCAATGCTCGGCGAGGATGGCGAGGAAGTCCGCCGCGCGGCGCCAATGCTCGGCATGCTCCGCGAGATCGAGCGCCCTCAGCTCGGCCGCGGTGACGCCCCCCGCCTGCAGCTCGTCCAGCAGCGTGCGCAGCGAGGTGGCGAGCCCCGGGGCCGAGGCCGCCGGCCCGAAGCCCGTCTCCCGCGCCAGGAACGCCTCGGTCAGCCGCAGGAGCGCGAAGTCCCGCCTCAGTCGCGACGGCGCCGCCGGCAGCCCCGCCGCCCGCGCCTCGGCCTCGAGCGCGCCGAAGAGCCGGACCTCGGGCAGCCAGGTCGCCGGGCCGGCCGCCTCCAGCGTCGCCTCGACCGCCCGCGCCGTGCGCCGCGCGTTGAGGTAGATCCGCACCCGCGCCAAGGCCTCCGGCGGCGCCCCGGCGAGGCGCGCGCGCAGCCCCTCCGCGAAGCCCCGCGCGAAGGCGGCGCCCGGAGGCAGGAAGAACACGCGAGGACCGGGAGCGTCGGAGAACATTGCCCGAACTCTGCCCCGTCCCACGCCCTCCGGCAAGCGCCTATCCGCCCAGGAGCGCGTCCGCCGCCGCCAATCCCTCGGGCGTGCCGACATCCACCCAGGGCCCCGGATGCGTCACCGCGAAGAGCCGACCCGCCGCCAGCAGACGGTCCCAGACCGGATTGGCCGAGAACGGCCCCTCCGAGACGCCCGCGAACACCCCTGGCCGCGCGATCTGCGCCCCGGCGTAGACCCATGGCGCGGCCGCCGCGGCGCCCCGCCGCTCCGGCCGCCCGTCCGGGCCGAGCCGGAAGTCCCCGGCGCGGGTGTAGGCCCGCGCCTCGCCCCGGGGGACGAGCAGGAGCAGCGCGTCCATCCGCGTGGCGTCCCACGCCTCCGCGAGGCGCGCCAGCGGCGGCGGCCCGGCGAAGACGGCGTCGGAGTTCAGCACGTAGACAGGATCTTTCCCCAGCAACGGCAGGGCCTTGGCGATGCCGCCGCCGGTCTCCATCAGCCGCCCGGTCTCGTCGGAAAAGACGATCTCGGGCCGCGCGCGCCCGGCGAGATGCGCGCGCAGCGCCTCGGCGTGCCAATGCAGGTTAACGACGGCGCGGGACACGCCCGCCTCCTCGGCCCGGTCGAGCGCATGGTCGATCAGCGCCCGCCCGCCGGCGCGCAGCAGCGGCTTCGGACGGTCCCGCGTCAGCGACCCCATGCGGGTGCCGAGGCCCGCCGCCAGCACCATCGCGGTCCCCGGCCCCCTCACGCCGCGAGCCTCGCCCGGACCGCGGCGTCGGGCGCCGGCAGCCCCTCCAGCGCCCGCGCGAGATCCGCCAGCGCCGGATGGGCGAGGTCCCGCCGCAGATGCCCCCAGACCCGCGGCAGCAGCGCGAGATAAGCCGGCTTGCCGTCCCGCCGCGCCAGCCGCGCGAAGATGCCGAGGATCTTGAGGTTCCTCTGCGCGCCCAGCGTCGCCCGCGCCGCCGCATGCGCCGCCGGGTCGGTCCCCGTCGCGGCGAGGAAACGCGCCTCCGCCCGCGCCGCCGCGGCCTCGGAGACGTCGCGCCGGGCGTCCTCGAGCAGCGAGACGAGGTCGTAGGCGCCATGCCCGCGCAGCGCGTCCTGATGGTCGAGCAGCCCGACGCGCGCCGTCCCGCGGCGTTCCGGCAGCCAGACGAGGTTCTCGGCGTGATAGTCGCGAAGCGCCAGCGCCGAGCGCGCGCCGGCGACGGGGACGAGCGCCGCCTCCAGCGCGCTTCGGATCGCGGCGACCGCCGCCTCCGGGACCGGCCCGCCGGCCGCACCGGGCCAGTACCACTCCCAGACCAGCGCCGCCTCGCGCAGCAGCGTGACGCCGTCGTAGGGCGGCAGCGGCAGGGCGTCGGCGGGCTCGGCCTGAAGCTCGGAGAGGAGATCGGCCGCGACCGCGTAGAGCTCCGGCTCCCGCGCGGGTTCGGCCTCCGCCACACGGGCGAACAGCGCGTCTCCGAGATCCTCGAGCAGCAGGAACCCCGCCTCCGGATCCGCCGCGTAGACCTCGGGCGCCGAGAAGCCGCGCCCGCGCAGGATCTCCGTCAACGTCAGGAAGGGCCGGACGTCCTCGCCCCGCGCCGGGGGGGAATCCATCAGCACCGCCCGGCCGCCGCCGTCCCGCCGAAGGCGCAGATAACGGCGGTCGGAGGCGTCGCCGGCGAGCGGCGCGACCTTCGCCCGCCCCCAGCCCGCCGCGACGAGGAAGGCGGCCTGCGCGGCGTCCCGCGCCGGACCCCGGTCGAGGCGCGGATCGCCGGACCCCGCGCTCATGCCGCTCATGCCGCGAGCGCCGCGAGCGCCGGGCCCCAGCCGCCGCCGACCCCGACGGCGCAGAGGCGCCGCCCCGCCTCGGGATCCGCGTCCGCGAAGGCGAGCGCGATCTCCAGCCGCCGCGGCGGGCGGAACGGTCCCAGCCGGTCGGGCCACTCGACGAAGCAGATCGCCGTCTCGAAGGCCGCCTCCAGGCCGAGTTCGGGGATCGCCTCGGGCCCCGCGAGGCGGTGCAGGTCGGCATGCCAGGCCTCGCCGCGCGCCGTCTCGTAGACCTGCACAAGGGTGAAGCTGGGCGAGGGGACGTCCTCGACGCGTCCGTCTTCCGCCAGCAGCGCGAGGATCGCCGCCCGCGCCAGCGCCGACTTGCCCGCGCCGAGATCACCGGAGAGGAGCACGGCGTCGCCCGGACCCAGCGCGGCGGCGAGGGCGGCGCCCGCCGCGGCCGTCGCCTCGGCGTCCGGCAAGTGGCGCACGACCTCCGGAACGGGGGGCGGAACGGTCATCGAGGGATCCTCGGGAGCGGGTGGACGACGCGGAGAGACTGGCCCGACCTCGGCGTCGCGGCAAGGCCGGGTCGCGGACCGAAGCGGCCGGGCCGCGGCGGGGATCTCATGTTCGACACGGACCGAAGCGGGAGGGCGCTGCGGTCGGCGGGATCGGGGATCCGCGAACCCGCTTGCATAGGCGCAGATGCGCGGCTCGGAGAAGGGCGATCGACCGTGGCCCAAGCGCATCCGCGGCAGGCCGCTGAAAAGCCCTTCCCGATCTGGCGCGACGGTGCTCCCGTCGCTTTCGCGGAAGGCGCGGGCGTGGCATGCGCCGATCGGGTCGGCGGAGCGGCGCGCCTCTTTCCCGTGTCGACCTCGAGGGGCGGGCGCCGGCTTCGGGTCCGCTCCGCGCCATCCACGGGATCGCCGAGGTGGCGCGGGGGGCGATGTCGGGCGCCTGCGGGGCGCGTCGCGCCCCGGTCGGCCGGCGCGCGATCCCCCCTAAGAGGCGGCTGCGTGCGCTGCCGCTGCAGGCGGTCCACGGCATCCGGTCGGAGCGGCGGTCGATGGACCGGCTCGGCGCCGACCTCTCGGTCAGGTGGTTCGAACGGCTTCGCCGTGGACGATGCCGTCTGGGACGCCTTCTCCGACTCCAAGAGCCGCGACCGGCCGCTGGAGGGGCGGCCGTCGCGGCGTTCCCGACCGCGACCCTGGCGCATCCGAAGATCGGCGGCTCACATCGAGCGGCCGCTTCTCCGTCGACGCCGATCGAAGCTCGGGCCTCCCTGCAGGGCGCCAAGGCGACGGGCGCCGAGGACGGCCGGGCCGGCCCGCC